>JAHZIV010000095.1 GCA_022601255.1 Gammaproteobacteria bacterium
GAACATGCCATGATTCTAAATATTGGTGAAAACCAAGTGGTAGCTCATGGCGCCGACACATGCCCTGAATTACCTGAAGCGATCTACCCACGTCATTTTGGTTTAATTTTTAAAACCCTCAAAGAGTATGAAACATTATTGACTCGCGCAAAAAAACATTCGCTCAAATTTTATCGTGAAGAAAGTATGCGCTTTCCAGGAAAAATGACAGAGCACCACTCATTCTTTTTAGTGGACCCCAGTAATAATTTATTAGAATTTAAATACTATGCTCACGCAGAGGCGATTTTTGGTGCACGCGACAGCCATCAAGTCGGTGAAAGTAATTAATCTATGTTAATGTGTTATATGAATCAAGGCTGATAAGTAGCCCGCTAGTGCAAGGGTACAAGTGATAATGAGCCCTGTTAACCAACGCCTGCCAATTCGTAGTTCCCGCAAATCTTCACGATGCTTATCATCCAAACGCCGTTGATCCTCCGCCCATTTTCTCTCATATTTTTCAATAATTCTATCAAGCCCTTCATTAACCATAGTCATCACCTCATCACGATTAAAAAGATTCCATATCTCGCAGTCTGTCAGCGCCATCGCTATGGCATCCGCTTGACCCGTATTCAGACCGCCATTAGAAAGCATTTTAGCACACTTTAAACTATCTAGCTCTAGCTTCATGACGCCAATACTGACATGCCTAACCCACCAGAATCAATACCGTAATACTTCCCCAATTACGAACTTCTCAAAAGCTCCAAGTATGACTGCACAGCATCATTAGGCAATCGTGTCTTTTGCGCAAAATAAAAAATAATCGATGAAAGTACCGCAGTAATAACGACATCCCAAACCGTACCTAACAATTGAATACCGCCAAAACTTCCCAAATAACTGACAACAGCCAACATAACAACATACACCATCAACCACACTACCCCGACATGCTCTGACAACGCTTCCTTTCGACGATAATGTTGCCGCAAAAGATGAATCCCCATGAATACAAATCCAATCGCCACCGTAATGCATAACACCATCACCGTTCTCCACCCCGACCACAATATAATAAGACTACATGCAACAAATGTAAGATACGTAAAAACTTTCGCAAACGGCACGCTGAAATGTCGCTTTAATTCTGGCAATTGCTGACGAAAAGCCATCAATGAAACCGGACCAACAGCATAGGCTAATACCGATATGCCGGCTAAAAACTTCACCATGCTTTGCCAGCCAGGAAATGGAAAGAAAAATATTAATGACACTAAAAAGTTAAGTATTACAGCCGAATAAGGCGCCCCAAAACGATTTGTCTTATTAAAAACTTTCGGCAGAATCTTTGCAACTGACATCGCATATATAATGCGCGCTGTTGATGCTGTAAAAATAAGCCCTGTGCCTGAAGGAGAAATAACAGCATCTATATATAAGAGCCCCACCAACCATACAACACCTAAAAAAGCTGCGATATCAACAAATGGGCCCGCACCTCCCATTAAGTGCATATGAGACCAACCTTGCGCAATATACGCAGGACTCAATGCTCCTATAAAACCAATTTGTAATAACAAATAAAGAATTAATGTAATAGCCAGTGATCCGATCACCGCTATTGGAAGTATCTTACCAGGATTTTTTGCCTCACCTGCAAGCACCACTGCCTGACGAAAACCCATAAATGAATAAACAATACCACCTGCTGTCACAGCAGAAAAAATACCGCCAATCCCCATTGGCGCAAAACCATCAGCAGAATGAAAATTATGTGCATTAAAATGAACGCATATTAACGTAATAACCGTCACAACCGGCACTACCAACTTCCACCACACCGTCACACTATTTAATTTAATAACATATTTAATCCCAATACTATTTATAATCATAAAAAATGCTAACAACAACGCCGCCACACCAAAACCCAATGCTGTCAACGGATGACCTGTCGCCGTAGTTCTCATAAGATCCGGCCAGTAGTGTGTCATATATTGCAGCGTGGCTTGTACCTCTATCGCAGGCGCCATAACAAACGAGATCCAGTTCAACCAACTAATAATAAGGCTCGCTGAAAACCCATGACTTAATTTAATATAGTGCACCACGCCACCAGCGACGGGTATTAAACTACTAATTTCAGCAAAACATAAGGCAATTAACAGGATTAAAGCAAAACCAATACACCACGAAATCATGGATGCAGGACCTGCAGCCTTTGCTGCAAAAAAGGGAGCAAACAACCAACCAGAACCCACAATTCCAGCAACCGAGGCAAATAACAGTCCCATTGTGCCTATATCTTTTCTTAATGCCACTTTAGACTCCTCGTTGTCCTTAACGAATACTCAAGTTTATCAGGATACATTGTATGGTTAAATACCTTCTTTATGATAGAATGCCCGCATGAAAGAAGTCGCAACATTCTCCAATAGCATTGATGCACACATCGCCAAAGGACTCTTAGAATCCCAAGGTATTGCCTGTCAAACTAGTGATGATGCCTTCCATCAACTTTGGCCTACCAATGAAGTCAAATTAATGGTTGAAGATGACCAGTATGAACAGGCGGTTCAGCTGCTTAAACAGCATCAATTGATTTGATAACTCATAACGAATATAATGGTCTGAGTTCAGATACTGAGAGCAGAAGATACCTATATTCAATGAGTTATAACAGGAAGCTACTATGGCAAATAAGAAACCTAAAGAATTCAATTTCGAAAAATCCTTTGACAAACTCAACCAACTCGTCGAAAAGATGGAGCAAGGCGATATCCCACTCGAGCAGTCATTAAAAAATTTCGAAACGGGCATTGGTCTAATACGCGAATGCCAAACTGCCCTCAGCAGCGCCGAACAAAAAGTGCAGATACTGATGCAAAAAAATGGTGAAGCTCAACTACAAGATTTTAACAACCATGAATAAACACTATCAACAGCACATCGAACAACAGCTTAAAAAGTGGCTACCTGCGAAAAACGCAGCACAACAATCAAAATTAAATGAAGCAATACATTACGCTGTATTTAATGGTGGCAAGCGATTGCGCCCAACACTCGTCTACTTAACAGGCACGACACTCGGCGCAGGACTCGATTCACTGGATTATGCTGCAATGGCAGTGGAATTAATTCATTGCTACTCACTCGTACATGATGACCTACCCACGATGGATGACGATGATTTGCGCCGCGGCAAACCCAGTTGTCATAAAGCCTTTGATGAAGCTACTGCTATCTTGGCGGGTGATGCACTACAATGTCTTGCATTTGAAATATTAGCCTACGAACGTGATACACCTTCACGAAAATTACAATTAAAAATGATTCGCGTACTTGCGAATGCCAGTGGCAGTGATGGCATGGTAGGAGGACAAGCATTCGATCTTGCATCGCAAGGCCAATCATTACAACGTGATCAACTCGACCAATTGCATCTACATAAAACTGGCGCACTGATTCGCGCAAGTGTACAACTCGGCGCTTATGCGGCAGGCTGTGACGATAGCAATACACTGAATGCACTCGATCAATTTGCCAACGCAATGGGGCTCGCTTTCCAGGTCAAAGACGATCTATTAGACATTGAAGGCAAAACAGAGACCCTCGGCAAACCTGCTGGTACGGACGTTAAATCCAATAAGGCGACCTATCCGGCCATCCTAGGCGCCTCAGAAAGCCACCAAATACTACACGAACTAAAGGTGAAAGCATTCGATGCATTACAACTCATTCCAGACCGCACCGAATCGCTTGAACAATTACTAGATTATGTGATTGAGCGCCACTATTAACGGTAGCAGCCCATGAACAAATCCATTACTATAGCAACGTGAAAACACAAACAGACTTAACAGTACAATTCCCTCTCCTGGCTGCAATCGATTCGCCTGACGATTTGCGTCGGCTAAATATTGACCATCTTCCGCAGCTCGCAGATGAGTGCCGTCACTACATGCTACAAAGCCTAGACCAATGTGGTGGCCACTTTGGCGCTAGTATGGGCGCTGTTGAGATCACGATCGCGCTACACTATGTCTACGATACCCCCAACGATCGCCTGGTATGGGATGTGGGTCATCAGGCTTACATTCACAAAATGTTGACCGGCAGGCTTGAGCGCCTCAACACCATCAAACAACCCGGAGGGTTAGCGCCTTTTTGCAAACGCAGTGAAAGTGAATTCGATAGCTTTGGCGTCGGTCATTCAAGCACCTCCATCAGTGCAGCGTTGGGCATGGCCGCAGCTTTTAAAGCAGACAATAACGATCGTCGCGCTGTGGCTATTATTGGTGACGGTGGCCTAACAGGTGGCATGGCGTTTGAAGCGCTCAATCATGCAGGTGATCTAGATCCTAATATGCTTGTCGTTCTAAATGACAACGATATGTCAATCTCTGAAAATGTTGGCGCACTCAATAAGTATCTTGCACGCATTCTATCTGGAAAATTGTATATGCATATCCGCGAAGGCAGCAAAAAAGTACTCAGCAAAATGCCACCACTGTCACGTCTTGCAAAACGGACCGAAACACATTTAAAAGGCATGATCTCACCGGGCACCATCTTCGAAGAACTAGGCTTTAATTATATTGGGCCTATTGATGGGCACGACATCATAACACTTGTTAAAACATTACAAACCATTCGCTCACTCAAAGGCGCTAAGTTTTTACATATCATTACTGTTAAAGGCAAGGGCTATCAACCCGCGGAACAACAACAGATCAAGTATCATGCTGTAAAACCTGGGTTTTATAGCGGTAACACCAAGCCCGCGCCCAGCAAAGTGCCACCACCCACCTACTCACAAATATTTGGTCAATGGCTTTGTGATATGGCACCACAACACAATGAGCTGGTTGCCATTACACCTGCCATGAGCGAAGGCTCTGGCATGACACAATTTACAAAACAGTTTCCAAAACAATATTTTGATGTCGGCATTGCCGAACAACACAGCGTAACATTTGCGGCAGGTCTTGCCACCGAAGGCAAAAAACCTATTGTTGCAATCTACTCAACCTTTTTACAACGAGGCTACGACCAATTGATTCATGACGTTGCTCTGCAAAATCTTGATGTAACCTTTGCAATCGATCGCGCCGGACTCGTCGGCAGCGATGGGCCAACACATGCTGGCAGCTTTGATTTAAGTTATATGCGCTGTATCCCGAACATGGTGATCATGGCGCCTGCTAATGAAAACGAATGCCGCCAGATGTTATTTACCGGCTATCAATACAACGGTCCTGCCGCCATTCGTTACCCACGGGGAAGCGGCGCTGGCGTTAATATTGAGACTAACATGCAAGCATATCCGATCGGAAAATCTGTTTTGCAAAAACATGGGAATAAGGTTGCAATACTCGCCTTTGGCAGTATGCTGCAACCCGCTCTTGAGGCAGCTGAAGTCATTAATGCAACTGTTGTTAATATGCGTTTTATAAAGCCCATTGACCGCGACATGATTATTAGAATGGCGCAAGATCATTCACTACTGGTCACTATCGAGGAAAATGCCATCATGGGTGGCGCAGGTTCTGCAGTTTGCGAATGCTTGAACGAAAATAATATTACCACTTCTGTTTTGCAACTAGGTTTACCTGATTGTTATATTGAGCATGGTAACCCTACACAAATGCTAACAGAATGTGGTTTAGATAAAGGCGGTGTTATTAAATCCATTCAAGAACGACTGGCACGTGAAATAGACTCAATAGAAACACGCACCTCATTATCTTCAACTGTCTGAGTAAGTTGAGGCTTCCAAGCATGACCGAAAGCAATTTCAAATGTTGCTGGTAATTTGCCATTCTCACGAAACACTTCGTAAGCCTTCAACATCTTCTGCCAACATTGTTTGCCCATTAAGCCTCGCGCTCTATCAAATAAGGTATTTTGCGAGGCAGACTGTCTTAAGTCTTTAAACAATAAGTCCAGTGTGGCATAGCGTAACGTCAACATTTCTTTCACCATCACTGGCTCTGTTAATCCTGATTGCATCAACCAATCACCAATATCGTGCATATCAAAAAAGGCATGTACATGTGGGTGCTCACTCACTTGCGAAAATGCATAACGTAGTTCTTGCAAGGTACCGGGGCCATACATTGAAAAAATCAGCAGCCCGTCTTTTTTTAATACGCGTGCGAACTCTTTAAAGCACATCATCAAATCACTCTGCCAGTCAAAACTTAAATGTGACACGATCAGATCGACTGAAGCATTCTCAAAAGGAAGTTTTTCATTATTAGCAATAACATGATTTGATTCTGCAATCGCCTCAACAGCACTAACATGGATGCATTCTGATTTTGGATAAAGCTGCTGCAGGCTAGAGTATGTATGACCTGCATAATGACTGACATCTAAAATTATTTCAGGCTTGATTGTCATTAGTTGCAACTGATCGAATAGACGTTTAGCGATTTCTTGCTGCAAAAAGCTTGCGTGTAATAATTCACGGTCTGCTTGTTTTAGGCGTTGCTTATAGGCCATTTCATCAATTGTTTGTGTCGCTTGCTTCATAGCGAGCGATTTTAGCATAAGTCTGCAATATGAACCACCATATAAAATAATACTCCAATAAACTTTTGTATTCTTACGACCTATCCGCTTTGAAGCTATCAACAGTATTTGTTTTTCAGCTCGAGGGGCCATCCCTGGCCCATCCCGCGCCCTTCCTTGGCGCTACTCGCATCAAAACAAATACTGTTAATATCCTCGCGGAATAGTGCCAACCATAATAATCAATTTCTTATCTGTTTTACCAGGCTCGAGTTCTGACAATCTTCATGCTAGAATATTTTGTGTTGAGCATAAAAAGGAATAAATTAATGGCACTCTATAACACAGAACGCAGTTACGGCATTATCGCTAAAGGCTTTCACTGGATTATCGCGCTATTGGTGATTTTCATGATCTTCCTCGGCTTCTTTATGCAGGATGCCTCTGGTGCCACGAAAGCAACTGTCTACACAATACATAAGTCCACTGGGCTGACAATATTATTTTTAATGATTCTCCGCGTATGCTGGCGCGCTGGCAATCAAAGGCCCCGTCTACCCAAACACATGTCAAATGGACTGAGACGAATTGCAGGGTTTTCTCACTTCCTGATGTATCTTGTTTTAATTGCAATGCCGTTGAGTGGCTGGATATATTCAACGGCAGCAGGTTATGCGCCAAACTTCTGGTGGCTTGTTAAAATACCTGCGCCTTGGGTTCACCTGAATAGGCACCTTGCGCATACCGCCGAAGAAATTCATATTGTTTTGGCGTGGGTATTAGTTGCATTAGCCGCTATTCATATCATGGCGGCGATTCGACATCATTGTATTAAGAAGGATGATGTATTAAGATCCATGATCCCCTGCCACAAATCACTTTAGTTAGTTTGAAAGCCCTCGTTATTGTCTGCTCACCTATGAGCCATTTTGAACGATAGCGTTCGCTGCGCTGCTCATGTATTTTCGTATACACTGCGGCTGCTCGCTCACACTATCGTCCAAACTGCCTGCATAGCTGAACAGCACGCTTTACCAGAACATCTGCTTTCTAATTTGAGTCCTCGTTATTGTCTGCCCACCTATAAGTCACTTTGAACGACAGCAGTCTGATAAAATAAGCCCTAGATAGGTTGAAATACACTCTTGCGAGCAGCCACCACTCGTCTTATATCAACAGGGGCAGCTGCAGCTCCTGCAGAAAAAGCGCCTGAAGCCCTAGCAGCAGCTGCAGAAACTGCATCAACTCTTGCAACACCAACCAAAATAGAAAAAGACCTTCCGCAAAACAACCCGCCTTCTTTTTCAAAAAAGATAGCTCCAGCACCAGGATGCACTTCGTAAAAACCCATCTCTCGTTTCGTTTCATCCGTAAACAAACGAAGAAGTCTATCCCTAATAGAATAACTGTAAGTTCTAACTGCATAGTAGCCATTTTTAGACTCATAACCTACCATAGTAACCAATTCTTTGGCATCCTTTGACCTTGAACATTTAAAAACAGGCCGATTAGCAGCTGGCGTTCCATCATTCTCATATTTTTTTCTCAAATCCCAACGCATACTTCTAAAAAATACATCACGCTCATCAGCATTATTAAAAAGTAGGTTTAAATCAAAACTCTCTGCTGCCTTAGATACTTTCACCTCAATAATATCAACAGGAGCAGGAACGACAACACAATTTCTTCCAGAACCAGCTCTACGCATAATAACCTCCCAATAGTGTATCTATGCGAAATAGTAACAAATAAATTAATAGCAGTCCAAATTTAGTTGTCAATCAAACGGTGAATTTCATATTTATTACTGTCTCTTTCTCATTACCCCAACTACTTTGTTAAAACCCCAGCTACAATGACGAGATAATAGTACGGTATTGATCAAGTCAATAAGGTCATGTATGCTAAAATGCTTTCTATTGGCGATCTGTCAGCGGAGCAGGCAGACGCTATAGTCACAATGCTCACAGATTGTGAAATCTGGAATCTCTTTAATAAAGATGAGGTTACAACCATGTTGAATGAAGGTCTTGATAAAATCATTGAAAAACATGATAAAATCATGGAAGAGAATGATAAGAAGTGGGATCAAAAGCACAAAGAACTACTCGCCAACTGGGGTCAAGAGCACCGTGAATACCGACGTGAATTGCGTAGCGATCGGCGCTGGATGGTAGGCACCATCATTACTTGCACCCTGGCATTAGCTGGATATTTATCAGCTCTAATCCATTTATCACACTAATTTATTTTAATGAATCTATTCAAGATAAACTGTTTCCTATGTAAAAGTATTTCACATAACGGCCAACTCATCTGTGAATATTGCCAACCGACACTTCCCTGGAACGCTCTCGCATGCCATCAGTGTGCGCGCCCACTCAAAGTATCAACCCCACTCGATCTTTGTGGCGAATGCCTACAAAAACCTAACGAACTCGATCACTGCTTTGCACTACTGCGCTATCAACAACCGATTAGCAATTTCATCACACAACTGAAATTCAATAAAAAATTACTCTATTCGAAATCACTCAGTCAGTTATTTTTAAAGTCACTCTCTGGAAAATTATTACCTGACATTATTATTCCTGTACCACTACACAGTAAACGCCTACGTCAACGCGGGTTTAATCAGGCACTCGAATTGGCTAAGCCTATTAGCAAAAAACTTAAAATACCTATCATAAAATACGACTGCATCCGCATAAAAAACACGCAAGCACAATCAGACCTACCACTGCATAAACGCATTACCAATATCAAACACGCTTTTCAATATAAGGGTAATATTGCTAAAAAAAACGTAGTGATTTTTGACGATGTCTTAACGACGGGTAATACGCTGAATGAACTCGCAAAAACACTGAAACATCACGGCGCCAGAACAGTATCTGCCTGGTGCATTGCACGCGCAGAATTTTAACATCTAAGGATTAAAAGCAGGCAACTCTACTTGTTTGCGAATTGCTTCTTCGCTAACGGGTGACACACTATTCCACCAGAATGATGCCGTCAAAACCATAGCAGCGCAAGCAAACATCATTATAAAATATCATTAACACTCACTGTTGCAACCGGGTCTAAATTCATTGCCAAAAAATAACGCGTGGATTTACGCTCACCTACTCGCCTAAGAGCACCCATATCCACTAGATTACGTAAGTCACGTGTCGTGCTCGCAGTTGTCGCACCTGTCAGTCGTATGTAATTCGTCGCACTTAATCCTCCCTTGAATCCATTCGGACCTTCCCTAAACATCCTTAATAGTGCTTTTTCTTGACGAGGGTTTAATTTATTACGAACACGATCCAACAGTTTTGTTTTATTAATAATAAAATCCATATAAGCCAATGTATTTCTCTGAGCTTCGATAGCTACTGCAGCAAACCATAAAATCCAATCCATTATTTCTAAACTCTTACTTGCAGCATTTAAAAAAGCATAATATTCTTTACGCCGCTTAAGCAAAATTTTTGCTAACACCGTGATTGTTGGAGAAGAAAACCCTTGAGCCAACACCTTCTCAGAAATCGCTCGCCCTATTCTGCCATTTCCATCTTCAAATGGATGAATGCTTTCAAACCATAGATGCGCTATAGCTGCGCGCGTTAACGCAGGTAACGGACTTACACCATCCGGAGATGTTGCACTAAACCATTCTAAATAAGCCAACATCTCTTTTGGAACTTGTGCTGAAGGTGGCGCCTCAAAATGAACCTTACGATCATAATCCGGCCCTGAAACAATTTGCATAGCATCAACATGTGTACGGTACGAACCAATCTCATCAAGATCACGCCGACCATTCATTAACATCTGATGCCATTTAAATATTGTAGATTCAGAAAGTGGGTCAGAAAACGTTTGATACAAGCCTACCATCATCTCAGCAATACCCACCTCTGCAGGCGTTGCAATACGCTTATCCGTTTTTAAACCTAGCTCACGACAAATAGAAGACTGTACACTGTCTCGATCAAGGTACTCATTCTCAATTTCAGAAGTATCAAGCGCCTCAGCACTCATCAATTCAACTGCAAGTAGCTGTCGATCATCAGATGGCATGTGC
Source organism: Gammaproteobacteria bacterium (assembly GCA_022601255.1). GTDB lineage: Bacteria > Pseudomonadota > Gammaproteobacteria > Coxiellales > Coxiellaceae > JAHZIV01. The sequence continues at coordinate 10,577 of JAHZIV010000095.1, forward strand.
CTAAAGGACCCAGCAACAACTCCCGCACCCTCAATAAATAAGCTTTCAGCGCGCACCAGCTTCTTGCTATCCCATTGAAAATTAGGCCATTTTTTTGATTGCCAATTCCACATATGATCGATAAACCTCCCATTTATCGATCATTATAGCACGTATTAATGATTAATAAAAAGCATTTTATAAATCGCCTCTCAGCCTTACATACCGAAGTTACCGAAGAGGGCATTCGCCCTCGTCAACAGACCTTCTTCACCCGGCTCTTCAGCAGCAGGTGCAGTACCAGCCTCAGCAGCTTCTTCATCTGATGTTTCATCACTACTCACATGCTGCCATGCATCCAAGCATTTTTTTTGCAGCTTTTATTAAAGCAGTTAAAGCGCTAAAAACTACTTCTCTTTCTTTTTCGGAATATACAAATCCGTAATGGTGCCTTCATACACTTCGGACGCCATCATGACCGACTCTGACAAAGTCGGATGTGGATGAATCGTCAGCGCAATATCTTCTGCATCACAACCCATTTCAATCGCAAGCGCTACCTCAGAAATCAACTCACCTGCATTAACACCCACAATACCACCACCAATCACTTGACCTTTCTTATTAAATAATAATTTCGTAAATCCTTCCGAACGATCCACCGACAACGCACGCCCCGATGCCATCCACGGGAAAACACCTTTATCATATTCCGTACCGGCTTCTTTCAATTCATGCTCGGTCTTACCGACCCACGCCACTTCAGGATCGGTGTAAGCAACACCCGGAATGCATAATGCATCATTAAAGTGTTTCTTGCCCGCAATCACTTCTGCGGCAATATGCCCTTCATACACAGCCTTATGTGCCAACATCGGCTGACCCACCACATCGCCAATCGCATAAATATGCGGAACATTGGTGTGCTGCTGATTATCCACCGCAATAAAACCACGCTCATCCACATTAACGCCCGCCTTGTCGGCCGCAATTAACTTACCATTAGGCCTACGACCAACTGCCACTAAAACACGATCAAAACGTTTTGGGTTTTGTTCCGGTACATTATCGCCTTCAAACGTCACCCACATGCCATCGTCTTTGGCCTCAACTTTTGTTACACCAGTTTTTAACATGATGCTTTCATAACGCTTCTTAATACGATTATAAAGTGGCTTCACAACATCGGCATCAGCACCAGGAATAATCTGGTCCATCATTTCCACAATACTGATCTTGGCTCCTAATGTATGATACACCGTCGCCATCTCAAGACCGATAATACCACCACCGATTACCAACATCTCACCATCGACACCATCAAGCTGTAGCGCACCAGTCGAATCGATAACACGCGGATCTTCTGGAATAAAAGGTAACTTCACCGGCAATGAACCGACTGCAATAATACATTGTTGGAATGTTACTGTTGTAACATCATCGCCATCTTTTACAGTAATCTCATTCGGACCACTGAACTCACCATAACCATTGACGATCTCAACTTTACGTTGTTTTGCCATCATCTTCAGACCGCCAGTTAGCTTTTTAACGATGCCGTCTTTATAACCACGGATTTTTTCAATATCAAATGTCGGCTTACCAAAACCAACACCATGCGCCTGCATTTCTTCGGCATCATCAGCAACTTTTGCGACGTGCAATAATGCTTTTGAGGGAATACAACCCACATTCAAACAAACACCACCAATATTGTCATAACGCTCAATCAAAACGACTTTTTTACCTAAATCTGATGCACGAAACGCAGCAGAATAACCGCCGGGACCACTTCCTAATACAACGACTTCTGCTTCAACTTTATTTGACATCTATAACCTCCAACACATATGACTTATAAAAGAATTGTTCTCATATCGGATAAACGACTCGATAAGAACGTGATAAAACGCGCACCATCTGCACCATCAATCACACGATGATCGTAAGACAAGCACAATGGCAACATTAAGCGCGGTACAAATTTATTCTCACTTTTTAAATAGATAGGCTTAGTCGCAGATCGCGACACACCCAATATAGCAACTTCAGGTGCATTGATAATCGGCGTAAATGCCGTTCCACCAATACCGCCCAAACTTGAAATAGTAAAACAACCGCCCTGCATCTCCGCCATTGACAAGCCTTTTTCACGCGCCTTTTTACTGATTGCACCCAATTCTTCAGCTAATGCATAAATACCTTTTTTATCGACATCACGAATTACAGGCACAACCAAACCATTCGGTGTATCCACAGCCACACCAATATGAAAATATTTTTTAACAATTAAATTTTCACCCGATGCATCCAATGAAGCATTAAATGAAGGAAATTGTTTCAACGTCGCTACAACTGCCTTCATGATAAAAACCAAAGGCGTTAACTTAATACCCTGAGCCGCAGCAATGGATTTTTGTTCTTTGCGAAATGCCTCCATCTCAGTAATATCAGCTTCATCAAACTGCGTCACGTGTGGAATACCCACCCAATTTCGATGCAAGTTGGCACCAGAGATTTTTTTAATTTTTGATAGCGCTTGAGACTCTATATCACCGTACTTTGCAAAATCTGTTTTTGGCAACGGTGGGAAATTAAACCCAGATCCGCCGCCATTTTCTGCAACGCTTAATTGCTGCTTCACAAATTTCTGCACGTCTTCTTTTGTAATGCGTTGCTTTGGCCCTGTTGGAGATATCTTACGTAAATTAACCCCAAACTCTTGTGCAATTCGCCGCACTGCAGGACCTGCATGCACATCCGTACCAAATGCGAATGTTTCCTCAGTACTATTAGACATGTTTTTCTGTTGCTCTACTTTAGGCGCTTCTTCAGCTGACTTTTTAGGTGCCTCTTTAGGTGTCTCTTTAGATTTTTCCTTAGCCGCTTCTGCTGCTGCAGTCTCAATCGTTGCAATTAATTGGCCCTCAGCCAATTTATCACCTACTTTTACATCGATAGATTTAATCTTTCCTGCAACAGGCGCAGGCACATCCATCGTTGCCTTCTCACCCTCCATTGTAATCAAAGCATCTTCTAGCTGCACTTGATCACCGGACTTTACTAGAATTTCAATCACATCGGCTTCGGAACCACCAATATCTGGAACTAGAATTTTTTCAATTGCCATTCGGAGCCTCCCTTATTAAGCGTGTTAAACAGTCCAAGGATCAGGACGTTTTGCATCAATGTTTAGTTTTTTCATCGCAGTCTTCAACTCTGCTTTCGAAAAAGCACCTTCATCTGCCAATGCACTCAAGGCAGTATAAGCAATCATTTTCGCATCCACCTCGAAGAAATCACGCAAGTTTACACGATTGTCACTACGACCATAACCGTCCGTCCCCAACACATGATAAGGTTGCGATAACCCAGGGCTGATTTGCTCTGCAAACAAGCGCACATAGTCGGTTGCTGCAATCACAGGCCCTTTGCGATCTCCTAAACATTTTGCCACATGAGATACTTTAGCTTTTTTGTCAGGGTTTAAACGGTGATAACGATCAACAGATTCTTGGTCACGACGTAATTGATTAAAACTCGTCACACCCCAAACATCGGCTGATACCTTAAACTCTTTATGTAAAATCTCTGCAGCCTTAATGACTTCGCGGAAGATAGCTCCAGAACCTAACAACTGCACGCGATGTTTTGATTTTTTATCACCTTCTAAAAATAAATACATGCCTTTGATGATATCTTCTTCTGCGCCTTTAGGCATTGGTGGATGCTGATAGGATTCATTCATCATCGTAATATAATAAAAGACATCCTCCTGATCGACATACATGCGCTGCAAACCTTTGTGCACAATGACTGCAATCTCATAAGCAAAGCACAGATCATAAGCCTGACAACTGGGAATCAAACCAAACGTTAATGCATTCTGTCCATCTTGGTGTTGCAAGCCTTCGCCCGCTAAAGTTGTGCGGCCAGAAGTACCGCCCACCAAGAAACCACGCACCATCATATCGCCCGATGCCCAACACAAATCACCCACTCGTTGATAACCGAACATCGAATAATAAACATAAAACGGAATCATCGGTAATGCATTGGTTGCATAGGAGGTGCCAGCCGCGACCCAAGTCGCCATGGAGCCTGTCTCAGTAATTCCTTGTTGCATCAATTGCCCTGCTGCATCTTCACGGTAATACAGTAATTGCTTACGATCTTCTGGCGTATATTTTTGCCCTTCGGGTGCATAAATACCCACCTGTCTAAACAAACCCTCCATACCAAGAGTACGTGCCTCATCAGCCACAATCGGTACAATCCGGTCACCGATGTTTTTATCTTTCAGCAAAGCCGTTAGTGCACGCACGAACGCCATGGTGCTCGCTATTTCACGATCACCAAAACCTTGCAGTAAATTATCGAATAGAGATAAATCTGGAATCTTCAGTTTTTCACACTGGCTCACGCGAACAGGCATATAGCCACCTAGCTTCTTACGCTGAGCGTGCAAGAATTTAATCGCAGGGCTGTTTTCTGGTGGCTTCGCAAATTCTAAATTTTTAATTTGCTTATCCGTTAACGGTAAATCAAATCGTTTACAAAATGCTTTCAGCGCATCAACACTCACTTCATCAACATTATGCGCAATATTCAAACCTGCTGCCTCTGTGACACCGTAACCCTTAACCGTTTTTGCCAAGATAACTGTTGGCTGTCCTTTATGTTCTAATGCAGCTTGATACGAAGCATAAATTTTTTGCGGGTCATGACCACCATCTTGCAATTGTTTCAGTGCCTCATCACTCATGTCCGCAACCAGTGTTGCCAACTCTGGGTACTTTCCAAAAAAATGCTCACGAAAATAGGCAGCATCTTTACTCTCATAACCCTGCCATTCACCATCCACAAGTTCACTGATACGCTTTCTTAAGAAGCCCTGTGTATCATTTTGAAATAGCGGGTACCAGTTACCACCCCAAATAACTTTAATAACATTCCAACCAGCACCCGCAAAAACACCTGCGAGCTCCTGAATAATCTGCCCATTACCACAAACAGGACCATCTAAACGTTGCATGTTACAACTGATCACAAAGGTTAAGTTATCTAACTTATCGCGTGCTGCCACCCACAACGCACCGGTGGACTCCACCTCACTCATCTCGCCATCACCGCAGAACAACCATACATGACGATCGTCTGTTTTTAACAAGTTACGATGCTGTAAATAACGCAAAAACTGCGCCTGGTAAATGGCACACACCAAACTTAAACCCAATGATACTGTTGCGAACTGCCAAAACTCAGGCATCAAATGTGGATGCGGATAAGACGACAAGCCATCATCAAAAATTTCTTGACGAAAATTTTCCATTTGTTTTTTACTGATGCGACCCTCTAAAAAAGCACGCGCATAAATACCTTCCGATGAATGTCCTTGGAAATAAACAAGATCGCCTAATTGTTTTTTACTATCATTACGTCCACGGAAAACATAATCGAGCCCGATACCAAATAAATCTGCTATACCGGCATGAGAAGAGATGTGGCCTCCTAAGCCTTCTTTTTTCGCTGACGCGCGCAACACCAAGATCATTGCGTTCCAGCGGATATATGCCATTAATTGTTGATGTGCTACACCATCATCAGGAAGCTTTGCCTCTGATGCTTCAGGCAGTGTATTGAGATAAGCTGTTGTGATACCCCCACCCGCAGATGCAATACCACACTCGTTTGCATAGCGACTTAGTTCGCTTAAAATATATTCAGCTCTTTCTTTGCCCTCAAACTCTAGTACAGATGCCAGCGCATCGCGCCATTCTTGGGTTTCAATAGGGTCCTGGTCACCTAAACTTGACATGAAATTTCCTCACGAATGAAATGGCGGTATTGTAACATAATTTATCCCAGCCACATACCAAGATTGATGAGCCCAATCACAATCAGCCACACCCATAATGCCCGATCTAATAAACTAATCAGAGCAGATTTCTCTTGTTTTTCTAATTCCACATGCTGCTTTTCAATTGCCAATTCACACCAACCTGTTACATATTCGGGTATTTTCTTTAAGGGTGCCGCCAAACCCTGTATCCAAGATTTCATCACAGCTGCAAAACTACCCACCAACGCCACACTTAGGCCCAATAGTCTCGCAGGCAACCAATCCAATATATTCAAAAATACACAAACAGCTTTGCTGGTATGATCTTCAATCCGTGTACTTTCAAAGTACCGATGCATTGACTCTGTCGTAAAATACACTAATGTACCAAATGGACCTAACAGCACAAACCAAAAAATGATTCCGAAAACGCCTCGTAACCGCGCCACACTATACTGCTCCACTGTCACATCTCTAAAATCCAAACAAAACCACAGCAGCACACAATCCAATATAAAATATCCCACCACACCTATTGTGTGATACACCACCAGAAAAATAATCATAATCACTACCACAACAGGCACCAATAACAATAACAATCCCAGCAGGCCATTTTCATGCACCGATTTTACAAAGTGTTTTTCAATCCAAGAGCAGTAACCCTGCTGCCAACCGTCACGATACGCACCACTATTCAGACGTAAAAAACGCGACGAAATCAAAACAATTAAAAAAACAAAAAATGACATTAGTCTCTCCGCAGTCGATCATTCATTGCTACCGGTGTGGGGTAGCGCATCACCACTAAATAGGATGAGACAATAAATGATAAAATAGTCGTTGCCTGAATCAAGTTAGCAGCAACAGCTCCAATTAAGTGTGTTCGCAGACCTACGAATGCAATAATCAATGAAAACTCACTAATCTGCCCCAACCGAAAACCCACCTCCCAAGAAACACTTTTCTGCTCTCCATATTGTGACAACAATAACCCATACGTCACCGGTTTTATCACAAATAGTGATAACATCAAAATCAAAGCAGGTATGATCACTTCAGGAAAATAATCTAAATTAAAACTAGCGCCCACCGAAAAGAAGAACAACACCAAGAAAAAATCACGCACCGGCTTTAAACTTTCAGCAATGTAAATAGCAATTGGGCTTGATGCCAATGTAACACCTGCGATAAACGCACCTATTTCATCGGACAACCCAAGGAAAGAAGCAAATTGCGCCAATGCCAAACACCAGGCAATTGCAATTAAAAACATATATTCTTTGATGCGGTTAAATTTTGCAAATAGGCGTAACAAAATCCATCGCTCAAAAAAGTAAGCTGATATTAATACTACTGGAAACCCTACCACCACCATGCTGACATCTTTTGCTACAGATCCCCCAACCGTTGCCGCATGCATCGCTAACAAAACAACAATAGCCAATAAATCTTGTAACAACAGCACACTGATCATCACTTCACCCGTATGCTGATGATGCAGTACGGTTGTGGGTAATAACTTAATGCCGATAATCGTGCTGGAGAACATCATGGCAGCGGCAATGATAAAACATTCCGCCGTGGTAAAATGAAATAGCCAAGCAATAAGATAACCTATAGCTGCAAATACAAACGAACTCACAAAGCCAATCATACTGACTTCTTTCAGCATGCGTATTAATTTTTGTGGTGGTAAATGAAGACCTAACAGAAATAATAAGAAAATAATGCCAACATCACCAATGTGATTAATAGCTTCGGAATCACCGATCAGTTTGAGACACCAAGGACCTAAAATAATACCCAGAATGATATAAGCGATTAGCATTGACTGGCGGGTAATGAGCGCGAAGGTGGACAACACCGCCGCGCCAGTAAATATCAAAAATATCGCAAAAATAAGATCATGTTCTGGCATCACTGCCGCCTTTTATTTTTTCTACGCGGTCTTCCCTTTTAAGCCACGCACTTGCGATGCAGATACACGAGACCAAGTACGTGTCTGCCCAAATATTGGCAAGCCGATATAACCACGCAGATGCAGTTGTTTACCATTTTTAACAATCTTCATCGTTGCATGGTATTCTTTACCGTTCCGCGGATCTAGAATATAGCCTCCCACGTACTTACCATCTTTGTAAATCATATCACGAACAATCGTTAAGCCTAAAATAGGTCGGTTCTTACGAGAATCCTTACATTTAGTGCAACGAACCAAAGGATTTTTTACCTTATGGGGTAAAGTTTTGTATATTTTTCCAAAAAACTTACCTTTCTGCTTCCAAATCTTAATCACGCTGCTGGGTTTTTTAGTTTTCTGACTCCAGGTCAGCCAATAACCTTGTGCAGATTGATTACGTGTCGGCATATGGGCTGCAAAAGAATTATTGAGGTTAAATAACAATAATAAGCTGATAAACGTTGGTAGAATGAATCGGATACTGATCCTAGCAAATCTATTCATAATAGTCCCTTTTATAGTTAATGAAGAAAAAGAACAGGAATTGTACCTATCATTGAGAGACATTGCTAGAAGTATTGATGACAACTCTATTTTTTTGCTGACTGATTTTTACACACGTGCCGAATAACGCTAGGCACTCAGCGATAGACAATTACTGCTTCATATCGGACATATCGAGTTTTAAGGCTTGATCCAGTAATTCACGTAGATTGGCATCACTCATCGCCCCCGTCTCCATTGATACGACACATTGATCGCGTAACACCATAATCGCTGGAATACTGCGCACCTCAAATTCATCGGCGAGCTCTTTTTCTTCATCGATATCAACCGTTGTAAATTTTACTTGCGGATAATCATCTACTAATTTCTCAACAACTTTGCGAAAATTTTTACACGGCACACACCACTTGGCCCAAAACTCGATGAGCACACAGCCATTCTCTTCAATCACATTATCAAAATTAGTATTGTGCAATGCCACAATTTTATTATCCATAAACGTTCACCCTAAAATATCCGTAATACGTCGCTTAATCTCATCCACGGCACCAATACCTGAAATAGAATAATAGCGCGGTGCCATCTCATCTCCTGAATCCGCCCAATCGTGATAGTAATCAATTAAGGGGCTGGTTTGCTTATGATAAACTTCTAAACGGTGGCGTACGATTTCCTCTTTGTCATCATCACGCTGAAATAAGGGCTCGCCTGTTTCATCATCGAGACCCTCCACCTTTGGCGGGTTGTGCGTCTTATGATAGACACGGCCCGAGCTAACATGTGTTAAGCGCCCACAGATCCGTTCAACGATCGTATCATCGGGCACTTCAAAATTAATCACAAAATCAATTTTGATTTTTTGCGTGCGCAATGCCTCCGCCTGCGCACGGGTACGTGGAAAACCATCGAATAAGTAACCGTTATCACAATCCGGTTGCGCAATCCGCTGCTCCACCAAACGCACCATAATATCATCAGGCACCAATTCACCGGATGACATAATGCTGGAAAGCTTCTTGCCGAGTTCTGACCCTTCGGCGACTGCTGCACGCAACATTTCACCGGTGGCAATTTGAGGGATTTGTAGTGTTTCAGTAATGAACCGTGACTGTGTGCCTTTACCGGCGCCTGGAGGACCTAATAGTATGATACGCATTCCCTGATGCTAACATGATCTCCCTTGGGGTCAAGTATTAATGATGGCGTACAATCTTTGACCGCTCATCACAAGCCACCCGCAGCCGCGCCAACCGGTTCAAAATAATGCGGCACTGCTGCTGACGATGCTCGATGTAAAAACTACCCTGCGCCGCCACTGCCCCCATAGCATTAAACTCAAGCTGTTTTATTTTTCCCAAACTTCCACGCCAGGAAATATGATAAGCAGAATCGAATTGCGGGAAATGTTTCACCACACGCTTACCTTGCAGGATAATTTGGCCGTGTTGCCAGTTGCCATCACAATGTTGCGCATTACTGCTACCACATAACACCACATCACTTTCAAGCACCATCGCTTGATGACGCGCAAAACGAATCGCTCGAGCAATTTGATTCACATATAATGATAAACGCTGAGAACTTATAAAGTTGTGGTAACTACTCACACCGATTGAGGCTAACACGCCGATGAGCAATAACACACATAATAATTCTAATAAACTAAACCCACTATGAAGCGTCCTGAAGCTTCGCAACCAACTCTGGCCACACCTGTATCGTTTGAATAACATTTTCTTCGACACTCAACACTTCCATCGGATAACCTGCAATACGACAGGCAATGCCCTGCTGCGGCATCATTTCTAAATACTCAATCACCAAACCGCTTAAGGTCTTAGGGCCATCAACCGGCAAACGCCATTCGGTAAAACGGTTCAAATCACGAATGTTCATGGTACCTTCAACAATCACACTACCATCTTTTTGTCGCTTCACCGACTCATTAATTTCAGCCACATCATTTGCAAACTCACCCACCACTTCTTCTACAACATCTTGCAATGTGACCAGTCCTTGTAAGTCACCATATTCATCAACCACTAGACCAATTGATTTCTGCAACTTCTGAAAGTTCAATAACTGCCGATTCAATGATGCGCCATCTGGAACATAATAAACTTTATCTGCCAAGCCCATCAACTTATCCCGCGTTAATTTATTATCATGCATAAATAAAAGCACTTTACGCAAATTCAGCATACCTTCCACGTGATCAATACTCTCACGGTACAGCGGCAGATGCTCATACTCACTCTTAGATAACACTCCTAAAATAGTATCCCAAGCATCATTTAAATCAATACCGTAAACATCGCTACGGGGCACCATCACATCCTCGACCGTCATCTTCTCAAGCTCCATAATACGCAACAACATCTTCTGATAATTAGAGCCAATCTTACCTGTCGCCTCATTAATAATAGTGCGTAACTCTTCCATCGACAGCGCTTCAAGAGAACGTTGCGACACCCTAAAACCCAGCATTCGTAATATCGTATTCGCAATGGTATTAACAAACCAAACAAACGGATACAAAATCATTTGCAATCCTTTCAATGGTAGCGAAAATGGAAAAGCTATTTTTTCAGGGTAAAGTGCCGCCAACGTCTTCGGCGCTGTTTCTGCAAAAATTAAAATGATAATGGTTAAAACAATCGTTGCAATGATTACCGCACCATCACCATAGTAGTGCCCAACAACCATCGTCACCAAAGCAGATACCAGTACGTTGGCAAAGGTATTTCCCACCAGGATAGTGCCCAGCAATCGATCAGGGCGCAGCAGTAGTTTTTCAACCCGCTTGGCTTTCTTATTGCCTTTACGCGACATGTGTCGCAGCCGATAGCGATTGAGTGACATCATGCCGGTTTCAGAGCTAGAAAAAAAGCCCGAAACCAGAAGCAAGGCAACCACAAAAATAATATTGTAGGCAATTTCATCCATAGTGACTATAATAGCATGAGTTTCACACCAAAGTAGGTAAAATATGTTCAGTAATCTCAGCGAAAGGCTCAGCGCCAGCATCGGCAAACTCCGTGGCATCGGCAGACTCACCGAAGACAACATCCAAGATACCTTGGGCGAGGTACGGCGCGCACTGTTAGAGGCAGACGTGGCACTACCCGTTGCCAAGCAGTTTGTGGAAACTGTCCGCGAGCAAGCTATTGGCGAGGAAGTGATCAAGAACGTCCGACCAGGCGAGGCCTTCATTAAGCTGGTGCAAGACGAGCTGACCCGGGTGCTGGGCAGCAAAACATCGGAACTCAATCTAAAAGCGCAACCACCCGTTGTGATCTTAATGGCCGGTCTACAAGGCTCCGGCAAAACCACCACCACAGCAAAGCTTGCAAACTGGTTACAAAAATCTGAAAAGAAAAAAGTGATGGTCACATCTGCAGACGTTTACCGTCCTGCCGCGATCGAACAATTGAAAACTTTGGCGAGTCAAATCGATGTTGAATATTTTCCATCAACAGTCAATGACAAACCCACCAAGATTGCAGAAGCAGCGTTAAAACAAGCTAAAAAATCCTTTATGGATATTTTAATCATCGATACCGCAGGTCGTTTGCATATCGATGATGAGATGATGCAAGAAATTCGTGCCATTAGCGAATGCATTAACCCTAACGAAACGCTACTCGTCGTCGACAGCATGGCAGGACAAGATGCCGCCAACACGGCAAAAACCTTTAATGATACTATCCCGCTAACTGGTGTCGTACTGACAAAGACAGATGGTGATGCACGCGGCGGTGCGGCATTGTCGATGCGCATGATTACCGAAAAACCGATTAAGTTTATGGGTGTCGGCGAAAAAATTGATGCCTTAGAGCCGTTTCACCCTGACCGTGTTGCCTCACGTATTCTTGGCATGGGCGATATTGTATCGCTGGTGGAAGAAGCGCAAGATAAGGTTGATAAAAAACAAGCGGACAAGTTTGCCAAGAAATTAAAGAAAGGCAAACGTTTTGACTTCAATGATTTTTTAAATCAACTGCAGCAAATGAAAAAGATGGGCGGCATGCAATCGTTGATGGGTAAGCTACCCGGCATGGGGCAGTTACCCAAGAAAGCCAAAGACATGATCGATGATAAATTGTTTGTCCGCATGGAAGCGATCATTAATTCGATGACACCGAAGGAACGTGCATTTCCAGCATTATTGAATGGTTCTCGCAAACGGCGTATTTCAGCGGGCTCCGGCACCAACATTCAAGATGTTAATAAGTTGATGAAGCAGTTTACGCAAATGCAGAAAATGCTGAAACGCTTTAAAGGTGACAAGATGGCCAAAAAAATGAAGCACATGCAAGATCAGCTGCCACCAGAGTTGCGCGGCAAGTTGCCAGATGATTTATTCTAAAGCCACCCCACCCCATTAATGCTCACGTCATCCCGTGTTTAGCACGGGACCCATATCATACTGGACAAGCAAATTAACAAGCACCCTGGCTGGAAATTTATATTGGCATTATCCTTACTTATGTCGTAGAATACGCGGCTATCGTGAAACAGATTAAAAAACGAGGTTTTAATTACTATGGTAGTTATCCGATTAGCTCGCACAGGAGCAAAGAAAAGTCCTTTTTATCATGTAGTTGCAACAGATAAGCGCAACTCACGTGACGGCCGCTATATCGAGCGCCTAGGCTACTATAACCCACTAGCACGTGGTCAAGAGAAAGTACTGGAATTACACCAAGAGCGTGTTGATTTTTGGCTAGGTAAAGGTGCGCAACCTTCTGAACGCGTACATAACTTATTGAAAGATTTAAAGAAAGGCAAGAAGCATGAGTCTGCACCGGTTAAATCGGAAGCACGTAAATCACAGGCTGAAAATGCTGCCGTTGCTGCCAAGAAAAAATTAGAAGCTCAATTGAAAGAAGCAGAAGCTGCTGCCAAGGCAGAAGCGGAAGCCAAAGAAAAAGAAGCAAAAGAGGCCAAAGAAGCAGAAAAGGCGGAGGCGACTGAAGCCAAAGCTGAAGAAGCTGCCCCTGAGACCGAGGCCACTGAAGAAAAAGCAGAAGAGAAAAAAGAATCTAAAGCTGACGAATAACGTTCCATATAGATTCCGCACCAAGTGCAGAATGACGAGTCACCCATTCTTAACTCAAAAGGCCATTAGAAGATGAATCTTCAATGTCCTTTCACGGAAGTAAAGCGCAGCCGACGGGATGGAGGCGAGCCATGAAGTGAAAGGATGTTGAAGAGTCACTAATGGCCTTATGTGGCATGCAAAATGTAAGGTTCACAATAACAATGAATAATACTCACAAAGTCATCCTGGGAAAATTCGCTAGCGTCTACGGCGTCAAGGGCTGGATCAAAGTCGTCTCCTATACCGACCCGATCGAAAACATCCTCAACTACCCTGTCTGGCAAGTGAAACATGCTGGTAACTGGCAATCCATTACGATTGAACAAGGCAAGCGTCACGATAAATTTATCGTCGTTAAAATAAAAGGTGATGACGATCGTGATATCGTTAGACGCTTCACCAATGACGTGATTGCTGTCGCACGCGAACAATTACCCAAACTCGAAGAAGATGAACACTATATAGAAGACCTCATTGGCCTAAATATCGAAACGACAGATGGCACCTCGCTGGGAAGAATCATCGAGATTCAAGCAACCGGCGCCAATGACATTATCGTCACAGAAAATGCTACAAAACAACAGCACTTAATACCGTATCTTGATCATGTGGTAAAACAAATAGACACTGAAAAACGACTGATGATTGTCGACTGGGATACCAGTTGGGAAACAGATAAATGACCAATAACATGAAACCTCAGATTGATGTGATCAGCATCTTCCCCGACATGTTCAAGGCATTACAACAAGGTATCACAGGTCGTGCATTACAGAACAAACTGTTAAGCCTGAAACTGTGGAACCCACGTGACTTTTGTGATGACGCACATCGCACCGTCGATGATCGTCCTTATGGCGGTGGGCCCGGCATGGTACTGAAATATGAACCACTTAAAAAAGCCATTGAAGCCGCTAAGAACTCACACCCTGCCAAACAACGTAAAGTCATTTACTTAAGCCCTCAAGGCAACCCTGTCACTCAGCGTGCTGTAGAGCAGTTCAGTCAACTGGATCAGGTGATTTTACTGTGCGGACGCTATGAGGGTGTCGACGAACGCTTGATTGAGACTCAGATTGATGAGGAATGGTCGATCGGGGATTTTGTGGTGAGCGGTGCAGAGCTGCCAGCTATGTTATTGATAGATGCTATTATTCGACTGATTCCTGGCAGTTTGGGGGACCCCCAATCGGCCCAGCAAGACTCCTTCAGCAATGGTCTGCTAGATTGTCCACATTATACACGACCCGAGCAAATTGATGGGCTCGAAGTGCCCGCAGTGCTGCTTGAGGGCAACCATAAGGCGATAGATTGCTGGAGATTGCAGAAATCCCTTGGAAAAACTTGGCAAAAGCGTCCAGATTTGATAAAAAGACGGATCCTGACGGAAAAAGAACAACAGCTCCTTGATGAGTATATGAACGAGGCAAATCATGAGTAATATAATCGCAGCCCTTGAGAAAGAGCAAATGGGCGACAAGAAGATTCCAGCATTCCGCGCTGGTGACACTGTCGTAGTACAGGTCAAGGTAAAGGAAGGCAACCGCGAGCGTCTGCAGGCGTTTGAGGGCATCGTGATTGCTAAGCGCAACCGCGGCTTGAATTCAGCGTTTACGGTTCGCAAAATTTCACACGGTGAAGGTGTTGAGCGCGTGTTCCAAACGTACAGTCCATTACTAGATAGCATTAACGTCAAGAGACGCGGTCACGTCCGTCGTGCGAAGCTATACTACTTACGCGATTTAAGCGGACGCAAGGCTCGTATTAAAGAAAAGATTGCTAAAAAAGAAAAAGATCAGAAAGAGCAAAAAGTTAAAGCTACAAAACCTGCTAAACCTACTGAAGAATCAAAATAAACAATGTTGCAATATCAAGGATGATATTCACCCCACTGCGATTGATTCTTCAGTATTCAGAATAAATACCTAGAGGGAAAAATGTCTAGAAAATCTCCTGAACAACCACTACCAGGTGCACCTGGTGACGAATTTGAATTTAAGTTTTTAGAAGAAGATAGTGATGACCCGGGTTGTTGCTCAGATGCAGATGGCGAAAATCCCCAAGCTGAAAGCAAAAAAGATCCTAGAAGTGACAGCAACGACCTAGAGGAAGGAGCAGATTCGGGCACTGTTATTTCTACTGACACTTCAGGCGAAGATGCAGATGATGAGGATGGCGCAGCAACCACTGAATCACAAAGGGAGAGCTCACTGGCCATCTCATTACGCCAAGGCTGCAGCAGCCCACCCCGCGATAGCGTTGAAACAAAGGATAGGCAGGAAAAAAAATATAACGCAAGCGTATGGGATCTACAAAAAAAAGGACAACCACCCGCTGCGCCAAGAAAATCTCATTCTACAAGCAGTCTATGGCACCTGGAAACAGCAGCCAATCGCAGCACTGAAGCTGGCGTCAACCTCACTCCTAGCAGGCTATACCCATAAGCAATCAATTGCTTACAAAGCTTCAATTGCCATGTCAGCGCTAACCCGAAGCTGCTTCACCATTTGCCTTTGACATCGCCAACAGTGCTTCTTGCGCACGCTTAACCGTTGCCGCATCATGAATATTCTCAGCCCATGCATTTAATGCAGGTGCCTGTAATGCACGACCATAAGAAAAACTTAAATACCATGGTCGTGACAATGATGATGCATTCATCGCAGCCAAATGCTCTGTTGCAACTTTTTCACTCTGGCCACCGGATAAGAAATTAATACTAGGCACAGCAGCTGGCACACAGCGACGCAATACTTTCAGTGTTGCTTCCGCGACCTCTGATACATTGGCCTGGTGTTTGCATTGATTACCCGAAATCACCATACTGGGTTTCAAAATAATACCTTCCAGAAAGACCTTATGTCGATTCAACGCCGTAAATACCGCATTTAAAGTATTCTCGGTCGCCACAAAACAACGTTCAATCGAATGATCACCATCCATTAATAACTCAGGCTCCACAATCGGCACAATGCCATTGTCCTGACAAATCGCCGCATACATCGCCAAGCCTTCTGCATTAGTGGCCATCGCCATACGTGACGGATAGACATCATTAATAGAATAAACTGCACGCCACTTAGCAAAACGCGCGCCCATTTTTTTGTATTCCTGCAAACGATCGGCGAGATTATCCAAACCCTGCGTGAATTTTTCATCTAAAGAATTAGGTAATGGTTTCACACCTTTATCGACTTTAATCCCTGGCACAATACCGCGCTTTGCTAATAACTCTGGGAACGGTGTGCCGTTACTGTCTTTCTGCCCCAATGTTTCTTCAAATAAAATCACACCACTGACATATTTATCAAGGTCTGGGGTTGATAACAACATTTCACGGTACAAACGACGATTCTCTTCGGTCGACTCCACACCCACCGAATCAAAACGTTTGCCGCACGTAGGGCCACTCTCATCCGCAGCCAAAATACCTTTACCACGTACTACCAAATCTTTAATCGTGTCTAATAACTCTGAATGATGCATGATTTACCTCCTTAAACACCGTCAGCAAAATAACTATGTGTGCCTTGCGCATCAATCGCTTCGGCTAATTGCCGCAAGCCTGTCACATAAGCCGCCACACGCATAGGAATCGATTTTTCCAACATCGTGCCATAAACTTTTTCAAATGCTGCATCCATGATCGTTTTTAATTCTTCATGGATACGCTCGAGTGGCCAATAATAACCTTGATTATTTTGCACCCATTCAAAATAACTCACGGTGACACCACCGGCATTCGCGAGAATATCCGGCACCACCATAATATCTCTCGACTGTAAAATTTTATCAGCCGCACTGGTCACGGGACCATTGGCCACTTCTACAATGAAAGGCGCTTTTATTTTATCTGCATTATTTTGGTCAATGACATTTTCCAGTGCCGCTGGAATTAAAATATCTACGTCTAATTGTAATAATTCTTCATTGCTGATATTTTCCGCTGGAACGAGTTCGCAAACACCTTCTTCGCAATACATTGCCTGCACTTTTTGCGTATCCTGTTTACCGCGAATAATACTCGGCACATCAAAACCGTCTTTGTTGTAAATACCGCCCTTCGAATCACTCACACCAACGACACGATAACCGTCGCGATGCAATAACGATGCAACATGTTGACCTGCATTACCAAAACCTTGCACGGCTACTGTGATATCAGCAGGTTTCCAGCCACGTTTTTGCTCTAATTGCTTAATGCAATAATAGGCACCACGTCCGGTTGCATCATTGCGCCCGACGCTACCGCCCATTGAAACAGGTTTGCCGGTAATCACACCCGGTGCATGATGGCGCACAATCTTTGAATATTCATCCATCATCCATCCCATGATGATCGCGTTGGTATAGACATCCGGTGCTGGAATATCGGTTTGCGGGCCGATAAAATCAGCAATCTGTTCGATAAAGCCACGACTCAAACGCTCTAATTCCAATCGTGTTAGTTTTTTTGGATCAACCATGACACCACCCTTACCACCACCAAAGGGAATACCAACGACTGCAGTTTTAATTGTCATCCAAAATGCGAGTGTTTTGACTTCTGCCAAACTCACGCAAGGGTGAAAGCGAATGCCGCCCTTGGTTGGCCCACGACTCGCGTTATAGCGAACACGATAACCGGTAAAGACTTCTAAAGTACCGTCATCCATTCTGACAGGAATAGAAACCTCAAGTGTACTTTGCGGGTGCTTGAGTCGCTCGATGGATTCTGGCTCGATGTCTAAATACTTAGCAGCCTGATCCAGGTGAGTGAGCGCATCCTGAAAAAGATCTTCCGACTCACTGTTACTTGTTTGAACAGGTTTAGGGTTGCTTTTGTGTGCAGCCTGCGAGCGAAGCACCGACGGCGCTTCCTCTAGGACAACGTCTGACATAGGTTGAATCCTTAGTGATTAATGGGACTTTGGAGCTTAGCAAAATAGAGAATATCAAGCAACTATCCTTGGCAAACCGTGCCTGCCTTATCTGTCAGAACGTGTATTGATTCAAGCATAACACGTCGACAGAAGCTCGTGCGCAGATAATAGTCCCTTCTGCTCTTGACTAAATTCCCGATGAACTCGCCCACTGCGCAATGCCAACAAACGATTACCATAGTGCCTCGCCTGCTCCAACTCATGTGTTGTCATCACACAAGTGACTTGGCGATTTTTTAAAATACGATAGGTTTTCTCCATGAGTTGGTGCTTCGTCTTAGGATCCAATGCTGATGTATGTTCGTCTAACAACAATAATTTTGGTTCGCGCAATAAAACAAGCGCCAATGCTAACATTTGTTTTTCACCACCCGAAAAATTCCGAATAGGCGTCTTAAAATAATTCGGGAATTTTGGGTTAAACGTTTCTAGATATTCTAATATGGAATTCTTAGAAGAAAGCTTCGATTGCAACCCCATAGAATACAAGCGAACATGTTCTTCAATAGTCATCGATATACATAAATTATCAAGCGGCGATTGTGACAAACTCATAATATCTCTTGCGTATTCTTTACTAGAACACTGATCAACGGGTATCCCTTGATATAAAATATCTCCAGCAGAAGGCCTAATCAACTGACGCATCAAACTAAACAACGTGCTCTTACCCGATCCATTTGAACCTAAAATAATAAGAAAATCATTTGCGAAAATATCAAAACTTACCTTATCAATAATCGCCCTCTCACTTCCCTCTGGAGAATACGAAACATGATTGAGACACAACAGACTATCGGGCATGAGAAAACCTCCGTGGTTTCATCTGACTACTCGACAAGAAAATCAGCAACACGACCCCCAATGCTAATTTCATGTAAATAGGGTTGACCCCCAAATACAACAACACATTCATCGCTAGAAAATACACGAAGACACCACCAACACACCCCAATAATTCAAAATAAGATTTATAAGCGGCATTATCAGGGCGGCAATAATTTACAAACGTCACACCGATAATCATAGAACCAATTGCCGTTAAAGCAACACCCATGCTCATATTAATATCCGCATAACCATTAAATTGCGCAGTCAATATGCCGCTCAGTCCCGCCAGTCCATTACCAACTGCCAAACCCAACACCAACAAAACAAAATGATTTTTTGATAATTGTGTTAGCAATTGTTTATTATCGCCATAAGCACGCAATAGAAGACCCGTTTTACTGTGAATAAAATAACAATAAACGGCACCCAACACTAACATCAATAAAGACAAAGCCGCGAGCAAAGCCATTGGATGAGCATATTGTAATGTTTGAATCAGTGTAGGTGTTGCAATTAAACTAACATTAGGTCGACCCATTACCATAAAGTTAACACTGTACAACATAAAAATAGCAAGAATACTTGTAATCAAAGCGTCAATCTTTGCAAATTTCTGCACACACGCAACAATAACACCAATAAATGATGCCACAGCAATACCCAACAACATCGCCAAATACTGATTCATATGCAGCGTCACAAAATGCGCGAAGACACCCGCGCCTAATACAAAAGTCGCTTCTACCGTTAAATCGATCACATCCATGATACGATAACTTAAATACACGCCAAAACATAAAGGCAGAAACAATAAACTTTGTTGCAATGCTGGAATCATATCGTCTCCATCGGCATCACTGCGTAACCATTCTTTTTTGCAGCTGCTGTTAAAGAGATTACATTGACACCCTGCAACTTCGCATGCTGCTTATTTAGAAAAACATCATAATGTGTCAACTGTGTAATGGGTATCTCGCGTATAGGTTTACCCTTTAATATAGCAGCCGTCACATCGGCAGACTTAATACCAATATCACGCTCACGCACACCTAAAGAAAAAGCCGCACCGCCTTGAACCGAACCATCATCTGAGGCAATCAAAGGAATATGCATCGCCTCTGCTTGCTTTACGAGTGTTGCAACCCCACTCACCACCATTAAATCTTTTAAAATAAAAATTGCCTGGCTATCACTTGCCACATGATGACCAATGGTATAGAGATCGCTGACTTGCTGAATCATCAGTGGCTGCACCTGGAGATTTAGTGTCTTAGCTGCTTTCTTAAGTTGATTGACCTCATCAAATATTTTTCCAGACGCGCTGTAGATCAAGGTTATTTTTTTCAAATGTGGTATCGCTTGTTGCATAAACTGTAATTGTGGCAAGAGTGCCAACTCATCTATCACTGCGGTCACTTGTTTGTTGGTGACATTTTGACGTTGTTTCTGATTGAACTCTGCAGCAATACCCATTACTTTCTGATGAGGCGCTTGTGATATCGCCATGTCGAAAGTATCCGTACCAATCGGCTCGATAATATCAACACCCTGTGATGTGTATTGCGAAATGATAGCGCGCTGCATGGTGACATCACTTTCCGCATTCTTAACAATTATTTTAACGGGATGCGGGTACTGCTTTGCTAATTCTTGCTTAAAACCACTGACAATTTCTGTCATTGCAGGGTGCTCCAAAGGCACTACAATACCAACGGTTGGCACATTGGCTGCTGTAGCAGTCAATGACACTAACAGTGTTAAAAAGCTAATACATAGTAAACCTAATTTTCTCATTCTAATTCTCCAAATATTTTTTAACGGCTGATTGTATAGATTGCTTCGCTACGCTCGCAATGACGAAAAAACTCTCACGCCTGCGATCTCTACGTCATTGCGAGCAACATAACCACGTCATTGCGAGCGTAGCGAAGCAATCCAGATCATTAACTCACCTTCGTTAGCATCCTCAACAACGACGCTTTCATACTAGGCTTCGTCCGCTTCAACTGATTCGAACCGCGTGTAATGGTCGCAATACTCACACCCAATTCTTCTGCAATCTCACGCTGCGACTGCTCCTGCTTTAATAGTCCCTGTACAATTCGACACCGCTCAGCAATCGCTCGCTGCTCCTCAGGCGTCAGGAAAAGCTCAAAAAACTGATTTAATTCATCAGCTTTCTTTACCTTTAGACACAATCCTAAAAACTGCTTCCAACCATCATTTGCCGACATATTGCTTTCCCTTATACTATTAAATCGTAATAGTATAGCAGTACATAAAGACTGTCAACCTCTATTCTTACTATTTTCTATTAATTCCTTCTTGATCTGCATATTGTACTAGTATACTATTACACGGCTTAAGGTGCTCTGCGGGTGAAAATCTAATAGGCACAATAAAAATAACTAAACTTACAGGAGAAAAATAACATGAAAACTCTCACTAAAACCCTAGCAGGTATTACATTAATGGTCTGCATTTCAAGCTCTGCGATTGCCGGATTCCCCCCAATTCACAGGGGCTATACTGGCTTTAACGTTAATAATACAACAACCACCGAGGTAAACGCACAAGCCCCAGCTGGAGATGGACCTGATAATATCCCCCCCAGCACTCAAGCATATTATGGCACTATAATGGATGAAACCCTTACAGTCGTAGTGGGTGATACCAGCAAACCTAATGGCACGTGCACTCTATACTCAGAGGGTGAGACTCCGAATAGCAGTACATTAACACTTAAAAAACAGTCTAATGGCTCGCAAGGCTTTACCTGCTCAATCAACAACAAAACGTTTGAGTTAACAAAACCCTAGGAATCAATGGATAACCTAATATAGTAAGACCAGCCTGGGCAACGATGCCCAGGCACTCCAACATTAACAGTTGACATTTTATACAATATGTTTATACTGGAAACTTGAGATTTGAAAAAAGAGATGAAATCATGCGGTTAACGCACTTACAACAACGAATTATTGTCATTACCTGCTTAGGCGCTGTGCTTAGGTTGGGATGCGATTCGATGTAAACATCTCAACAGAATTCCTAAAAGCCGGTGCCAAAAACACCGGCTTTTTTTTGGCCCAAAGAAAATGAACACATAAACAAGAGAGAAAAAATAATGAAAACCTTAACCAACACATCAAAGCGCAACTACTATCCATGGGTTGTAGTACTCATGTCATCGGTATTTTTATTTTATAAATATGTATTGCAAGTATCACCGAGCGTGATGACCAATGAACTAATGCAACACTTTCATGTTGATGGAGCAGGCTTAGGCAATTTAACCGCAACCTTCTTTTACAGCTATCTGGTGGCGCAATTACTGGTTGGACCCCTGCTAGATAAATACAGCCCACGCTTACTCACTGCATTGGCCTTAGGTGTTTGTGCTGGCGGTGCTATGTTATTTGCCAATGCCTCATCACTTGCCACAGCAGAATTATCTCGCGGATTAATCGGTGTAGGTGCTGCATTTGCCACAGTTAGCTATATGAAAATGGCTGCTGTTTGGTTTAAGCCAGAGAAGTTTGCGTTTGTCGGTGGGCTATTAGCGACTGCTGCAATGGTGGGCTCGATGGCAGGACAAGTGCCACTGGCATTATTAGTATCGCATTCAAGTTGGCAAACCAGTCTCTATGATTGTGGCTTCTTAGGTTTAGTGCTTGCTGCGCTATATTATGTATTGGTACGCAATAAATCTCCCAGCAACAAGACTGAATTGGCAACTGAAGCAACGCAAACAAGCTCATTAAAACTGTCTGATTTTGTTAAATTATTAAAACGCAAACAAAACTGGATGTTGCTTTTCTATAGTGGCTTAGCGTTTGCACCAGTAGCTGTATTAGGCGGTCTGTGGGGAAATCCTTTTTTTCAGGAATCCTATCATCTATCAAAATCAAGCGCAGCTAGCTTAACCTCCATGATCTTTTTTGGCCTGGCTCTTGGCGGCCCTTTATTTGGTTTCCTGTCAGATAAATTAAATAAGCGATTTGAAGTCATGTTATTTGGATTAATGCTGTCATTTTCTTCTTTAGTCTTTGCATTATATTATTCTGGCTTACCTGTTGCATTTGAAGCTACAGCGCTATTCTTATTTGGTTTAGGCACCGGCGCTTTTATGCTGGGATTTACTATGGGCAAAGAATTAAATCCAGTCAGCATGGCCGCTAGCGTTGTGGCACTCATCAACACGGGTGATGCATTATTCGGTGCGTTTTCCGAACCCTTTGTTGGAAAGTTACTCGATACTTTTTGGGATGGCAAGATGCTTAATGGCGCACGTCTTTTCAGCGTACATGATTTTCATGTTTCGCTGGCATTATTACCGGTATTTCTAGTGGCAGCATCGGTGTTTTTATTTAAAGCTTCCAGGTGTGAAAAGCATGCAGAGGAAAAGCTTAGCGAATACGGCGATTTGGCAAGAACCAACCTATAACAGCTGCAACAATCAATAGCGCTGGAATAATGGATAATGCAATCTTATAGTCAGAAAGTGCGTAATGATGCACACCTTTACTGAAAGTATGTGCTGATAATAATGTTAAAATGAGCCCCACCAGTGTTTGCAGAATCGGGGCTGCCCCAACTGATAGCGTATTTACTAAGCCAATACTCGCGCTCTTAATTCGAGTTGCCGCTATCTCATTCGCAATAGCAAAGGTTAAAACATAAATACTCGCTGCAACACCTAAAAACAAGAATAAAACATATAAAAACCAAATCGGTGAGTTCACATAAAATATCAACATAGACACAACCAAACAACCGAAAATAGCAAACCCAACCGTTAAATATCGTCTGTGGGGAATATAATTATCTGCCCAACTTAGAAAAGGACAGCCGATGGCGATACCCACTAATGTGATATTACATAATAATGTCGCATGCACTAAATCCAGGTGATGCGCTTTTTGCATAAATGGGATTGCCCACAGCGCCGAAAATACGGTCACCACACTAAACATCAATCCAGAATAAATACCATTAAACCAAGCAACTCTCATACGAAGTAACACCCGCAGACTCGGCATCACTCGACGTTTAGGGCGCTTTTTAAGGCGTTGCCGATAGGGTGGGTCATTACGCACCACTGTGAACACCAATACTGTAATAATGCCGGCAATCACACCACCGCCCAGCATACAATCACGCCAACCTGATTTTTCAACAAAGTACGCTAACGCGAATCCGCCCACCAACGTACTCAACATCCCTATTGTCTCTGTAATACCCGTCATAATGCCAAAGCGATTTTTTGGAAACCATCGAGTCAATAGTGTCAGCGCTCCCACAAATGCGAACGCTGCCCCGCCACCCATCAACAAGCGTCCTACAAACGCCAACCACAACATGTGCGCCGTCGCAAACCAGAAACAACCAACTGTCAACACCACACCGCCAATACTCAACACCTTGCGCGGACCAAAGTAATCAATCATCACACCCCCAGGTGTCTGCAGCGTCACATAAATATAATAATAGGCACTTGCTAGAAATCCCCCACCTAATGCGGATAACGAGAAGCTACGCATCAAACCATCGATAATCTGACCAGACGAAAGTTGAATCAAAAACTGAAATTGGACAAAGATTAATGAGATTATCCAAACAGAATATGCGTGTAGATTTGGCTGGCGGATAGGGTTCATCGCCTGAGTGAATGAGACCACATCAGGTTTAATATCCGATTTTGTCACGTAGGCTCGAGTCATGCCATTTCCTGTTCACATGTTAAGCAATAATAAACCGCCGCTCATCATACTTATAAATTCAGCAAATGCAAGCAATATGTTAAACTGCCGCAATGACTATCAGTATAAATCTTAAAGACTTAAAAGCCCACCAAAGTGTTATTGCATTGCCAGAATATGGATGCGTTATCGTGACAGGCGAGGACGCCAGCACATTTTTGCAAGGGCAGCTCACTTGTGACATTACGACACTCAAACTCAATGTCGCCAACCGAGGCAGCATTTGTACCCACAAAGGCCGCATGATTGCGAGCTTCTATATTCATCCCCGAAAAGATGGCTTCTGGCTGATTATGCCTCGCAACAATATTGACAACCTTCTTGAACATATCGGAAAATTTGCAGCATTTTCCAAGGTCACGCTGAAAGATGTATCAGATAATTGGCATGTGATGGGGCTCATCGGTGGTACCGCAGCTCCCAGTGAAAATATCTCATTAATACTACCTGACGATCTTAATCGTGCTTTTTGCCTTACACAATCGCCTGATGCCCACTCACAGCAAAGCACCCTCTGGCATGGTCTCAATGTATTAGCCAATATTGCAGATATCGATGCTAATACTAAAGAAAGTTTCACCCCACAGATGATCGATCTGCAAAAATTTGACGGCGTGAGTTTTACCAAGGGCTGCTATGTCGGTCAAGAAGTGGTAGCTCGCACCGAACACCTCGGAAAATTAAAACGTCATTTGCGGTATTTGCAGCTACCACTGGATCACGCCAATGAAACAGGATCTGCTGTGAAAAATGATCAGGATGAAACGATGGGCATAGTTGCAGAATCCTATCTGGATAATGAGTCCCTGCATGTTTTAGCTGTGGTTGAGGATCGGTTATTTGTGCCGCAGTAGCAGATTCTATCATTGACGATGAAGAAAAAGGCAACAAGGCTTGCCTGGCAGTTTTAAGACACTACGTCTACTTGGCATGCCACAAATTCCACCCCCCTGACTTACTTCCTCGCGGGTCCCATGACACCAACCCGTTCCGCCAATTATCTATGAACAAACTGACCCCCCGCAACTTCATCACCCTCAGCGCGCGCTCCTTTTTTAATCCTCTAGCATCGAACTGCAGCGTACCCCCACTCATCCTAGGGTTCATCAACTCAATCGCTATCGGAGCCTGCTTTCCACCTCTGGTATAGGACATATCCGCATGAACTAAACCTGCATTCGATGGATCTCCTTTAAAGTTTTTTGCCCAATCTACAATAAACTTTTGTATTGACATAAATCCCGCCTTACGGTTTGGCCTATCTGTAAACCATAAAACATGCGGATCTAAATCCGTTAAGGTTAACGTATTACTTTTACCTGACTTCTGAAATGCGCCTTCTTTTGCAGACAAGACAAATAAAAAACTCACCTTCTTAGCCTTAGGTGCTGCTTGTACATTTGCCATGAATCCAAAACTGATAATGCAACACAACGCCACCAGGAGTCGCTGTAATCGAGTGACGTGGTTTTTCATAATAAAATCCTTTTATTAATACCAATAAAGAACTTAAAGTCTAGCATAATTTCCTGCGTCATTGCGAGTCACGCAGTGACGCGGCAATCCATACAATCACACGTTTGCTCTCTGGATTGCCGCGCTAACGCTCGCAATGACGGCGAAGAATTCGCAATGACGGTAAATTTATTTATGTCGCAGTAGCGGAAATAAAATCACATCGCGAATCGATGGGCTGTCTGTTAACAGCATCACCAAGCGATCAATACCAATGCCCTCACCTGCTGTCGGCGGCAAACCATACTCTAATGCAATAATATAATCCTCATCATAACTCATGGTCTCCTCTTCACCCGCTTCCTTCGCCTTTAACTGCTCACGAAAACGTGCCGCTTGATCCTCTGGGTCATTCAGCTCAGAAAACGCATTCGCAATCTCTTGACCACCTACATACAACTCGAATCGATCTGTAATAAAAGAATCCTGATCATTCTTACGTGCCAACGGCGATACCTCAGCCGGAAATTCCGTAATAAATGTAGGTTGCTTTAAATGCTCTTCCACACACGCCTCAAATAGCTCCATATGGATCTTACCCAAACCCCAACCGTCATGACATTCGATGCCTTTCTGTTTTGCAACCGCACGCGCTTGCTCAAGATCTTCTAATTGATCCGCCTTGATGCTGCTATCGTATTGCAAAATCGATTGCTTCAACGGAATACGCGCAAATGCTTTGCTCAAGTCGATCGCTTCACCTTGGTAGGTAATAGTATTCGTCTGCAATACTTTTTCTGCAATAAACTGAAACATGGCTTCGGTAATATTAATCATATCTTCATAAGTTGCATAAGCTTGATAAAATTCCAGCATGGTAAATTCAGGATTATGCCGCGTAGAGATACCTTCGTTACGGAAGTTACGATTAATCTCATAGACCTTCTCAAAACCACCCACCACAAGACGCTTTAAATACAGTTCCGGCGCGATACGCAAATACAATTCCATATCCATCGCATTATGATGTGTAGTAAAGGGTTTTGCAGCAGCACCACCAATCAGGCTGTGCATCATCGGCGTTTCAACTTCGGTATAACCCAAACCGTTTAAAAATTCTCGAATAGCAGCGACACACTGTGAACGCACTTGAAAAATACGACGTGATTTTTCATTCACAAGAAGATCAAGGTATCGCTGACGAAACCGTTGCTCTTGATCTACTAAACCATGATACTTATCCGGCAATGGTCGTAATGCTTTCGTCAATAAAATCAGTTGTGTCACCTTAACAGAAAGCTCACCCGTTTTAGTTTTAAATAGATGGCCCTCGGCGCCAACAATATCGCCTAAGTCCCACCCCTTAAAATCTTTATACACACCCTCTGGCATGCCATCACGCGTAACGTACAATTGGAGTTTTCCAGACATGTCTTGAATGTGAGTGAAACTTGCCTTACCCATAATACGTCTGGTCATGATACGACCAGCCACTTTAACTTCAATATTGCGTTTCTCAAGGTCTTCAGGCGCACAGTCACCAAATTCATCATGTAAGGCTGCGGCTAAATGTTGGCGCTGAAAGCCATTTCGGTAGGCAAGACCCTTTTCACGTATTGCCGCCAACTTAGCCTTACGTTGCGCAATTTGTTCATTTTGCTCTTGTTTTAGCTCTTCAACTGTCTTTACTTCGGGTTCTGTCACCATGATTCCTCTTGCCAAAACGCCTATGATAAATCATATACAATTGGGATACAAACAATCCGTGCTTTAACAAAGCTCAAAATAAATGTATATTACGGAACATGAGCATCATGAAAATTTTGATATTATCTGCTTTTCCTGAAGAGCAGAATTACTATAAAAATAACTTAGAGGTAACACAAGCCGAAACACAAATCGGATTCGTCAAACTCACCACATGTCGATTAGATTCCACAACAATTTATCTAGCCACCACCGGCATGGGCACACCCAACGCAGCGCTTACACTAGCATCACTCACCTCAACGCTAGAACTCGATGCTATTTTTTTCTCAGGTACTTCAGGTGCCGTGCAAAAAAACCTTAAAATTGGAGATGTGGTTATTGCAACCGAAATATTTGATGCAGACATTCTCTCTATCCACGACAATGTTATCGGAACACCTTTTGAAAGCGCGCTGATTAACCCAAACATTCTTGAGAAAACGCCGCGCTTCTACCCGGCACATCCCGCACTACTCGCATGCACAAAGGAAATAAACTCGAGTAAATATAATATACTTCATGGAAGAATAGCTTCCAGCAATCATTTTCCTTCACCAAAAAATTTATTTGAGGAAATAAAAAATAACAACGCTATGGTCATCGATATGGAAAGTTCGGCTATTTATCAATTTGCTTGGCTATCAAAAATTCCGACTCTAGTCGTACGCGGCGTCAGCAACACACTCGATGAAAAGGGTGACGATAGCGATGTTGCCAACTCTGACTTAAACTGTAGTGATCATGCTGCAGAGGTCGTGTTAAATTGCATTAAAGCTAATATCCCTCTTTGAGACTGGCCTCAATAAACTTATCTAGGTCGCCATCCAGTACGGCTTGTGTATTTGTGTTTTCCACCCCCGTACGCAAATCTTTAATACGCGACTGGTCTAACACATACGAGCGAATTTGGCTGCCCCAACTAATGTCCGACTTTGTTTCTTCAAGCGCTTGTTTGCCTGCATTACGTTTTTGCATTTCCAATTCATACAACTTTGCCTTTAACTGCTTCATGGCTTGGTCACAATTTTTATGTTGTGAGCGATCATTTTGACACTGCACTACAGTACCTGTTGGCTCGTGAGTAATGCGCACTGCAGAGTCTGTGGTATTCACGTGCTGACCGCCTGCACCGCTCGAACGATAAGTATCAATACGCAAATCTGCAGGATTAATGTCGATATCGAAATCATCATCCACCTCGGGTGAAATAAAAACCGAAGCGAAAGAAGTGTGGCGACGATTACCCGAATCAAATGGTGATTTACGCACAAGGCGGTGCACCCCTGTCTCCGTACGTAGCCAACCATAGGCATACTCGCCCTCAAAATAAACCGTCGCGCCTTTTATGCCTGCCACATCACCCGACGACACCTCCATCACGGTCGTTTTAAACCCATGTTGATCGCCCCAACGCAGGTACATCCGCAACAGCATCTCCGCCCAATCTTGTGCTTCGGTACCACCCGAACCTGATTGCACTTCAACGTAGGCATTGTGCGCATCCATTTCGCCTGCAAACATACGGCGAAACTCAAACGTTTCAACTTGTTGTTGAAATTTTTTAAGCTCTTCTGCAATTTCAGCGATGGTGTGATCATCTTGTTCTGAACGCGCCAATGTTAGCAATTCATCTGCATCTACTAAACCCTGCTCCAGTTGATCACAACCTTCAACGACGGTCTCCAGTTGCGCGCGCTCTTTTCCTAATGCTTGCGCCTTATCAGCATTCTGCCAAACATCTGGATTTTCTAGTTCGCGTTGAACTTCTAGTAGTCGACGTTTCTTTGACTCGTAGTCAAAGATACCCCCGTAATGAGGCCGCTCGTTGCCTGAGGTTTTTGATTTGATCGACAAGTGCATTTATTTCTAACATTTCAGACTCCTTAAATAAGCCGCGATGTTAGCATGTTTACTTGTAAAGAACCATACAAAAGTCAGGTGTCACTGAGTTCTTCAGTGTCCGTTAGTATATCCTGCACCACTTGCTTAAAGGATTTTTTATTTTTATGACTGTTAGATTTATTTTCTTTATCCGATTCTAATTCGTGCACCATACGCTGCACTTTATTGCAGATACGATCAACACGATTTTTATAGCTGGGTATTTCTTTTGCCATACCTTTGACCTCTTGACTCAATCCATGAGAATAGACTGATGCTTCATCACATCAACACTCTCATTTTAGCAAATTGCACATCCACTAAACAATCAAAATTGCTATTTCAAAGTAAAAATAAACTACTTTATTTTAGTTTACTTTTTTTATTTATTATGCATGAAAATAGACTCGAAGCACTTTTCTTTTTATTTTGATAGAGTTACATTTATTTGAGTAATTCAAATAAACTTATATGAAAATATTATCGAAATTAAAAATACTATAAATTGTTATCTGTTAAAGGGTGCTGCTATAATAGCTCCATGAAAAATCACATACACATTCCTGATTCTGATGTTGAATATCAATATTCACGCTCTAGTGGTCCGGGCGGTCAGAACGTCAATAAAGTCGAAACGCGAGTACAATTGTTCTTTAATATTAATTCAACGATCATCACAGATACTGCACGCGAGCGTTTAATAAAAATTGCAAAAAATAAAATTAACAAAGACAATCGATTGATCATTGCGTGCCAACACTATCGTTCGCAAGATCGTAATCGTCATGCTGCATTAAAACAATTACAACATTTAATTCAGCTTGCAAACATGAAGCCAAAGTGTCGCAAGAAAACCAAACCATCAAAAGCATCACGCCAAAAACGCTTGAGTGATAAGAAACACAAAGGTTCTGTTAAGTCATTACGCAAGCGGCCTTCTGAAGACACATGAAAATATTATCGCCTCAATTCTGTAATCGCCTATGGTGATGATGTAAAAATATTAAAAATGATGCGAGCACTAAACTCCTTATCCGGGCAACGTGAGAGGCCAATTGAAAATCTACGCGCGAAGTAGACTTTGCAGCTTCGAACCCTGCACCACAAATAAAAAACCCACTAACGTGGGCTTTGTATTAGTGGGTCGTGCAGGATTGATTCGGGGCCGTCCTGGCCCCTCACCTACGGCGCCTTGCTACGCAAGCGCCCAAAAATGCTATCCTGCATTTTTGTCGAACCTTACCTTTCTAATTTCGTCGCAGCTTCGAACCCTGCACCACAAATAAAAAACCCACTAACGTGGGCTTTGTATTAGTGGGTCGTGCAGGATTCGAACCTGCGACCAATTGGTTAAAAGCCAACTGCTCTACCGACTGAGCTAACGACCCAAACTTTTTCAATTTTCCCGGCCATCCTTGCCGAGACTCTCTCATTCAAAGAGAAAAGAAATAATACTTAATTTTCAAAAAATAACAACCCATTTCAAAAAAATACACTACGGACTGCTTATAATATAGACAAATACGGTATTGCCGGAGAAATCTATCGCCGCTATCCTAAGCCATGCTCAGAAAAGGATTCACACTGCTCGAACTGCTCATCACCCTCTCCATCATTGCAATTTTGGCTACCCTCGCCTATCCAGCATACACCCACCACATCAACAAGGTCGAACGCCACCAAGCCAAACTCTCCCTGCTACAACTCGCACAACGCCTAGAACATTTCTATACCATCCACAACCACTACAATAACGCAACCGCACAACTTAATCTAAAAGAGCTCAATCACAATCCATCCTACACCATTAAAATCAACCAACTCGGCGAACATGACTTTATCATCAGCGCCACACCAAAAAAAAATGCTGCAAAAAATTGCGGCGCCCTCAGCATCAACCAAATAGGACAACAAATCATTATAGGAAATCAAAAAGAAAAATCGGTGTGCTGGGGGCATGCCTTGTAGGACAATACCAACTTAATGCCTCAACTGAATGTGCTCTAAATCATCCACGTCTTCTGGTTTTTTTTCGGCTTCCAAAGCTTCCAGAACCGTTTGATTCATGACTTGATCCCTGATGTATTGATTTAATTGCTCACGCTTTCCCTCAGGTAAAGAGCATAACAGCAAAGCACTCTTTGCTACATCATGAGTAGGACCAAAACCCATGGCTGTGAATCCTGCTAATATTTGCAAATCTGCCTCAATATTCTCCGACCATCCCTGCACAACCCGATCCATGACAGGCCTTGCCTCAAAATACAAGTTTCGGATACCTTCACCAAAGATCCCATACTGGACTTGAGCACTTAAACCTTGACCGAACTTTATAAGTTCATTACGCAGTCCAACCAATTGTTGATAATAAGCTTGCAGAGCCTCTTGATCTAGAGTTTCATTAATTTCGTTAATTTCATTTTCTGAAGGCATTTAATAATAGTACAGCGTTTAAACCGATTGGCGCAACTCTTTTGGCAGAACGAATATAATCTTCTCCTCTACGCCTTTTAATTCATCAGCAGTAGTTGCACCCCAGCACTGCAATTGCTGCACCACACCTAACACCAACGATTCCGGTGCCGATGCCCCCGCGGTAACACCCACCACACTGTCTTTCGCAAACCATTCTCGCTGCAACATACTAGCATCATCCACTAAATAAGCAGGCCTACCTAGTCGCTCGGCCAATTCGCGCAAGCGATTGGAGTTAGAGCTTGTTTCAGAACCGACAACAATCACCACATCCGACTGTTGTGCGAGTTGTTTCACTGCATCTTGTCGATTTTGTGTGGCATAACAAATGTCTTCTTTCTTTGGGCCTTGAATATCAGGATATTTCTGCTTTAATGCTGCCACGATAGCCGTGGTATCATCAACCGATAAAGTCGTTTGCGTCACATAAGCCGTCATAGCAGAATTTTTTAACTGTAAGCTAGCAATATCTTCAAGTCGCTCAACCAGATAAATGCCAGCATCCAAATTATCATATTGACCCATCGTGCCTTCCACCTCGGGATGACCCGCATGCCCAATCAACACACACTCCATGCCCTTACGCGCATAACGTGCAACTTCCATATGTACTTTTGTCACGAGCGGACACGTTGCATCAAACACTTTCAACTGACGTTGTTTCGCCTGCAGACGCACATCTTGTGAAACACCATGCGCACTGAAAATTAAATTCGCACCCTCCGGCACCTCTTCAAGGAAGTCTGTGAAAATAGCGCCCTTCGCTTTTAGTGATTCCACCACGGGGCGATTGTGCACCACTTCGTGGCGCACATAAATAGGCGGACCCAATACCTCTAATGCACGCTCAACAATTTCGATAGCACGATCGACGCCGGCACAGAAGCCTCTTGGGTTCGCTAAAATTACTTTCATCGTTTTGATATCATTAAATTCGACCACCATCAACTACAAACATTTGCTTGGTCACCATCTTACTGTCATCCGATG
Organism: Gammaproteobacteria bacterium; assembly: GCA_022601255.1. Classification (GTDB taxonomy): domain Bacteria; phylum Pseudomonadota; class Gammaproteobacteria; order Coxiellales; family Coxiellaceae; genus JAHZIV01. The sequence continues at coordinate 44,037 of JAHZIV010000095.1, forward strand.
CCAAAAACAACACAAAACGCGACACATCTTCCGGATATAAGCGTTTTTTCAGACATTGCTCCCGCATGGTTTCCGCCTCTGCCTCAGGTGTTAACCACATTTCAATTTGTTTTTCTGTCATTACCCAACCCGGCATAATGCCATTGACACGAATATTTTTATCGCCAAACTCTCGTGCCAACGAGCGCGTTAGCCCAACAATTGCCGACTTTGCAATAGCATAACAAGGATAAGTCGGCATATCAGCCAACATAAAACAATTCGATCCCATATTGATAATCGAACCGCCACCGTTTTTAACCATCATCGGTAATACCGCCTTGGCTGCGAAAAACTGATGCTTTAAATTCACCGCCATGAATTGATCCCACATCGCCTCATCTGTTTCAAGCGTTGCATGTCGCTGATCATTCGCCGCGTTGTTAACTAGAACATCAATGCCATCAAAATGTTCGGCAGTCTGCGAAATTGCAGCCTGCAACGCTTTCATATCCGATACATCACAACAGACATATAAAGGCGCATCAAAACCCAAAGCAATTACCTTGTCACAAACGTCCTGACCTTTTTCACGATTACGACCTACAAATGCAACACGCGCACCCTGCTCTGCAAAATGCAGCACAATGTCTTCACCAATACCGCTAGTGCCACCTGTAATAAAAACAGTTTTGTTTTTTAAACTGGAATAAATTGTCATGCTCACAAGAACTCCCTAAAAGCCGCCACAATAACTTGTGCCTTTTGCTTTACCACATCAACCGAATCTCCCGGCTTATACACTACAGAACCCAGCCCAAAGCCACTAGCCCCCGCCCACATATATTCTGGTATGGTTTTTGCCGTAATGCCACCTGTAGGCAATAGCGGTATTTCCTTCGGTAAAACAGCACACATGGATTTCAATACTTTTGGTGCAATCAATTCTGCCGGGAAAATTTTCAAACCATCTGCTCCAGCATTAATGGCAGCAAAAGCATCACTCGGCGTACATACACCCGGCAAACAAATTAAATCACGTTTTTTTGCCTCTCGAATGACCTCAACATCGGTATGCGGCATTACAATGACGCGACCACCCACATCAGCAACTTCATTAACCATATCCACACTTGTTACAGTACCGGCACCGATAATGGCGCGATCGCCACACACTTCTGCCATACGCTTAATACTATCAAGTGGCTTAGGGGAGTTCATCGTAACTTCCACACACAAAAAACCTTGGCTGATTAACGCTTCCGCCACTTCAGCTGCACAACCAGGCTTGATACCACGCAGCACTGCAACTAATGGCATCGCCTCAATAAACTGTTTAAATGTAATCATAAATAAAACTCCTACTCAATTAAATTAGCCTGCTTAGCTAACATCATTAACCCGTGAATCACTGCTTTCTCAGCCTGCATACCCGCAACATCAATCGCTAGGTGCTGGCACGCAACTCGATAACGAGACAGCACCTGCTCCGATGCAATCACCATAATTTTTTCTGCCTGCTGCCAGTAAGGCTTTGCAGACAACAATTCATTACCAATCAATAAACCTGACAAAAAAGCCTCTGTATGCCCTGAAGATAAATGCTTCATTAAATATTGAGCGCGCACATTGAAGCAGTTGGCCAAAAAGCCTTGATCATTTTGCGCCACATCAAGACCGCGAATAAATTCAGACTCACTGAATTGAGAAGCATGAATCTGTTTATGCAGAATACTGTGTTTTGTCAGCAACGAAAATAATTCTCCTGTCATATAAGTAGTGAACGCTTCTATTTTTCCATCGTTAAGCCTAACCCACTTACTGTGCGTCCCCGGCAAACAACAACAACTCACAGCAGTCTGGGCCATGACGCCAAACAGTTGTGTCTCTTCACCACGCATCACATCGGCACGTCCTTCAGCGACATCCAATTGCAAGCCCGGCACTATATAAAGTGCATGCTGATCTAGCTTCGGCAATGCATATAAATGTTCAGACAATGTCGCAGGATCTACTGGACAGTTTTGATAAGGCACCTCCTGCCAACCACTGCTTGAACCCACCATGCCCGACATCAACACCGGTATCGTTGGATATTGCTGCAACCAATCGGCCAGCTGATTTTTCAACGTTGTCGCAAAAGCACCCTTCACAACGCTTAAAATGCCTTGTGCGGCCGATCGTGAATCTAACATTTCGGCAGTTTCCGACAACAGAAACGCACGGAAATTTGTCGTTCCCCAATCAACGCCTATGAATGCTGCCTGTGTCATATTGTGACAAATCCTTAAATCCGCTATGCTAGGCCATTCTAAATGACAGCACAGGGATCATATTATGTTCAAAAAAAGCAAGAAACAGCTGCGAAGTGCCAGCTGGTTTGCCCCTTCGGGACGTGTAGGATATCACAATCGCGCCTGGCTCAAAACCGAAGGCATGCCAAAAGATAGTTTTGATGGCCGCCCCGTCATCGGCATCTGTAATAGCGCTTCTGAACTCACTCCCTGTAACTTACATTTAAAGTTCGTTGCTGAAGCTGTCAAACGGGGTGTCTGGCAGGCCGGAGGCTTTCCACTCGAATTCCCCACAATTTCCCTTGGCGAAACACTGTTACGACCTTCATCAATGTTATTTCGCAATCTGATGAGCATGGACGTGGAAGAAATGATTCGCGCTAACCCGCTTGACGGTGTTGTACTCTTGTGTGGTTGCGATAAAACAACGCCTGCACAATTGATGGGTGCAGCCAGTGTCGATCTACCATCTTTAATGATTTCAGGTGGGCCGATGCTAAATGGTCATTACCGCGGACGTACCGTTGGATCCGGTACGGATGAACGCAAACTCGATGCCGAATTTCGCGCTGGCAATATTACCGCCGAAGATTTTTTAAATGCAGAATCTGCTACCATGCGCAGTCACGGTCATTGCAACACGATGGGCACAGCCTCAACCATGACCAACCTAACCGAAGCACTCGGTATGCAATTACCTAATAGTGCTGCTATTCCAGCCGTAGATTCGCGTCGCTATGCCTATGCACAGGTTGCAGGAAGGCGCATTGTCGATATGGTCAAAGAAGATTTGCGTCCTTCACAAATATTAACGCGTGAAGCATTCGAAAATGCCATTAAAATTAATGCTGCCATTGGTGGCTCTAGCAATGCCATTATACATTTGCTTGCGATTGCAGGGCGCACAGGCGCGGATTTGCATCTAAATGATTTTGATGAACTCACTAAAGACATTCCATTATTGGTGAATCTCATGCCTGCGGGTGAATACTTGATGGAAGAATTTTATTACGCCGGTGGCCTACCCCTAGTCATCAAAGAATTAGGCAACTTGTTGCATCAAGATTGCATAACAGTAAGCGGTAAGACACTGGCTGAAAATGTTAAAGATGCAGAAAACTTTAATCAAAAAGTAATCACACCTTTGGATAGCCCCGTTAAGGATAATGCTCCTATTGCAGTATTATACGGTAATTTATGCCCTAATGGCGCCGTGATTAAAGAGTCAGCCGCCTCACCTGAATTAATGCAGCATACTGGTAGAGCCGTTGTATTTGAAGACATCGAAGAAATGCATGCGAAGATTAATAGTCCTGATCTAGACGTTGATGAGAATTCTATTTTAGTATTAAAAAATTGTGGCCCATGTGGTTATCCCGGCATGCCGGAAGTAGGTGATATGCCAGTACCGAAAAAACTTTTGGACAAAGGTATTCGTGATATTGTTCGCATCAGTGATGCACGCATGAGTGGCACTGCATTTGGCACTGTGGTGTTACACGTTACACCAGAGTCGTCACTCGGTGGGCCATTAGCACTGGTTGAGAATGGTGATGAAATTTGTTTGGATGTTGCAGGGCGCAAATTGGACCTTAAGGTTGATGAAGCAACGCTGCAACAACGTCGTGAGAAATGGGTTAAACCGGATCTTGGCATTACCAGCGGTTATCAGTCCTTATATATACAACACGTGCAGCAAGCAAACTTAGGTTGTGACTTTGATTTTCTGGTCGGTTGTCGTGGCGACAAGATTCCACGAGAGTCTTTCTAGCCACAAGTTTACCACCATTGCGTCTGCTTCGTCATCCCGTGTTTAGCATGGGATCTAGATTCCGCACTAAATGCGGAATGACAGGAGAGGGATACGGAATGACGACTTCGATAATAAAATATTATCTATTTTGCTTCGAGACATACTTACTGCTAATCTAATGATTCCATTCGAGCAGGAGGATTATGGAATGAAAAATAATTTTAAAACACTTAAGTGGCTAACGATCGTGTTGTGCTGCTTACTAGGCTTTAGTTTAACAGTTGCAAATGCAGCATCGAAACGGAAGGAAAGCGATTTGGCTGTCTTATCAGCTAAGTCTGGCATGATGCAAAAATCAAGTAAGGGCTATACGCTAACGTTATCCGGCTTAGATCCTCATGTATTATGGTTCACCGATAGGCCTAATCGTAAGGCAGGATTTACACCCACCAAAAAATTTATTGCCTACTGGGCTAAACGTTTTAAAGGCGACTCGCCAAATGCAGCGATGGTCCATGTAGATATGACCTATACACGCGGAGGTAAGCATGCACCGCTAGCAATAGAATTAAAGAACCCTAAACTGAGTGGCGATACACTTCGGTTTGATGTTCGCAGCCTAAAGAGTGATAGCAGTTTATCAACCATGCATTTACAAAAAGTGAATCTGTTAATTGATGGTTTCTGTATGACCTGCCCTGTTTGGAACCAATAAAACTTGCCAGGCAAGCCTTGTTGCCTTTTTTGAACAAATCGCCCCGTTATAAATACAACGGGGCATTTTTTTAACTCTATCTTGATCTATCCTCCCGTTTCAGGAATACTGCACCTCTTATTAATAAGGAGTACTACCATGTGGTTTAAAAACGCGCAGATTTTTCAATTAGAGAACCCCGTTGCTTATGATGCCGATACATTTGAACAATATCTATCTAGAATGATCTTTCAGCCCTGCGCAAAATCATTACCACTCAGTTATGGCTGGACCATACCACTGGGCGAACCTGGCGCACCATTGGTATATCCTGCTAATAATTTCCTGATGTTCTGCATGAAAATTGAAGAAAAGTTATTACCGCCTGCCGTCGTGCGCGAACAGCACCTAACAAAAGTTAAAGAGCTAGAGACCAAGTTCGAACGTAAACTGTATAAAGATGAAAAAGCACGCATGAAAGACGAGCTTTATCAAACACTATTGATACAAGCCTTTAGTAAATCAACAGATCTTTATGCATACATCGATACACAAAATAACTATTTAGTTGTCGACACCACTTCTGCAAAACGGCTCGAACAGTTTCTAAGCCTATACAGCAAATCTATTAACGAACACCCAATCTACACACCTAAAACAAAATCACCCACCACCATGATGACACGTTGGCTTAAAAATCAAAAATATCCTGCCGGCATCAGCATCATGAACAGTTGCGTATTACAAAATACTAATGATGAACGCAGTATTGCCCGCTTAACTCATACCGATTTATTGAGTGAACCCGTACAAAAATTATTAGAAGAAGGCTATCAAGTCATTCAGCTGAGTTTAAACTGGCAAGAGCAGATATTGTTTACGTTAAGACATGACTTCAGTATCAGCAACATTAAATTTTTGGAAAGTGTGCAAGAGATCGCAAGCAACTGTTATAGCGAAACGGTTGAAGAGCGTTTCAGCGCAGACTTTATTATTATGGCGGAAACGATGCAGAAGTTTCTCAATGATTTAATTAACGTGTTTGTCGAAAAGCCTGCAACGATTACAGCTTAAGTACTCATAAGGCTCTACTGGCCCTGTTGAATACAAGCAGGATAAGAAAATTCAGGGCGATACTCAAAGTGAGTCGTATCAAAGTGGTGCCAACGCCCACCCCAAATAAAGCCATCCTCTTCAAATATCTTAACAATTTTTTCTGGAATTTGATTATGATAAATCGGCTTGCCGTTCTTATCTTTCTTTGCTGTGCGCCAGTAATCACGATATTTAGGATTAATATCAATAGCAATGCCATAAGCATTCGACAATAATTTATTACTATCTGGGTCACGCGCCCATTTAAAAGTCGTAATATCAGCATCCACATACTTCTTTAAACTTTCTGGCAATGAATCCAAATCACGACTCACTTGCGTCAAGGCTTTAGCCGCACCGTTATGATAATTGAATGACAAATAAATCGGCTTCGCATGCATACTCAACGGCATCCACCGTACCCGCACTAACGAGCTCTTCACATCAGACTGATTTGCACCATACACCGATTGCATTAACGTTTGATCTATCAAACGTCCTGGGTCTTGGTTATCCGAGGATGCGCTGCCTACAGTTCGAAACCGCGGATATAGATACTTCAACGTATCTGCCAAACTTGGATCACCCTCATCCCACGGTATGATCACGCCGTTTTTCATATCAAAGAATAACAACCCTGAGCGCACCGATTTCTTCACATACTCAATCTGAGAAGCATAACCCTTCGTAATGCAGTTCACCTTGGTCTCAGCCGCATCAGAGACAGAGAACACCCCGGCCCCAACACAAAGCAGCATCATCATGTTTATTATTTTGTAAATTATCGCGCCCAACACGACTCCAAAATTAAATTTAATCTACTATAATACAAGGAATTAAAGAAAATGAATAGCGATAGGTTAATTCAGTTTTACCAAGCTACCTTTGGGGCCATCAGAAGGTGAGCCTATACCTCTATTAGATATCTGAGATGCTTATATTATGACTTACGACTGATTTGGTAAAACACCAGACCTGCAACAAACATCACCGCCCCCCACCACAACGTTGGGTGATGAAAATTAGCAGCACTCGTCTCTGTACCACTGATCCAATAATAGGCACCCGTGATCATCAAAATAATACCGTATATGAGAAATATACCTGCCACAAAAGTCCAGAAAGATACTCGATATTGCTTCATAACAACCCCCTACCAGAACCACACATTGAGTAGAATCAAACCGATCAATGAAATGGTTGCCCAAACAGCAGGTCGTCTAAACCACTCCACAGCCGGCTGCAGAGTCTTCGGTACCGCACCAAATGCCAAATTATCCAAATGCGCATGATCCGGTCGACGCGTCAGTAAACTCAACACCACAGTGATAACAATGGTAATCGACCAAGCCCAAATAGCACGCCAGAAATCCGCCGCCATCGGACTCGCATGTGCGTTGAATGCAAAATCTTTAACGGGCAACACATTAAACTTTACTGTCAAAAACATCACTGCCGCCACACTCATGCCGCACAATAAACCCCAAAAGGCACCGACACCGTTGATACGCTTCCAAAACATACCCAACAAAATAACCCCAAACAACGGCGCATTCACAATCGAAAACAAGGCCTGCATATAACTCATGATTGATGGCATTCCCATTGCCCAATACGCTGTCACCACCGAAATAATAATACCCACAACGGTCATGATACGCCCCACCACCAAATAATGATGATCACTAGCATCTTTCACCACGTGCGACTTGTATAGATCGTAAGTAAACACGGTATTGAAGGCACTGATATTACCCGCCTGCCCCGACATAAATCCTGCCAACAATGCCGTCACGCCTAAACCTAACAAACCGTGCGGGTACTCTGCATTTAACACATACAACAACGCATCATCCGGTGTGCCAATGGCATCTATTTTATGCGTACGCACGAGCATCAATGCAATCAAACCCGACACCACTACAATAACGGGTAGCGCCATTTTAAAGAACGATGCAATCACTGGCGCCATCTGTGCAGAACGCAAGTCCTTCGCTGAAAAAGCACGTTGGATCACCAAGAAATCCGTAGTCCAATAACCAAAAGACAACACAAAGCCTAAACCCATCGCAATACCGATCCAATCTATTCCCATCGCATTCTGTGAAGCGTGTGCCGTATTGGCCCAAAGATGTGAATAGGCACTTGGCAGACGCGCAGTCACTTCATGCCACCCACCCACGTGAATTAAACCTAGAATAACCGCCAAAAACAAACCAAACCAAATTAAAAAGAATTGCAACACTTCAGAAAAAATGGCTGAAGTTAAACCACCCAGTCCCACGTAACACGCCACTGTCAGCGATGAAACCAAGATACTGGCATTAAAATTCCAACCCACAAACACATGCAACACCAAAGCCATTGCATACATGTTAATGCCCGACATCAATAGCGTCATGATAGCAAATGCAAATGCATTTAAAGTACGGGTGGCTTCGTTATAACGGAGCTTGAGGTAACCTGGAACCGATAATATCTTTTTTGAATAATAAAACGGCATCATAAAGATTGCTAAAAACAACATCGCCGGAATAGCGCCGATTAAATAGAAGTGTGCTGTTAAAATACCATACTGATAGGATTGACCCGCCATACCGAGCAATTCCAGCGCACCCATATTAGCACTTAAAAATGCCAATCCTGCAATCCAAGAGCTATTGCGTCGACCCGCCAAGAAAAAGTCTTTGGTATTCTTAGTGCCTTCCTTGACGAAAACACCAATGCCCAAGACAAACATAAAATAGATTGCAATAATTGACCAATCTACGAAATTTAGGTGTGTAATAGAATGCATAGTGCGAGCATTGTTAGGTATTTACCCTGGTATGTCAAGCCATACAATTGCCATAAGGCCACACTACCCCTTAGAAAAGAACAAGAAATGAATAATCAACAGCACAGCGCCGACACAAACGGCAGAGTCGCCTAAGTTGAACGTTGCGAAATGCCAACCCTTTAGATGAAAATCAACAAAATCTACTACATAGCCCCAACGCACACGATCGATTAAATTGCCCAATGCACCACCAATAATCAAACTCAAACCAAACGCCAACAATGACTCACTGCGCTCCGTCCTGATTAACCAAACAATTAACACAACAGCAATCACACAAACAAATAAAATCAAGAACAGAACTTGCCACCCACCCATGTCACTTAAAAAACCAAATGCTGAACCTGAATTATAACTCAACCTGATATTTAAGAATGAGAGCAATCGCTGGGCCTGACCTGGAAAAAAATGTTGGGCCACAAGGTGCTTACTGAATTGATCCAAAATGATAATAATGCCACTGACAAATAACCATGGCCACGCTGATTTTCTCACACTAACATTAGGCAAAACGACGCTCCTCTCCAGATCCTTCCACATTGACAACACAGCGCCCACATAACTGAGGATGCTGACTATCACTTCCTATACTATCATTACGCTGCCAACAGCGCTCACACTTCTCTTTACTTAAGACCTCAATCTTAACTTTGACCTGTGCCAATTCTGTTTCATGCGCCTCACCATTGGCTTCATTCATCGGATAGATTTCCGTACCCGAGGTAATCAACATAAAATGCAATTCGTCAGCCAATTCCTTTAACTGCCGATAGAGCTCTGGAGTCGCATACAAAATAACATTGGTCTCTAAGGCAGAACCAATGTCTCCCGCCTGTCGACGCGACTCCAACACTTTATTAACCTCATCCCGTACTTGCTTTAATAATTCCCAATCAATTTTTTTATGCGCCTCAAGTTCAGGGAAACCTTGATACCAAGCATCAAGGAATACTGACTGCTTGCGCTCACCCGGCATATAACGCCATATTTCTTCTGCCGTGAAACTGAGTATCGGCGCCATCCAACGTACCAATGCTTCCATAATATGATACATCGCCGTTTGCGCAGAACGACGCGCCTGACTGTTCGCCTTCGCCGTGTATA
>JAHZIV010000096.1 GCA_022601255.1 Gammaproteobacteria bacterium
CCTTAATAACTGGTCCACCGGCATCCGCATCATTAGCACCGCCCTTACCAGCAGCTGCTGCAGTCTTCGGTACGACAAGTGCGTATTTTCCAGCTTGTTGTGCATTCGTACTCCATTCACCCAGCATCTTTTGTGCTTGTGCTGTCATAGCACCTTGCATGACCTGAATTGAATCAGCACGCTGCTGCGCAGTCATCTGTTGTTGTTGCATACGTGCTAAACGCGCTAACTGAGCCTCTGGACTATTCTCTTGAACACCCGGGACGCTTGCATTGGCCTTAGGCACTGAGCTAAATTCAACGGGCTTCGCCGCTTGCACTGCTTTGACAGCCTTACTTACAGACTCATAACCTGCCTGCTTTGGTGTAAAGCCTGCGCGCAACAGATCACCTTTGGTGAACCCTGCTGCAGCCAATTCTTTAGGAGTAAAGGCCGAAGCAAGATCTGCAGCCGAGAAACCACCAGCACGTAATTGCTTTGCACTGAATCCAGCATCTTTTAATTGCTTAGGCGTATAACCTGCCTCTCGCAATTGACCTGCAGAATAACCTGCATTTTTCAACGCTGCTGCACTAAAGCCTGCATTTTTCAGCGCTTTCGCACTAAAGCCTGCATCTTTAAGATCTTTCGCACTAAAACCTGCTGCCTTTAATTGTTTCGCACTAAAGCCGGCGTCCTTAAGCTGTTTCGCACTAAAGCCTGCTGCTTTAAGATCATTCGCACTAAAGCCTGCTGCCTTTAATTGTTTCGCACTAAAACCGGCATCTTTAAGCTGTTTTGCGCTGAAACCAGCAGCTCTTAATTCACCTGCCGTGTAACCCGCTGCTTTTAATGCTGCTAGGCTACAACCGTTATTTTTCATCTCAAGTGCTGACACACCTGCTTCACGTTGCTTTTTAAGGTTTTCAACATTACATACCTTAGCCGCATTATCAGCTTCTTTTATTTGTTCTGGCGTGAAGCCTGCTTTCTTTAGATCAGCATCCGAAAAACCTGCTGCTTTCAAATCAGACGCGGTAAATCCAGCTGCCTTTAAATCAGCTGCAGTGAAACCCGCAGCCTTTAACGCTGCTAAACCACAACCTTCTGCACGTAGTTTTGCAGCCGAGACACCTCGGGCACGTGCTTTCTTTAAAGCGGTAACATTACAAATCGAATTCTCAAGGCCTGCCGCAGCAAGTTGTGCTTTCGTGTAACCAGCCTTTTTAATTTCATCTGGGCTATAACCTGCCGCTGCTAATTGCCCAGCACTAAAGCCTGCGCCAGCCAATTGTTTCGCGCTAAAACCAGCATCATGTAAGTCTGATGCAGAGAAGCCTGCGGCAACCAACTGACCTAGCGTGTAACCACACTTTTTCAGTTCCGTTGCGGTAAACCCAACATTCTTAAGATCTGCAGCATTATATCCAGCGAGTTTTAACGCAGGACAAGTACAACCTTGACAACGTAACTCTTCAGCTGTCACACCTGCATCTCGTGCTAGTTTTAAATTCTGTGGTATACAGCTCGCCGGATTCGGCTTGTACATCACCACTACTTTATTAATAGGGCATGTCTTCGACGGATGACTACCAAAAGCATTACCAAACTGATCTGGGTTACCAATAAAATTAGGACGCGTAATGGTTGGAACATTGCTGGTCGCATTTTTACGTGCTTGCAAATCTTGTTGACGATTTTGCTGATTTTGATTATCAACATATTGATTGGAAGCCTTATCACTACCAGGCAATGATTCAATGCGAGGCGCACCCGTTACATCAGCAGATGCCTGCATCCTATTTTTCTCTACTTCGTGATGATGCCAATAAGCGACACCGCCACCGATGACAACAACCGCCACAATCAATGCTACGACAATACGTTTCTTCGCGTTAACGACTGGACCTAGTTTACTTTTCTTTTCTTGCTCTGTCATAACTCTTACAACCCTTCAATCGATAATTGTACAACCTTGCCTCGATACGATGCCAACACAACCGGTGCTTTCATCAGCTCAAAAACATGGGTACCATCAGGACTCGCCATCGTTGCCAACCAACTGGGCGACAACACAGTCAGGCTTGTCCGCAAATACATTTTTCCATTCAACAACCATGCCTCACAAGGCGCTCCCGTTACTTGTAATTCTTTGGCACCATTAGGTGGCACACCGTTTAAAAAATCTAATAACTGTGGGCTTGCCACATCTGGTAAGTTACTAAATTGTGGTTGTGCGTTAGGACCCATGCCAGGAACACGCAAATCAACACGATAGTCCACTGCTTTCTGACCGGGCATTAACGTTACCATCACCGGTGTATCTTGACCTTTTAACATCACCGCTAAGTTACCAGGTTTATAGCTGCTAAGCGCTTGCACTAATAATGTATTACCCTTTTGATCCCACTGCACGTTGAAACTCGATGGATCACCTAAGTCATAAGCTTGAACAGGCCAAGGTTGGCCAGTTGAATCGAGAAACACCAACGAAGAAACAAAACCAGAACGCAAACGAATAATCGGTGGTGCAGAACCCGGTGACAAATTTACCATTACCGAACTTGAAGTGGGTTTCGGTGGCGTGCCTGGATAACTCGAAGCCGCACGCTGACTTTGATCGAACATATAACGCAATGTTTTAATCTGCTCTGGTGTCATCGGCAACATACTATTAACCACGCCGCTAAATGCTGATTGACCAACGGCAGATCCTGTCTGTTGCGTGCTCGGTGCTACCTTCACTGCTGTATTTGCGTGAGTAGCAGTAGATGCAGGCAGTTGATTATTGCTATCACCAATTTGCTCGCCATTCGCTCGCGCTTTTGCGAGTAGCTGCTCGATTGACAAAGGTTTAGCGCCATCAGATTGACTGACCGACGGCATTGATGCTGTTGGCTGAGTGGTTTGTTCACCCGCAACACCAAAACCTGCCGCTAGTGCAGACCCACTCATTAAACTTAAACCTAAAATTACTACATATCTTATTTTCATCATTTAAATTCCACTCGTATACAAACTCTGTTCAGCCGTTTTTGTCGGCACCGGTAAGAAGTTATTGATTGCAATACGCTGAGGATAATCCTGAACTGGCATACGCAATACCAGTAAAGTGACATCCATCGGCATCGGAATCGTTTGCGATCCGTTGGTATAAGTTACCAATACCGGCATTTGAATCTTCCAAGCATAATGTCCATTTACAACCGCCTTCTCAATAATCTGTGGTGCCCCAGTAATAGCTGCATTCGACACCATCATATTTGCAGTTAAGGTCTTCAAGTTATTACTGCTCTTCATAGACTGTAAGAAATATTTCCACCCACCAGGTGTAAAAGCACTTGAAGCATCTTGTAATTGTTTGCGCCAATGTATGAAGTCTTGGCTAAATGCGGCACGTGTCTGATCTGCCGCCCACTGTAATACATAACTATCCGTGACCACGGGATCACTTAATGGATGAATGTTAATGAGCCGTCCTTCTGCGGTCGTTGCAAAATACTCTGCAGGTGGCGGGTTTAAAACTTTATAAACAATGCTGCCAGCCAATAAAATATTCACAAACACCAACAGCACTAACGCAAACAAGGCACGACGATAGCTATCGCGATAAAATGCATTTCGCATTACCACTAACTCTACGCCAGCTGATTTTTTAGTATCCTGTGTCATTAACCACCCTCTACTCTTTGCGACAAGAAATCACTGACCTGAATACCGCTCGGTGCACTCAATGAAGGCACACGTTGCACATTCATCGTAACAGTCATATGAAGCTTGCGTGTTTCACTCGCACTAGTGAATGTCACCAATACAGGCATCTGTACTCGCCAAGTATATCGGCCATTTAATATTGCGGTGTTCAATACGACCGGTGTATCTGTAACAACCGCACTCATATCTAACTTCTGGTCTATCAACGTTGATAAAACATCGTCGTCTTTCAACGCCTGTTGAAACTTATCAAAACCGGCCGGTGTGAAATATTGCTCCGCAGAATCAAGCTGCTGCTTATAATTCGCAAAATCTAAATTGTAGGCAGCACGTACCGCAAGACTCGACCACATCAACATATGTTGCTGTGTAATCACAGGCTCACTCAACGAATGCAATGGAATTACTTCACCGGTTGTGGTGCTGGCATAATAACTGGGTTGCTCGCGCGTCACACTCATGTAACCTAAAATCAATGCCAACGCAACGGCTAACATGCCGAATACACCCAACCATTTAACCGTACTACGATAATGGTCACGATAAAGCGTGCGATCATTGACATCATACTGTGACTGCTGAACACTCATTTAACTAACATCTCCATTGTTTGGATAAAAACGAAAACTGATTTCAACACGACGGTTGTCACGACGACCCGTTTGCGAACCGTTCCAAGCAATACTGTGCTTGGCACCAAAACCTTTTGCCACCATCAAACGTGTATCCACACCATTCGACCACAACTGAGTTGACACCACTTGCGCTTGTCGGTCGGTTAACGCCAATTTGCGTTTCGCTGGGTCACTTCGTGGTTGGCGATTATCTGAATACGCTGCCACACTCACGTGTTCGGTCGAAAAACTTTTTATGTAACTTGCAATTTTAGATAAGGTATCGTTTACATAATCCTGCTGCAGGTTGGAAGAGCCATCTACGAATAATGAATCACTTGGGATGAAAATCTTTACCGTCTGTCCCATGGTCATCACACTAACCCCCTGATTTTTTAATGCATGAATATCGGACTGACGCTGCTGCGCCACCGTTTTCACGATCACCGGGGTATTATCAGGATGACTACAACCTACGAGCCCTAGCAACGACGCTGCCAGCACTGCAATAGAGATGTATTTCAATGGCTTGAAACCTTTCTTCATGACTTGTTACCTTGATTTTATGTACATTTAAATCCTTAACAGAACATTAATTTATCAGAGCAACCTTAAGGAAATATTAAGAAAACAGATAAAATGGTGCCAGGCCCCACTTCTTAACAGAACATTAATTTCACCGATTAACACCCAAAAGCAGCATTACGCATTTACAGCAAACCATCCAGCAATTACGATGCTCATAATCTTGAAATCAACATAAGGAGACAAAGATGACCAGAGAAAGCGATACCAATCCAATGAAAGAAGCAGCTAAATTTATTGCATTTGCAGCAATGGTCACAGCTACTAGTGCTGGGCTGACTGCGACCGGAGCAACAATACTGGGACAGCACTACAATTATGATGCGCTCACAGATAACCATTGTAAGCTAGCCCTCGAAATAGGCGCTGTAGCGATGGCACTAACCGTCTTACCATCGTATGCCCAGTATCATTACACACGGAGCAAGTTCTCACAGGAGGCTATCAGTGAGGGCATTGGCAAAGCTGATGATGATGTAGAAGCAGGTAGCAAGATCCTTAATAATATGTGTGCTAGCAGTGCAAAATCCTGTTTGGCGGGTACTGCAGTCAATGGGCTCTATTTTGCATGGCTCTATGCTGCCGTATACATGTTGCATGGGGAAGACAATACTACTGAGATCTTTACAAAAGCCTTGCTAAGCGGCATGGTGGGAGGTGCTACTATCTTAGGCCCTGTGGGTTGTGTCATTAGCTGCTGTATGGGGGGAATATTTAGCTATAAAATGGCAGAGGCACAACAAACAGGTGCAGGACATGAACATGAACGAGCTCCCCTTGTGCCTCAATAAGGTATAGGCACTGATAAAAAGGACATTAAAATGAGCCAAACAAATGAAGTCAATATACCTAAAGAAATACTCTTGTTCATTTTCACAGCTATATACTTTACCGCAGCTGAGGCCGGACTTGCTGCATCGGGTGCCACTATATTAACAGCTGTATCAGAAGACAACTATAACCCTGAGGTAGTGGCAAATATAGCCGCCTTAACTGGAGCACTAACAAGCCCAGGTTGGCAC
This sequence comes from Gammaproteobacteria bacterium, assembly GCA_022601255.1. Taxonomy (GTDB): domain Bacteria; phylum Pseudomonadota; class Gammaproteobacteria; order Coxiellales; family Coxiellaceae; genus JAHZIV01. Next base: position 5,915 of record JAHZIV010000096.1, read on the forward strand.
CATTATACCCACAAGAAAAATGCAGAAACAGGGTCTAGCCTGCCTTTTAGTGCTATTTTTGCTTTTATAACAGTTGCAGGACTCTTTGGCTCTTCTGGATATTTATATCCAGAAACCATGATGGAGGCTTTCACTCAGTCCTTATGCTCTCTACTGACGGGCACCGCAGCCCTAGGTACTGCCGCCGCTATTGGCGTGCCCATTGCGCGACGTTGTGGCTTTTTTGGAAGCGCTGAGGAAGATCACAAAACTGCAAAAGAAGCTGGGGCGGGCAAGAGTAAAGCTGAGGAAAAATGCCTACTTCAGAAGCAATACATTGTATTGTGATGGCCGCGAGGAAAAATCTATCTGGGATGATAGACCAACATCTCGCGGATATTTAAGGCTATAGCCATAATTGCCAGGCAAGCCTTATTAGCAGAAATGCATTATTGTACTTTATTGCCTAGTAATATAAAACATGGAGTAGTATCTCAAATTTTAGGTAACTTGCTGTTTGATATAAGATGCCAAGGATTGCCAGTTCAGCGCAAGCACGTTGTCTGCTAGCTGCCGCGGTCGTGGCACGCGACAGACTATCAGTGCCATATCCATGCAGTCATACTCATCGAGAAACTTAACTACATGGCTTGCATCTTTCATCGTTGGTTTATCTGTCCATTTGACTTCAATCGGTAAATACTGACGATTGTATTCAATAACATAGTCCACTTCTGGACCCATATGATCCTGCCAATAACGCAGCTTGGCTGGTGATGCAAATGCACGAATTACTTTTAATATCTCGATACCCACAAACTGCTCAAACAAATCGCCATAATATTTCTGTGGTAGCTTTAGCCCCTCACCTGCAGCCAAACGTCTCACACCTAAATCAAAAAACAAATACTTAACAGCTTTGGATAAACGCCGTCTACCGGCATGTTGTGTGATCGGCTCAATACGATCGACAATCAAACAATCCTCCAGTACTTGAAAATATTCATAAATCGTATTACGTGACACACCAAGATCTTGCGAAAGTTTACTAAAATTAACGGTATTTCCAGCCTCGATTGCAGCCAGTGTTAAAAACCTAGAAAAACGTGCTAAATCACGCACTAACGCTTCAGCACGCACTTCCTGTTCTAGATATATACTTACATAGGATGATAACAACGTTTGCTTTTCTTGTTGATTAGGTTGCTGTATCACTTCAGGCAAACTACCATTCAACAATAAGTCATCAATGTCCGGCAGTGGCTCTGGGATTTCTAACACGCTTAACGCATCTAAATGTAACCCTATGACACGCCCTGGCAATAGATTCACCGCTTCTTTATGATGCCTTAACTTACGGGCTGAGGATCCCGTTAAAATAAATTGTGCCAACTTCTTATCAATACAGTACTGCACACTATCCATAATGGCTGGAACGCGTTGTACCTCATCGATAAAGACTGTCGGCAAATGTTTTTTTGCGTGTAGCTTCTTATAGGCTAAAACCTCTTCTTGCAAACTATCGGGGCTTTGCTCAAAGCGTTGGCGTAACTCAGCCTGTAAAAATGTATATTCAATATCCGTCGGCACTTGCGTTACAATTAATGTCGACTTGCCTGTCTGGCGGGGCCCTAAAAGTAATACACTTTTATCCCTGGATAGCGTATCCATCAACTGTGGCGTAATAAGCCTTTGGTAAATATGGGTCATACTCCAAATGATATAGAAAATTGCAAATTTCTCAACAAATTTCACTGAAAATTGCAAAATTAAATGCAATTTTCATAAAATAAATACAATATCAATGAGTTACGTAACTTTTTAGGAAAAGTGGAGTTATGACTCTCTTTAGCGGGCTTCAAAAATCACAGCCATTCCGAGTGCTACCAAAACACCACCAATCACCTTTGTCACGATATGCTGAACCTTTTCAATTTTAGACTTGATCATTGAGATAGTGAGCCCATAAGAAAGCAACACAAACCACACCAGTGTGATTAACGCAATCTCGAAACCAAACGATGCCTCAATGATTGTTTGCGTATGTGGCTTCACCACCACAGTAAATATCGATAACATAAACAAGGTACATTTTGGATTCAACACATTGGTTAACAGCCCATCTCGAAAGGCAGACCATGGGGATTGCAGCGGTTTATTTTTTTGCTGCACTTGCAAATGACTTTTCTTACTTAACAAGCTCCTCACACCTAAATATATAAGATAGGCAGCGCCCATATATTTAATCAAACTAAAAAGCAATAAAGACTGCGAGATAATAACAGCAAGACCCAGCACACAATAAGTAGAATGGAATAATATCCCTACACCAATACCCAAAGAAGCCATCACAGCATTTCTTCGATCATGCGAAACCGCATGTTTGGCCACAACAACAAAATCTGGCCCCGGTGAAATAGCGGCCAATAAAGCGATTAATGCAATGGTGTAGTACTGAATCATGTCGCTCAATATACTAATTAACTTCATGCCTGTAAATAAGGCAATAAGGCTTGCCTGGCGATTAACTTTTCTTGTCTGCTGCTTCTTTTTTCTTAAGGCTAATTTTTTCAAGCATCTTTCGCATGCCACTGGCAAGATCACCAGCAGACATACTCGGCTTGGTATCTGGCGGATATTTGGTACCCTTATCCATGTCACCAATCAATTCGATCGCGATATTCATCGCTTGCTGCGACGACTTACCACACAAACGCTGCACGTATTCAATCTGATCACGTGTGGCACCACGCTCTAACAAACGCTGCCTAAACGTATCTAAATCTTCAGAAATAACGAGTGCCTGCAAATGCTCATTCATTTGCAAAGGTGTAAATACATCCAAATGATCCTTCGGCGTTACATCACCCAAAGCCGCCATCTCAGCAAACTTCTCTTCTAAATCAAAACTCGGTGGTGCAATCGCTTCACGTTGGAAATTATATAAAGCCACCGCCGCACGCTGAATCGGTGGCAAATCTTGATTCGCCTGCACTGTATGAATCAACTCATCAACCTCTTCACCCGCCACTTGTGGATTTAACAACTCACCTTCCGCATGAATAATTTTATCAAACGATTTAAACGATTCCGAAAGCTTCTTAACTTCAGCATCCTCAGGCGCATCAACTTTTAAGTAATGATTAATACGCATAGTTTTAACCGGCTTGGGCGCAGCATAATAAAAACGACCACGCACAATCTTTGATTTAAAGAAGAAATGTGCTTCACCCGGAATCTGTTCTTTCAAATCTAACAAATCAATACGCGCACGTTTTTCATACTTTGCACCTTTCGAGTCTTGATAATTTCCTAACACACTGCCCTGATCAACTTGGAAACTGTCAACATGCGTGACATAAGACTCACCTGCACCTTTCATAAAGAAATCCCACGTCTCCGTTGGATCCTCTAACTTCATACAAATCTTAATATTGGTATTCGCACCAATAGACGCAGCCTCTTCTTTCGAAGCTTTCTGGAATGCTGGTAAATCCTGACCCGCAAACACAACCGAGAAACCTAATGAACGCGCCTGTGCCGGCACCACCGCAAAACCTTCGACCGCATAATAACCATACTCATCAAGAATACATAAAAACGGCGTCTCGGCATTAGTCGGCTTACTCTCAACCAAATCATTATATTCACCTTCAACAGCATCACCCAAACCAGCAGCCATCATCGCCTTCAATGTCGATACAATAATCTTACCTAAGTTCGATAACTCATCGGGAGCTTTTTCAAGTGCAGGTAATAACACACATAAAATACGACGGTTTAACACAACATCACTTAAATCCACTTCTGCCAGCTTAGTACGCATGATATGCCCATAAGTATCGGCTAACGATGTAAACGAACGCGTCAACTGCATGGTGATAAAACCATGTTGCTCTAATACCTGCGAAACCTGCTTACCCTTCTTCTCTTTGTTGTAACCTGGTAAGTTTAATACGTAGTTATTAATCGGTTCCATCACCGTTGGCGGCATTCCTTCCAAGCTAACCGATTCTTCATTGTCACGAATAAATAATTTATCCACCACCATCGACTCAAGACGTGGCAATAGAAAGTAATTACGAATCGTATTGGCATCTAAACGTATATAGCCCGCATCGCGCATCGCCACCAAAATCTTCATCAATGCTTCGACAAAACTGATCGCACGACCTTTCCACATATCACCATCCGGCGTGGCCGCTGCAGAGTCCATCATACTCACTACCAACTGCGCTAACATACTAGAAGAACCACGTGCAAACGGATTTAACGTATTCGATAAACGCTTCTCTTGCGGGCCAATAATATCGCGCGCACCGGTCATAAAGTTAATCAATACCATATCGTCATCACGCCCCATCGAGCGCACCATCGAGAACAGCTTCGCATACAGACCGTTATCACCTTTACCATCGACATAGATAAAACCACTGGCCTGCAGTAAGGCATTATAGGCAATACCCACCATCGACTCAGTTTTACCAGAACCGGTGGACCCAAAGATCAGAACGTGAGTACGCATGTCTTCATTGGTAAACCATAACTCGTCTTGGGTTTTATTTTCATTACCGAAATAGTAAATACCACCTGATTCACGTGGTTTATTGGTTCCAGGACAAACATCATTATAATCTTTAATATGCGCATGCTGGGGCATGCGAAAAGGCAAACTAAATCTACGTGTCACACAATATATAAATGCACAAACACCCGCCACCAAAAAAACTTCGCTCAAGAATCCCAGAATAAGCGTCGTGACCGTAAATGCCAGCAACATGTAGCCAACACCCTTTGGCGTTTTGAGAAAATCAGAAATACGTGTGCTAAGCGGTCGCGTATCACGTATGATATTCTTCTGCATTTCCTCTTGGTTGGCACTTAAGCCTCTTTGTACGTACGCCATGAATCTTCTTCCGGAACAAATAGTGTGTTTAACATAGAATCTTCTAATGCATCTACCGCAGCTTTCACCATCGGTGTTTTTAATGCACGCCCCACTTTTTTCTCAGCCAACCAGTGTGAATACGGCCCCGATACTTCCACTACAGAAGTTTGGCGACCCACACTGTTTAAGACATACCAAAGCCTGCGATCAACAGGCTTCAACCATAAAAATTCTGCCGTTGCTAACACGCCATCGACTCGCGCTATCTCCAACATGGTTGCTAACAAAGTATAAACATAGGCATGACGACCCTCGAGCCATTTAATAATTTTCGAATGCTTATATTTACGAATGTATTCTTCAACGCCACTGAAATCCAGTTTCCCTGAAGCTGCCGAAGCTGCAATCTGCTTTAACAATTTACTTGCAACCGCACGCTCGCGCTGCGCTCGTGCTATAAATATGATAATTAATGCTTTGATATGGATTGGCAATACATCAACACCTTGCCATAACGGGCCTAACTGCATCGTAAATGCCTGCTGTGCAGGAGCACGATTCAAACTCCAGACCTTGCGCTGGTCTTTTTCGATCACGTGCACCAAATCATGCTCTTTACCAAAGTGTAATGGCAACTTGGCCATCGCCCAAGGACCTGTTTCAATATCTTGCTTCACCAAGTCCAACGACAATACTGGCGCAATCTCAGGCCAGTTTTCAACGCCTACTTTCTTTAATTTTTGCATATTGTATTTATGACGAAAACGCGTATTTCCCCCTTGCAAGAAAACAGCTCCCGACAAAATCAACAACACTAATGCCACTGGATAACGAATCCATGCACCCACATAACTATTGATTACTGAGAAATCTTTAAACTCCACCAACTTTGGATCAGACGTTGTCATAAACGCCTGCAACTTCTCTAAATTGGCTAGATCTATTGCCGGCAAATGTAATGCATGCGCCACAGGGTCCCAAATGGATGCGAACCAAATAATCATGTTGATTTCAACGTGACGCAACGTGTAAATAGGAATCACAATATATTGTCGCGCCAACCACCATACCAGTAACATGGCGCCAATAATCATCACCAACACCCAAAAGAAGTTGGCAGTTTGATCAGTAGCATTTTGTTGCGATGGATACATAAACCCTCTGTTATTATTCTTGCAAGATTAACTTGCCATCACGCCAATAATAGCGCTTAGCGAGATGCACAAACTCTAATATGTTCTGAGTCTTCACTGCACCCGGCATTAAATTTACTAATTCACTACCATGGCGATCCATGCGCTTCAATGATATGCCATCAGCCTGTAATAATTTTTTTTCAACAGCCACCTTGGCATAGGCTTCCGGCACCTTAACTGCCTTTAAGCGAATTAACTTCTGCACATGCTCTTCCGCTGCATAAGCCGGACGTCCTAAAATATAGCGTGGTAATGCACGTAACTGCATTTCCCAACGCTGCAGATCATCCCCTTGACTCTGAAACAACGAAATATAAACTGCTGTTGCAGTATTTCCTAATACAACACTATCATTATCTGCTTGCTGATTTCCGTATTGAATAAAATCGATCGTTTGCTGCGCCTCTGCACGAAATGTTTTTAAAGGCTTCACCGTATTGCGCAAAAACAACGAATCTTCTTCGTCACCTTTTTCCAATACGCGATCTGCTAAATCAATCAAACTCCGCAGTATTTCAATATAGTCTGCATCTGTTTGTTGAAAACTGCCGTAAAACTTTTCTGCAATTTCAGAGAAATTAAAATTTTCTTGCTTTACTGCATCAAGTAATTGCTGCTTAAGCGTGTCACTCTTAATATCTCTCGCCGCATTCGATAAACTAAATGTCATACCTCCCCCTAAATCGATGGGCTAATTGATGCAGCCTCATCGTTTGCTAAATTTTCTTCTGCCACATAACCAACCGCGTTCTGCACACCTAGTAGCACTGCACTACACGGCCCACAAAGCGCATTCATCGCATTGACTAACTCAGAACTTAATGCAACACCACTATTTTGTTCGTTATCTGACATTTCTTCATTATCCTGTTAACGTTTTATATTCTGTTTAACTCTAATCATTGTACGGCCCAAACCTTAAGAGAATATTAAGGGGGCATGCTAGTCATACATTAATTCGTCGAGTGACACCTCACCCTTGGTGGGGCTGGTCTTGATCAACTCGTAAATCACATCGACAATACAGAAAACTCGAATGATTTCGGGGGTAAAGTCGTCAAATTTGACCTTTGAGCCTAAAATCGACTTCTCGGCGTCCTCAAACGTAGCGCCAATACCGTACCCAAGACACAGTGAGGCCAGCTGATCGGCCCTTTTGGCCAGACCTGGCAGAAGGCCCATGTCGGAAAACATCTCCGATAATGCGATAGGACGGCCCTTGAGAGTAAAAGTGACTCCCATTTTCTTCGCGATTGCGATCAATTTTTTATCTAAATCACTCATTGCATCCACCATGGAATAGCCATTTTTCGTCGTCCCGCCAGAATACTACGCAGCCAGCGAAGGAAGACGATTGGAGAAAAGCCGTATCGATTCAATATAGTAAAGAACATCATCGTGCCCACTGCCACCACCAGCGTCCAGATACGCATATACATCAGAAACAGCACCATCGGAAAAGCCGCCTTCCCATCCCAGATGAAAAACCGTATCGATCGCGCCGAATCGCGTCAATGTGCCTCAGAATTAACCTTCATAGACTCGGATTCTAGCAATGAAACCTTAAGGGAATATTAAGAAGCTGATGATCTTGGGTCGAAACGCAATAGATTACATCAGATGTATATCGATAGAGACATTACGAATGACCCAGATACTGCGTTGTCCTAGTTGAATATTAGTGCAGTTGAACCAAAAGTACATTTAACTTAAAATAATGGGCTGCTCAAGGATAAAAAGGCATCTCAGCATGAAAAGGTTTTTACTGGCTATCCTACTTGCATTCACAATATGCGCGGCTAATGCTGCACCCATGTATCGTATCGGCGTCTTTCAATCACAACCCTACTCCTCATATAAGGACAAACAATTTAATGGCTTAAGTGTTGCCATATGGAAGGCTATCGCACAAGACGCGAATATCAAATATAAATTTGTCCCCTTACCTGGCTCAACAGATGCCGCTCTCAAAGTACTTAATGAGGGTAAAGTGGATGCTGTCGTAGGACCCATCTCTGTCACCAGGGACCGCATCAATAAGTTTGGCTTCTCACGACCCTACCTGTTGGGTCGTCTTGGACTGATCACAACTGAAGATCATCAATCGACCTGGGGTATTGCACGTCATGTTTTCAAAGAGCTTTTGAGTACCGTCTTTGTTATCTATGTAATCTGTCTTTTAATCTACACTACCCTGTTTTGGTTAGCAGAACTGCGCCATAAAAACAGAATCTTTACAAGACATACCAAACTGGGAGCTTGGTGGCTTGCACTGCACTACACCACCTTATTCTTCCTTTCTCAAAACCCAGATGACATTGCAAAATCAGACTATGGTCGCATATTAAATCAATTCTTAATCATAGCATCTGTGGTTTTTTCATCTATCATAGTAGGCACAATCTCAGCTGCCATCACTATTTCACACTCAGAGCTAGCCTTTTCAGGAGGACCAAATACACAAAACGCCAGCTCGTTTTATGGCTACAAGTTTGCCGCCATTGCCGGCAGCCATGCAGCGAGCGTCACCGACAACCTAGGCGGTACCGTGATAGCTGTACCAAGCTACCCGGAAGGTATTGATCTACTCAAGCAAAAGAAAGTAACCGCTGTTGTTGGCGACTTCTTAGCGCTGCGATACTTTAAAAAACAAACGCCAAATGACAACTACTTTCTCGAACAATTCAATGTGGGCATGAATGAACTTGCCTTTGCATTCAAACCAAAAAGCCCACTGATCAAAAAAATCGATAAAGCATTGGTGTCACTTCAAGGCGAAAATCAAGCCTATGGGATATGCCAACGTTTCGTCGGGCCTACCAATGCCCTGCTATGTATCATCTAAAAAAGCACCGAAAACCGGGCCCGCTTTCTTAAATTTTAATTAAATTTTTGCTCAGAATATCATTTTCTTAATATTCTCTTAAGGTTCGGTCCGTACAATGACTTATCTGATAACCATGAATATAAACACAATTAACATATAACTTACACAAGAGAAAGAAAGAAAAGCTATGAAAATCAGCAAGATACTAATTATTTCCTCGGTACTGTTATTGGCAGGTTGCGCCTCTGACAGCAAGCGTATAGTCGATCTGAACTTGAACTATGTGACCTCCAATAGCGTCCCTACTGCCAGTGTTGACAAGAATGCGCAGGCACAACTGGCTCAGGCCGCTTCTTCAGTTAACCAGTCACTACAACAGTTATCAGCCATCCAAGTTGCCAAAAACCCGAAGGTAAGGATACCGACGTTAAACCCCGCTGCTACTGGTATGACGCAACAAGCGTCCATCGACTGGAATGGTCCGGTCGAACCGATTTTAAATAAGATTGCTCAATCGACGGGTTATCATTTGCATATTCTGGGTAGCAAACCTGCTATCCCGGTACTTGTTTCGATTGATGCAGATAACCAAACCATGGCTGAGATTTTACGTAATGTCACCTATCAAGTTGAAAAGAAGGCGAGTGTAAGCGTCTATCCAGCGACTAAGGTCATTGAATTACGCTATTACACAAGCTAAGCAGGTTAACGGGACGTGATGATGAAGAAACTCGCTACGATATTGTTACTAAGTCTGGGATGCGGTGTGCTAGCAACAACCGCTTATGCCGATGATGGCTCAAACATAACTGCAAATGTAGGTTATGTGCAAATGAGCACGCTGCCCGCTGGTAGCAGTCAAATCAACCCCATGCGTCTAAAGGCATTGCAAGATACCGCAACGCAACTGGGCGCTACCGGTGCATTGGCTTGGCAATCTTTACAAATTGATCACTCTCTGAAGGGTCAACAACAGTATCTCAATCATGTTTTCGATTTTAATCAACTATTATTGCAGCATAACGTATTACCACCCGTATTAGTTGAGGCTGATAACACGCTTAATCTTGCAGACAACGATTCGATTCGTTTAGCGAGCAAGACTTATAAGATTCAAAGTCCAGCAGAATTTGTTACAGCGCCACCGACGTGGCAACAATATTTATGGATGGATTATGCAAAACCAGAAATGCCCGATCATACTTTATTACCCACCACACAAGCGGAAGCGAATGTGTGGGATGCCTCGTTAAAACAAGGCTGGCAACAAGGTATCACTCAGGCAAACCAAATTTTTTCAGTTAACTTAAATCGCTTGAAACGTGATTACACCGGTATGGTGCTTTACAGAAAGCTATTAGCACAAGACATGGTAAGCGCGCCTTATGTCGCGAAATCGGATTTGGGTGTCACAGGAGATGCGAACCAAATTCGTATCAACGACCAAGTGTTACGCATTACGGCGCATTCACAATTACAAACGGACAGTCAAAAATGGTCACCAGTACTGACAAAGTAATTCGTTATCCGAATGAACCGACACGTTTTGAACCCAATCACGTGGACGACCTACTGGTTTACTGTAATCGTATCAACGCATCCGATATCACGATTCAAACAGGTTATCCCATCGTCTGCGAAATCTATGGTCGGCTACATAAAATCACCAATCGCAGTTTATCAAATGCGGAAGTCGGCGACCTATTAAACGCGATTTATGGTGCCAACGGTACTACACAAATCATGCGCGGCACGGACTTAGATACCCATTTTGAGGTACGGCCGAATCGTCACGAACGCTTTCGTCATCGTGTTAATGGTGTGGGTATTCACACCGATGGTCATGAAGGTATTCAGATCACCATACGTACGATTCCTGCGACGCCACCGGCATTATCGACATTAGAGCTGCCACAAAATATTATCGACGCTATGGCGCCACATGAGGGCGTAGTCTACGTCACCGGTGCCACCGGTTCTGGTAAGAGTACCTTACTCGCATCGATGATCAAGGAGTTAGCTGAAGCATCTGACAGTCACCGTAAGATTTTGACTTATGAGTCTCCGATTGAGTTTGTATATGATGGCTTAGACACGCCAACGTCGGTGGTGAGTCAATCCGAAATTCCACGTCATTTACCCAGTTTTGCGGCAGGTGTGCGTAATGCTTTGCGACGTAAGCCACGTTTGATTTTAGTGGGTGAAGCGCGTGATCCGGAGACAATTAATGCAGTGCTAGAAGCTGCGCTAACAGGTCATCCAGTTTATACGACATTACATACTAATGGTGTGGCGGAGACGATTCGTCGTTTGGTGGGTAGTTTCCCACGCGAAGAACGCATCGGTCGTACGATTGATATTATTGAAACCATGCGGATGATCATCTGGCAGCGTCTAGCACCAACTGTTGATGGTAAACGTGTGGCATTACGTGAATACTTAGTTTTTAACGAAGAAATTCGTGATATCTTACTCGACAGTGATCCCGAGCAGGTAACTGCAACGACACGTAAATTAGTTGAGACACACGGTCAATCGATGCAGCTGGATGTCGATCGCAAATTCGAGCAAGGCATTATCTCTGAGCGTACTCATAAAGTCTTATCGGCTGCTGTTCGCAGAAGTTGAAGCATTACTGAGTATACAAATTGTCTTCAATAGATTACCGACGCGCCCCCTGAGCTGGTGACCCGCCTTTAGAACTGCCACCTCTCGACCCAGGCCCGCCTGGATTGAGCGTAAACTTAACACTCACACTTCTACCCTCATTACCAGCATCGGCTTTCCTTTTCTCTGGCTGTCTTTTTTCTTTTGGTTGCCCTGACTTCGATTTAAATATTCCTAGTTTTGGCGCGCCTTTTTGTTTTTGTAACTTTCTGCGCTTGTCTCGAGCACTGCTATCGATATCGAACTCATCATGATCACTGCCAGACGCATCACCTCGAGACAGCTCTTTTCGCTTAGGGTCAGGTCCTGCTGTACGCGCTCGTGCAAACTTACCGGATCTCGCCTGTGGTGCCGCATAAGGATCAAATGTAACCGGACGACTCTGCGCCAACAGTGATTGAATCTTAGCGAGCACCGCTGCCCCATTATCCTCTCCCGGTTTTAACGTAAACCCATCATAGTGGTTATGACCGTTGTAGAAGATAAAAATTGGATCACCCAAGGCCAAGATAGCAGGATCGGGTAGCTGCAATGTTTGATCTGGGCGAATCACGATAACCGGCCGTTTATAGATGTGCTGCAATACCGAGACTTCTAAGTGATCACCCCACTCCTCGGTTTCGCGAATCTTTTTCACGTACGCGGCAACCGAGCCCTGTTCCGCCTCCATCTGCACACGCCACTCTGCCCGTGCGCGGAACTCCAGTTCATCGGCAACCGTGAAACGCAACTGTTCATGATCCTGGCCTAAGAAAAGTCCGACGGCATGAAATAAACAGTGTCCATCTCTTGGCACCGGCTGAAACTCAAGACCAAGAAAATCGTGTTGCTGCACAACTTGCACACCTAGCGAACTCCCAGCGCCAGTTCCAGCAGATCCTGCCGCCCCACCTAATGATGCACCAAATAGGCTAAAACCTCTTGGTACTGGTTTCTTTTTCTTGGACGCTTTCTTCTTATATCGGGTCACTTTGAGACGTGACAATCGTGCATAAGCACGTTGACAAACGGCTTCTGGAAATACAAAATCGTCTGCCGAAAGCGCATCGATAAGCTCCTGTGTATTCCCTGCACCCCTTCGTGCCCCATTAAAATATTCAAAGTAAAGCGCGTGGACCAACACACTGATGTCTAAGCCTGAACTGGCATTTGGCTTATAGCGGTTTTCAAGCAGCTGATCAAGGGCATTAATAAAACGCCCATCCAACCTTTCTAATGTCTTCCTAAAATGTTCCAAATAGTCCGTCAACCCACATTTTCTACCCTGAACCTTTTTTGGATCAGCGTGAGTATCATCTAAAAATTTTCTGTATGTTGACAGCCATTCTTTGTGTTCAGTACGAACGTGACCCAAATAAGTTCGCTGTTGAAAATACGCTTCTGGGTTTGCAAACTGAACCTTCATCCAACGTGGCAATTCCTCGCCATCGCGCGGCATGTAATGAGCCTTCAAAGTATAGCCAGTGTCCTTTTTAGAGACGACACGACACTCGCCTGCATCACAAGAAGAATAGCGTTCATTATCACTTCGTGTCGTACAATAATCCTCAATATTACGTAAAATAACGGGGCCGCTGTCCACATTATCAGAGTAGAGATAACCCATCTGATCGGCAGCTTTAAACTGAGTCACTGATTTGTCTTCCAGATAGGTGCACGATACGTCGCCCTTGAGCAAACCACCAAAGCATGATCTAAAATCGGTGGTCCGCATTACATCCTCTATTTGTGACTCCAACGCATCCAGAAATTCATCGCTGTATAACGTATCAAGATTAGGATCATGCGCATTATAAGTTTTACCCGGCTTTGGTGGTGCATCGCTGTAAAGCCCATGAGGGTCATCTACGAGACAGTCATAAGTGACCACCACACCTTTCGTTTTCGAGGAAATAAAAATATGCAATTTTAGCCTGATGCACTGCCAATATTCTTTAAAGAAAGGAACAATAACATGCTTGCTAATTGTCTGCCTCTTATGCTCCGCCTTCCAGCCATGTAACAACAACTCAACATTTGACTTAAGGTGGTCGCCAATATCTTCGAAACGACAAGGGTCCAAAATGTAATCGCCATTCACATTATGATAGGCAGGCAATGAGGCCTCAGCAAATGAAGGAGTATCACGTCGCTTATTGAGACGATGCGTATTGATTTTGAAACGCAAGACACGCAGTAACAGCATCATATCGACAAGATCATAACGATAACCCTTGTGTGCGACGTTGTCAGCACGGCGTTGCATCGACTGCTGTCGCGTATAATCGGCGTAACGCTGTGTCCACCGATCTATAAACGCCTGATGCTCGGCTGGCTTACAGGCAACCAACTCTTTAGAGTCTATTGACATGCTATCGTCGTCCAAACCTCCATCTGAACTATCACCGCTGGAACTTGAACTGGAGTCTAAGAAAGTAACGTTTTCTGCCTTACCAGCACCCGGACTCAACATCGACTTGCGATTCGACTTCCCAGCAAGAATACTCATCGCCAAACCAGTTTGTGTGGCGCTAAAATGCTCGCCCTCACCATAAGGCTTCTCCCGACCTTGCTTGAATTGTAGCCCTTTCATACACTTCTGATACAACAACGTCACCATGCGACTGATGGTCAACGGATGAGGCGAGGCATTCAAAATATCATTGGCTGCTTGGAGATAGGCATCTTGAATTCGCCCCAATTCGACAAATAAATATTCGCGATATACCTTCAGACAAGCCTTATTTATTGCATGCAAAGTTTGGCCTTTTGTTAGCATAAGCTTGGCATAATGTCCCCCGTGCTTATCAAAATACTTCTTTACTACATAAGCTCTCAAACTGCTTTTCGTTATCTTATCACTCGGATCATCCAATTTACGCTCTTGCTGATCGCTCTTTAATCGGTATTGGTGCTGCTTTGAGCTTTTATCACGACTAGAAGGAATGTCACGGATATCACCAAATACAACCGTCGATTCAGATTCACTGAAACCACAACTGATCCTGTGTTCATCTGCAGAAGGATCAAATTCATTATTTGAAATAGGCAGCACACAATAATCATAGGCATTGTTTAATGTAATGATGCCGCTATCATGTCCGTCGTTATAGGGATAGCCCTGCTGATCGATACTTTTTGCTTGCACCACCACTCGACGAAACTTAGGGGCATTACGCCTCATCAGTCGTATAGGATGGCCTTCATTTAGTGCCGTAATACATTGACGTAACACAGACGTACGCAACTCATTAGAAATTTCATTTTGCTTTCCACGTTGGCGCCTTGGCATTCCTTCGTTTTGGAATTCAAAAACACCTCCATGCGGATCATCAAAAAGAAAATGTAACTTGCCGATGGTTTCTTTCGGTTTATCCTTAGGATGAACATAACTCACTTCAATGCGCACACATTGCCAATAGCCTGCAAAAAAGGGAATCACAATACATTTTAGGTGTGATGGATTTTTATGGTCCTGAACCTGCTTCAGCGCCGCAGTGAGCGTCGCCTTTATTTGTTTCTCTAAACAGGGGTCAACCAATAAGACATGTTCGCCATTATCAAAACCCATTGAGGAACCCTCGTCAAAACCCAGTTTTTGAGGCATCATTTCTTGATGAATCGCATGGCGCATCGACTGAGCTAACAGAAACATATCGATATAATCGAGCCGGTAACCCAGCGTGTTGATCAAGCCCTTACGTTTCTTTAAGCCCAAAGAACCCGCTTGCTCGGCATAGGCTCTGGACCACGTCTTCTGAAAGGCTCCCACCTCTGTTTCGAGGTTTGTCGTGCGCAACTGCTCACTCGCCAGTTTCACGGCTTCACGCACACGGGGATCATGGCTTAAGGCCATACCGATAGTCTTTCCAAATACCCGTGCCACTGCAGAGCGCAGCGGCGTAGGATCCTGCGTCCATATGAGTGGTACTCCTTCCTTATTAACCTTTGCCTCTTGGTAACCTTTACAGGATGGAATCCCGGTACCAACCTTTGGTGGACCGGAAATTTGTGGAGGGGCCTCAGGTTGTCCAGGAGCTGGAGCTACCACCTGATACCCCGGCAAACCAAATGCAGGATACATACCCAATTCCACCGCTAAGGGCAGAAGGCTTTCACGGAAAATCGCTTCAATTTCCTCTGCAATACCCGCACGCGGCTTATCCAACTTATTATCACGAATCGATGATTTATTGAGGAAATAGCCTAACAACTTTGGTGGTGCGGTGATCGGCACATAACGACCGTGACTCTCTGCATACAGACGCCTGTAATCTTCCCTCCAAGCCGCCAAAATCTCGACTAAACTTTCCATCGCATCGTTACTGTAATTCGCTGGACTCGACACGGAAATGACATAGTCTCCAGTCATTAATAGTGATGAATTCAAGTCATTCGCACTCGGGCTCATATCAATCAACGTTACATCGGCAATCATCCGAGAAACGCGTCGAGTAAATTCATGTATCAGCGTAATGTTACTTTCATATTTTTCCAGACCGCCACCTTTACTCATCGAATGTGCTGCGGATGACAAGTCACGCCCGAGATGCAACAGAATATTGTAGTTGCCTGCAAGTAAGCGTATGGTACCCAGTTGTTCCGGAGGTAACTTACTCAACACGGGTATCTGGTGCTGCACTTTTCTCAGGTCGATTTCGAGAAGCGCGAGCTGATCAATGTGATCTTGAACCTTTTCAGCACTACTCTCAGTATCAAAAAAGCGGAAATTAAACGCTTCAGTAAAGTTGATGGCGCGGTAGTATTGATTGATGGCACGGATAACTTTACGCTTTAATGCCTCTGTGATGTCTTTTGTACTTTTAATCTCAGCAGGATTTAAAATCGCCCCCAATGAAATACGATCGTGAAGTACAGGGCACTCATCCAAATCTGATTTGACATAGTGACAAAGTTTCCAAACTTGCTCCTCTTTGGAATAAGCCAACAGAAATTCACCCGGCTCATATTGTGTTTCATCAAGTGTATCAATATCCTCGATAAGTGTCAGTCGTGTGTTAAGAAAATCATCAACGATATCGGCAACGACATAATCCTCCCTATCGAGCAACAAAGCAGCTCTTGACAAAATACGTTTCGACTCGCCCTGAGTGAGACGCGAGGCATCCGCAAAGACCACGTCTTCCCGGTCCAGGTCTTTATCACCAGTTACCTCAAGAAGCGCACTCAAACCATCAAAGTCATTTCCAAACTCTCTACCTTCCTTATCTTTACCGCAGAAAAATGATGTCTTTACAGCTCCATCCTTCGCCTTACCATGCAAGTACCATACTCGCGCCCCGACCTCGAATCGAGAATTCTCTGCGTGATCTGCTTCCGTGAATTCATAAGGGTATAAAACAACGAAACCCCCATCTAGCTGCCCGGCGTAGGCCGCTGTTATTTCGGCATGGCTGTAGCATTTATTATCGGATATAAAAACCAAATTCATACCGTCAGTATTTGACAGTTGATCTTTTCCTGCCTTAAGCAGAAATACCCTTGCCACCTTTGAAGCAATCACTTGTCGCTCATCGTCACGGAGGTGTGGGTATTCCAATGAGATCTTAAAGAGGATAAAACTTTTCGTCAGGTTACCCTGAGGATCGGCATCGACTAGCAAAGTATTTGCCCCTAGCTCCGCCAGTTGTGCGGCAAAACTCCACGTCGCCGTCGTTTTACCCACACCACCTTTATGGGTAAACATACTAACAACTAGGGATGTGTCTTTTTTTACGGGGGACTTTCGAGACTTGCGCATAGTTTCTACTCCTTGCTAACGTATCTGTTAACCAAAACAAGCTAGAGCGATGCTAGACAAAATACCTCAAACCGTCAACACAGGGATAACCCATAGAGATCTGCATGCACATACATTCTGTCGCAGTGACTTAAAAGCGCTTTCCGCTGCTGTTCGCAGAAGTTAAGTTGCTAGATAAATCTTATCGCTTTTCTAAGACATTCAGAAAATAAATCTTCAACTGTCAGGCCAAACGGCTGCGGGGATCCGGCTGCTTCGGCACCCCACCGCTGCGCGGCTGGGGACCCCGCCTCCGCGCCACCTCCTCGCCGTTACATCTGCATACATTTACAATAAGGCTTGCCTGGTAATTTTAAGGTGACAAATCCTTTGCACCACCTAATGATGATGTAGCTGCAGCAGCTGCGCCACCCACTTCATCAGCCAACGCTGCCTCCCCTGCTTGAGGCACCATCAATCTCTGACCAGCCGTTTCAGCCACCCTCGGCTGCGCTGTTGCATTCTCTGCATCACAAATAGCCTGCAATACCCGTGTCGACACCGAACATTTGCGTATGTGAACCTCTTGGATAGGACCTTTTCTTTCCATTTCCTTAACAACGACCTGACGCGTACCGATCTTAGCAGGGAGCTCATGTAACCATGCCTTCCAAGGATCATCAAATTCAACACGGATATATTTCAGCTTCGGCAGCTTCTCTGCCAATATTGTTATAGCAACCATCCATTCTTCTTTACATTCAAAATAAGCAAAACGCAAATCTAATGTCGTAATCGCTTCCATGGGCTTTCCAATTTCCGAAAGGAATAAGAGCGGATTAGCACAAAGATAAAAATCTAATAACTTACCATTTGTAGCCTGTTGAATATATTCCTGGCATTCCTTACGAGTAGTAGGCTTACTCATAAAATAAAGGGGCCTCGAACGCTTATCAGGAAAAAGTTCTTCACTACACCGATTATAGTGAGGCATCCAGCCAGATCTACGCAACATTTCATAACTAATTAAAGGGCTAGTTGCTCCAGCCACCCCAAAAAAATCACACGTTCGAAATGCTTGTTGTATGCATAACATTGCCGACCGACTCCCACTAGTAACACCAACGGTCAAACACCCCATCGCAAAACCAAGCATTTTACCAACACCATACTTTTTGCACGCCTTTAGCAGATCTGTATGCTCATTAACTAGACCAATAACCCTTTTTTTCGCCTGCATTTCTTTTGATAATCGAGCAGCTGCCTTCTCCACATTACCACGATTAAGATCCAGCAAAACTACTCGCCCAGCTTCTGGGAAATAGGTAACTGCTTGAGACATACAGTCCCCCTCACCTGCACCGACACTGACAAGGGTATTAAATTTTTTAGGATCACCTCCACGACTTTTAACAAATTTAACATATTCCTCAAAAAATAACGGACGCAGCACGCCAAAAACTTCAGGGGTAAGTTCAGTATAATTCAAAGGCTCACTTTGCCATCGGTCCCTAGTAAGTTTAAATGCCCTGGCAGCAAACTCATCCTTAGAGGTAATAATCCTAGCCTCCCACAACTTATCAAGTATTCCCGATTCTTTAGCCTTAGAGCGAGGAGAAACATACTCCTCTGCGCTCAGCAAACCATCCTCATGCCACTCCCAACCATCTACCTCCATACCTCTAATAATCGTATTCCCTAAAAACTGCTGCTCTTCATGCCCTGAATCCAAACGTGCCACTGGGTACATAAAAGCCTTCATTGTGCCATTATCATATTCCAATACAATACGATGTGCTGCCCAACATTCTGGCTTGGTCACATACATCGGGTGCCTAAAGGTCGCTAGAATATGTATTTTTTTAACTCCAACAAATTGGCCTGGTGAATCTTGTCGGTAAGTTTCGGGTATCATATAAATCATATATTCCATAGCCCTATGACCCGCTAGCTCATCCTTAGGAAAATCTCTGTCTGTCAATCTCTCTAA
>JAHZIV010000097.1 GCA_022601255.1 Gammaproteobacteria bacterium
CATCATCTATGAGCCCTGTTTTTTCAGCCTGATTAACATAATCTCTTAAGCTGCCACGAAAGCCAGGGTCATTGACTAGCACGTAACTGCGTAAATATTTTGTTAGGAAAATATCAGTCACTCTGGAGAAGCGAGCAGCAAAGCTCTCCCAGGTTTCAAGCATTTCATCATCTAGTTTGTTTGCATCTACCGGTAGTTTTAGGATTTTTTTATAACTGTATTCTAGGTGATCAAGCGCTTTGCAAAGTTTGCGCATTTGGGTGAGTAATATATCTTGGTGTTTAGACATAGTTCATCCTATCGAATAATATACGACCCCGCAATAGTTATGTATAATGGCGTTTTCTATTGACTGATAAATGGACTATTTACATGAAAAGACTACTGTTTTTAGGCTTCGCTGTTTTATTAATGATCACAGCTTGTTCGAACGAAGATACAGATGATTTGAAGCCTTATCGCCATATGACTTCAGAGCAATTATTCCAGAAGGGCGAGGAATATCTTGCAAAAGGTCGCTATGACCAAGCGACGAAATATTTTGAAGCATTGGATGCGATTTATCCGTTTGGACCGAATTCACGCCAAGGTGAGCTCGATGTTATTTATGCCTATTATGCAAACTCCGATGCGCCATCGGCGATAGCAGCAGCAGACCGTTTTATTAATTTGCACCCGCAAGATCCTGATGCGGCATACGCACTGTATATGAAGGGTGTCATCCTATATAACCAAGGCATGACTTGGTTGCAACGTTTGGCAGGTAGCGACCCTGCATCACGCGATTTATCCAATAAAAAAGAAGCGTATCTCGCATTTTCTGAATTATTGAAGCGCTATCCTCACAGTCGTTACACCAGAGATGCGGCGGTGCGTATGCTCTATATTCGAAACATGATTGCTAAAAGAGAAATTCAGATTGCACGTTTTTACATAAAGCGCCAAGCTTATGTGGCTGCAGCAAATCGCGCGTCCATTGTGGTGCAGCACTATAATGGGACGCCGGCGGTAATACCTGCGTTGACAATTTTAGTGGAGAGTTATCGTTATTTAGGTTTAACGCAGATGGCGAATAATACGCTAAAAGTGTTTAGAATCAGTTATCCTAATGCGCCTCAGCTCAAGAAGCTCTTAAATACAGCGTAAGAGAGTGTCGTCATGGAGGAATCAGGCGCAACGACTCATGCAAAGACGACGGTAGGTGGGCTCTGGGGGCATTTGTTTCGTCGCTTTATTCATGTTGGTATTATATCGATACCGCTTGTTTACTATTATGTTGTTGTGTCGGTTGCAAACCGATATCAATTTAATCCTAAAATTGTTGTATGGGTGATACTGGTGGCAATTTGGATTTTTGAGTTTTTCAGAATACGTTATCGTAAAGTTTTGTTTGCACAGCGACAGCATGAGGCGACACATCTTTCTTCATTCGGTTGGGGCATGAGTGCATCGTGTATTGTGTTGTTGTTTGCCCCGAAGGCATTTGCATATCCAGTTCTCATTAGTTGTGCGATCATCGATCCGTTACTGGGTGAGTTGCGACACCTACTTAAGATACCTTGCTTGGTTGCTATCATTGGTATTTTAGCAACCATTGGCATTTGGTATTTGACACGCGCATGGCTACCAATAGCCTGGTGGTGGCCTTTAATAATGGGACCGATTACAGTTGCGGCAGAATGGCCTAATCTTAAATTGATTGATGATAATGCGATGATTCAGTTGGTGCCATTGGTTGTGGTTTTACTGTTCCATTAAAATTCTAATAGCCTGACGTAATTGGATAGCGTCGGTCTTTGCCAAAGGCGCGTTGACTGATGCGTACACCGACAGGAGCTTGGCGGCGCTTAAACTCATTCCGATTAATTAACCGTATAATATGATCGACCGTGTCTCTATTAAAGCCTGCCTCGCAAATAGTATCAGCATCTTGGTCTTGCTCGACATAACGATCGATAATCTCATCTAGTATATCATAAGGTGGTAATGAGTCTTGATCGGTTTGGTTTTCTGATAGCTCCGCAGAAGGTGCGCGGGTGATGACACGTTCGGGAATGACTGAGCCAAGGCTATTGCGATAACGCGCGAGCTTATAAACAAGTGTTTTAGGAATATCTTTTAATACTGCAAACGCACCAGCCATATCACCGTATAAGGTTGCATAGCCGACTGACATCTCACTCTTGTTGCCGGTGGTTAGAACAATTTTGCCAAATTTATTCGATAAGGCCATCAGTAGCGTGCCGCGAACACGCGCCTGAATATTTTCTTCGGTGGCATTGGGCTCTGTATTTTTAAATAGAGGCTCTAATGATTTTAAAAATACTTTATAGGTAGGCTCGATCTCAATAACTTGATAGTCAACACCTAGCGCTTTTGCTTCTGCTTCAGCATCCTCTTGGCTTATCGAGGCAGTATAGCGAGATGGCATCATTACGGCAGAGACATTGTCAGCGTCCACAGCATCGACGGCAATTGCTAATGTCAGAGCTGAATCAATACCACCGGATAAACCCACCAGTGCGCCCGGAAAATTATTTTTATAAATATAATCGCGCACTGCTAGCACCAGAGTTTGATAAATATTCTGCTCTAGAGTGAGGCGTTCTGGCAATGATTGTGGCTTGATGTCAAGAGTGTTCTCTTGTTGTTGTATGTCGATGGTCAGCAGTTGTTCTTGGTAATAGGCGGCTTGAGCAACGCGTTCTCCTTCTGCACTCACTACCATAGAGCCACCATCGAATACCAGCTCATCCTGTCCGCCGATAAGATTGACATAGACGATGGGAATATTATTATCTGTGGCGCGTTGTCGTAATAGGGTTTCGCGTGCGCGGGATTTATTGCGGTTATAGGGTGAGGCGTTAAGTGATAGAATTAATTGTGCGCCTGTTTGTTTGGCTTGTCGTACAGGCTCTTGTTCCCACAGATCTTCGCAGATCACAACACCCATTTGTATATTCTTAAGTTGAATGATGCAGGCGGTGTCGCCCGCACTAAAATAGCGTTTTTCGTCGAATACGGTGTAGTTCGGTAGGCATTGCTTGTGATAAGTATTGATGATTTTTCCGTGTGAGATAAAGGCGGCGCTATTAAAATGTTTACCATTTTGTTGACTGGGGTAGCCGACTAAAATAGAAGTCTCTTGCGTGTTGCTTGCAATGTGTTGCAATGCTTTTTCGACACGCTGATACAGGGCGGGGCGAAATAATAAATCTTCCGGCGGATAGCCTGTGATGCTCAATTCAGGGAATACGGTAAGATCTGCTTTTTGTTGTTGAGCTTTATGCGCAGTATCAATAATCAGTTGAGCATTTTTTTCGATTGCACCGACGTGGCAGTTAATTTGTGCGAGTGTGATTTTTAATGAATTCATAGTTTTAATCCTGCAGCAACCTGTCGGCCTTCTGCTAATAGAACTGTAAAGGTGCGACAAGCTGCTCCCGTATCCATGTATTCAAAACCAATCTGTGCATCATCCAATTGTTTTAGCAGGGTATCATCTGGACGTTCAAATGTAAGGCCGGTGCCAAGAATGATGATCTCAGGTTGTAGTGCTATGATTGCTTGGAAATCTGATGGATCCCAATTTGGGATAAGTGTATTGGCTGTGACAATCAGACTATGATCGTAGCGGGTATCATTGACTGTAACCGACCCTGTCTCATAAGCCTTGATTTGGTAGCGCGCATCGCAATTGTCTCGTTCGAGTCTCATGGCGATAGTATAGCATAGAATTTATGAGCTTTTACTATTGCTTAAGCGAGATCCTTTATTGAAGCGTACGTTTGTTGTTGAGGCTGTATTTCAGAAGCATGTAGGCCTTTGAAAAAATCACTTCTGTTTATGGTATTGCAGGATTCGTTAGCAAGTTTCAATAATGACGGCAGCGTCATCAATAATGCAAACCCACCAACAATTTGGTCACTGTATGGGAACAACTTTTCATTGTTATTAATGAGTTTAATTACGGTATAAAGTGCCCATATATCCATGTTACCAAAACCAACCCGGATAAAATGTTCAGGCCAGCTTAAAAATTTACCTAATTTATAACAGCAATGGTTCTTGGTTTTTTCTGGGTAAGATTGACCTTCTCCTATTTCAGGACTATGCAGGCCAGAGAAAAAATGGCTGAAACAATTTTTCGGTGTGCTATCGAGATATTTATTAAAGGATTCATTGGCCAACTTAATTAAAGACAAGCTAAGAAAAAATAAATTAAAGTAACCGACAATTGGGTCAATTTGTTTGAATGATGTGCCCCTTGGACTGTCTGCATACACTTTAATAACATTGTAGAGTCCCCAGATATCCATGGTGCCACAGCCCACCCTGAAAAATTTCTCAAACCAGCCTAGAGCTATGGCGGTTTTGTAGAAGACTCCATGTAGTTTATTTGTTTCATGTGTTGTTCTTTCAGAATGATGAAATCCTGACAAGATGCGCCGCATGCAATTCTTACCAAGCTTATTTTTATTTTGGTCGGCATAGGTCTCGTTAAAAAATTTTATTTGCGATAGTGTTAACAAGAAGAAGCTTATGCCGATGAAAACAGGGTTTTCAGATTCAAAATAGACTTCGTTATGATGATACATTTTAGAAATGCTATAGATTCCCCAGAATGCTTTGCTGCCCCAGCCAACACGAAAATATTTTTCGGTCCATCCAATGCCTGCGCCTATTTTATAGGCAGTGGTATTATTTGCTGACATAGCACCTCCCTATGTTGGTGTAAATAATATCGTGATGGATCGTTAATGTCTAGAGTTGAGTTATGGTTGTATTCTGATAGTATGCAAGTATTAACAGAGATGGGGGTAATAATATGGATCAAGAAAAAGTAATACATTTCAACTTGAGTTTATGGATGAAAGCAATTCGAGAGGGAGATGAGAGGGGTGTTCGGCAAGGGCTTTGTTCAGATTTCTCAGTCAATGCTGTCGATAAGAGTGCGCGCATTAAACAGACTCCATTGCAATGTGCCATCTATTTTGGCCAAGCCAAATCGTTACAGTTACTATTGGAAAATATAACAGAAGAAGAGAGAGCTGCGGTGGGTGATTTATTTAGTTTCGCAATCATGCATGGTAGAGGTTCTAGAAGTATTATTGAAATGCTGGAGGTGCATAAGTTTCGCTTCGGAAATGCTGTGCATAAGGCTGCTTTTTTGGGGCATGTTAAGGCATTAACCGAGATTGTTGTTCCGGGATCAATAGCCTCATACAGTGTGTCTGATTTAGAGGATAATAATGCATGGCTGTATGCGGCAGCAGGCGGTCATCTAGATATGCTTAAATATTTAAAAGGCCAGGCGATCAATTTTGGCAAGAAAAATAAAAAACAACAAAACGCATTGCATTTAGCGATACAGAATTCATGTTCTGATGAAGTCATTGAGTTTTTGATTTCTCTTGCCGATGATGCTTCTCATACCCTTGATTTGGATGCTCCTGATGAGTTGGGTCGTACGCCTTTGTTGTGTGCAGCAGAGCGAGGCCGTTGTGCTGTAGTGCAAAAACTTGTTGCAACAGAGCAGGTAAAAGTGGATGCCGTGGATGATTGTGGTTTCTCAGCGCTACATCTAACTGCCATGCATGGAAATACGGAGACACTTGGTTGTTTGCTTGGGCTTCAACAAATACCGTTGGAATCAAGAGCGCTAGAATGGTCTTTAACACCATTGCTTTGTGCGGTAGCGGCTAATCGTCTTGAACAAGCGCAATGCTTGGTGAAAGGAGGCGCTGATTTAGCAGCAAAAGATAAGTTTGGTTGTCATGCATTGGATATTGCTACACGATTAGGCTTTGAGGTAACTGCAGATTGGTTGCGAACTGCCAAAGGGTCAAAAGGTGAGACAGTTGAATCTGCGCCTACGATTGCGAGACCTCGTCCAGTCAGGCATTCGACTTCTACGGCAGCTGCCGGTGTTGGGGTTGTCAATAAATCTTCGCCGCGTAAGGCTGCTGCACTACCTGTGCCGTCCGGTAAAGGTAGTGCCCCAAGGCCATCAAGCGCATAGGCCCATGATTTTATGATGTATTTTTGTGTTGTAATTATGCGGTCAATCTATTAGAATGCCTCTCTTTAAATAAAACCTTGCTCCACTGCTCGTTAGGCGGGGGGCTTAAACCATAAGGGGATCCTATGCGACACTATGAAATCGTCATCATGGTGCACCCAGATCAGAGTGCACAAGTTCCAGCAATGCTAGAGCGTTATCAAAAAATTGTTAAAGAAGGTAAGGGTAAAATTCATCGCCTCGAAGATTGGGGCCGACGTCAGTTAGCTTATTCTATCGATAAAGTTCATAAGGCGCATTATCTATTGGCCAATATCGAATGTGATCAGAAAGTACTGGATGAACTTGAAAATGCTTTTCGGTATAACGATGCGGTAATTCGTAACTTGGTGTTAGTGAAGAAGCACGCTGTGAGCAAGCCATCTCCGATGATGAAAGAAGAAAACGCTAAGCCTGTAGACATTGCAGCATAACGACTAGAGTGAGGAATTAATTATGGCATCTTATTTTCGTAGAAAAAAAGCCTGTGCTTTCAAAAATGAAGAAGGCGTGGATATTGATTATAAAGATTTAAACATGTTGAGAGAGTATGTGATGGAGTCGGGGCGTATTGTTCCGAGTCGTATTACGGGTACCAGTGCGCGTTATCAACGTCAATTGTCGAGAGCGATCAAATTAGCACGTTACTTATCGTTATTGCCTTATTGCGATAATCACGAATAATCCTAGAGTGAGGAAAGAATATGAGAGTTATTTTACAAGATAAAGTGGCAAACCTAGGCGGTATCGGTGATTTGGTAACTGTAAAGCCGGGTTATGCACGTAATTATTTATTGCCGTTTGGTGTTGCGTTGCCAGCTACCGATGAAAACATTAAATCTCTTGAGAAGCGTCGTGCGGAACTTGAAAAGCTAGCGGCTGCTAAATTAGCAGAGGCAAAAGCACGTGCGACTAAGCTTGAAGGGCTTGCAATAGTGGTCGAGGCACGAGTGGGCGAAGAGGGTAAATTGTTTGGTTCGGTTGGTCCGCGTGATATTGCTGATGCCGTTGTGGCCTTAGGTGCTGAGCTTGAGAAGAGTGAGATCAGTTTGCCAGATGGACCGATACATGATGTTGGTGAGCATGAGGTTGCGGTTAATATTCATACGGATCTTCATGTGATGCTGAAAGTGACCGTTAAGGGTGCCGAAGAAGAGTAGCAGTATGCGGTCTTGAGCACTCAGTTTCTTTGGATTGCTTTGCTGTGCTCGCAATGACGCAGCTCCGTGTCATTGCGACTCCTACAGTATTCAAGTATCATAACACCACTATGGATATACCACCGCAGCAACAATCGAACAATAAATTACCGCCACAGTCGTTAGAGGCTGAACAATCCGTGTTGGGTGCGTTGTTATTGGACAACCGTGCTTGGGATAAGGTTGCAGACCGCGTTAAGTCAACAGACTTCTATCGCAAAGACCACCAGATTATTTTTGAAGCCATCGTTGCCCTGGCAGAACGTGGTAAACCCTTTGATACACTCACCGTAGCTGAACGCCTTAAAGAAACTGAAAAGTTAAATAAAATGGGCGGTGAAGCGGCGTTGTATGAATTAGCTAATAATACACCGAGTGCCGCCAATGTGGTTGCTTATGCTGACATCGTGCGTGAACGCTCAGTCTTACGCGAACTGATTTCTACCGGAACTGATATCACCGATAGCGCTTTTAAGCCTGAAGGTCGTGATGCACAAGAGCTGTTGGATAAAGCTGAAGAACTTGTCTTTAAAATTTCACAACATAATTCACGAGGCAAAGGGCCTGTTCCAATCTCACAATTATTGCCGAAGACTACAGATCGTATCGACACACTGTATCATGCGGGTGAGACGATAACCGGTGTTGCCACTGGTTTCTCAGATTTTGATGCGTTGACATCGGGTTTGCAGCGCGGTGATTTGATTGTAGTGGCGGGTCGTCCTTCGATGGGTAAGACTGCATTGGCAATGAATGTAGCGGAATATGCTGCTATTAAAGGCGACAAGCCGGTTTTGATTTTTAGTTTGGAGATGCCGGCAGAACAATTAACAATGCGTATGATGTCATCACTCGGACGTATCGATCAACATAAAGTACGTACAGGTAAATTAGAAGATGACGATTGGCCTCGAATTACTTCTGCGGTTAGCATGTTGTCAGAAGCAAAAATGTATATCGATGACACGCCAGCGCTAACGCCGATAGAGATACGTTCGCGTGCACGTCGTGTTGCGCGTGAAAATGACGGCTTGGGATTGATTGTCGTTGATTATATGCAGTTAATGCAGGTCAGTGGCTCGGGTCGAGAAAATAGAGCCACAGAAGTTTCTGAAATATCGCGTTCACTAAAGGCGGTTGCAAAAGAATTGGATGTGCCTTTAATTGCTTTGTCGCAGTTAAATCGTAGTCTGGAAGCGCGAAGCGATAAGCGCCCCGTGATGTCAGACTTGCGAGATTCAGGATCTATTGAGCAAGATGCTGATGTGATTATTTTTATCTATCGCGATGAAGTTTACCATGAAGATTCGCCTGATAAAGGCAAGGCCGAAATTATTATTCGCAAACAACGTAATGGCCCTATTGGTGATTTTCATTTAACATTCTTGGGTAAATATACCCGCTTCGAAAACTTTATGCCGCAAATGGCGCCCGCCGGAGCTTATGCGTGAGCCCTAAAAATGTCGCTCATATTAATCCATCTGCCTTTAAGCACAACCTACATTGTGTGCGTGAACATGTGGGTTCTGAATGCAGTATCATGGCAATGATCAAGGCAAATGCCTACGGGCATGATTGGAATTGTTTGCAGGCTGCATGGGCTGAGGCGGATATGCTGGGCGTTGCGACATTGGATGAGGCATTGCAATTGCGATCGTTAGATGCCGAAAAAGATATTGTGTTGATGTCGGGTTTTCAAGATGAAGAGGCATTGCTGCTGTGTTGTGAGCATCACATTACTGTGGTTGTGCATGATAACTTTCAGTTGGAGTTATTAAAATCCATTAATTTGCCCGAACCGATTAAAGTCAGTATGAAAATAGACACTGGCATGCATCGTTTAGGATTTTCATCAGATGAGGTTGGTGATGCATATGCTGTACTGATTGATTTAGAATCGGTTCAAAAACCTTTTATGTTAATGACGCATCTTGCTGATGCAGATAGTGTCAATCATGATTTTACCGAACAGCAGATCGAATTATTTTCGAAGTTAACGCATTCATTTGACAGCCCGAAATCAATTGTTAATTCTGCAGGAATATTAGCTTATCCGGATGCTCATGCAGATTGTGTGCGCCCCGGAATCATGTTGTATGGTGTCTCGCCTTTCGAAGATAAGTTAGGTAGTGATTTTGATTTGCGTTCAGTGATGACTTTGAAATCTTATATCAGTGTGTGTCGATCTCTGAGAAAAGGCGAT
Source organism: Gammaproteobacteria bacterium (assembly GCA_022601255.1). Classification (GTDB taxonomy): domain Bacteria; phylum Pseudomonadota; class Gammaproteobacteria; order Coxiellales; family Coxiellaceae; genus JAHZIV01. Next base: position 9,464 of record JAHZIV010000097.1, read on the forward strand.
AAGATTGGTTATGGATGCACTTGGGAGTGTGATCGTGATATGCAAGTGGCAGTGGTGGCTATGGGTTATGGTGATGGTTATCCACGCCATGTTGCTGCTGGAACGCCTGTTTTAATTCACGGAGTGGAGTGTCCGATTGTGGGAACTATTTCGATGGATTGTATGACGGTCGATGTGAGCGGTGTTGATGTGATTGAGCAGGGTGATAAGGTGATTTTGTGGGGTGAGGGTTTGCCGGTTGAACGTATTGCGCATGCTGCGGATACGATTGCGTATGAGTTGTTGACACAAGTCACAGCAAGAGTGCCGAGACGTACATCTGTTTAATTTTATTTCAAGTCTAATGTCATTGTGGTATTCTTCTCGCAATTGAAATCAATATTAAAGGTGAGAGCAGATGCCACAAGAGAAACACATAGTGCTTAAAGTTTATCACGATGTTGAATCAGGTGATTATCACGCGGTCAGAGCGGGCGGTATATATGCATTACCGGATGCTGCTATACGATTAGTTCTTGAATATCTTGCTCGCGATTTATGGCGACTTCGTCAGGTTGACCGTCGTTTTCGTACATTAGCAACAGCTCTGTTATTATCGAGTCCTAATGTCGATCCCAAGTTGCAGGCAGCACTTCTTCAATGCTGGACGGATTCAATAAGTTTGCCAGCCTTTATTGCACCGAGGGCTGCAGAAGACGTGACACTCGTTCCAGAATTAAAAAAATTGATCGATCACCCAGAGTTTGCGATCAGTACTCGAATACATATTTTGTGTATATTGACGAGAGTATCACCTGACCCAGCAGTGAGTGAGCAATTTTATAGATTATTTAATCGTTATGTTGTCGATACAGCGGCTCATAGAGGGACTATAGGCCACCAAAGATTAGTGTTTAACCCACGGGAGCCAGATGGATTTATTAGACGAGCGCTTGAGCATGCATGCAGGGATCAGCGCGAGGCAAGAAGAGCCGCACATTTTCATGCTTTTGATACGCGATTGTTGCGAGATGAAGAAAACCGAAGAAGGCCTGCGGCAGGACAAGTAGCTCTGAATGCGCTTCTGGCGGGAGATCAGCATGAGGCTGAGGTTTGTGTGCGAGCTAGAGCTATTAAACTTCATGCAAGAGTGCCTACTTCTCCAGGCGATCGTCAAGTGCTTATTAAAACAGCAGTCAATATGGATAATGCTTTAAGTGGCACAGATAGTGAAAAGCGTAAGCGTTGTTGGGAAGTGATTCGCGCGCTTATTAACAGTGATATTGCTGTGATTTGTGAAGAATTAAATGCAGCTATTATTACGGCTCTAGGAAAATACGATGATCGATGTTTACAAGCATTAAAGACGGTTGAGGTCATGGCACGAGTGATGGGTCGGGTAGATGGTGAGATTTTTGCTGCGATTGATGCGATAATTGATGAGGGTCATTGGAACGAATTTCCTGAAGGGCACATACAGGTTTTGAAATCATTGGAGGTATTAACTCCGTACTTAAGTGAAGCACAACAAAATACGGCCCTCTCTTATCTTTCTGGTAATTTAAGATATGACCACAGTGCATTGTTACCAGCAAAAATCTGTAGAACATTGGCCGCATTAGAATTGCCAGCGCTTCGAGAGAAAATCATTTCATTGTGTCTTTTTGTTTTTCTTTGTGTTGAAGATGACACAATTCCTAAAGCATTAATCGATACAATTGGATATTTTATCAGTACAGGCCTTCTAAGATGTGGTCTTGTCGAGGGCGAGGTATTTCTTTTTGATGGATTAAACCCTATGAGTGAGACACCGTATCCACGGGTTTCTTATTCATCTCGTGGAATCAGGCAATTGAGGGATATGCCTGTTAGATCTGATTGCATGCAAGTGGTGCTTTTCTCCGAGCTAAAAGCTGCGGTGTTGTCGAAAAAGCCTGAGTCTGAAGAGGCTGCTGCTGAACCTGGTTCTGCTCCTGCTCCTGCTCCTGAAATGTGATGGAATAACATGCCTGTCATTGCGAGTCACGAAGTGGCACGGTAGTCTTAAACTCCACCGATATACACTTGCTTGATTTCTAGGAAATCCTCAATACCGTATTTTGAGCCTTCACGGCCAAGCCCCGATTCTTTGACACCGCCAAAAGGCCCCACAGCAGAACTGACGGCACCACTGTTAGCGCCGACAATTCCGTACTCAAGCCCTTCACTCACACGCCAGACGCGCCCATTATTATTAGTATAAAAATAAGAGGCCAGGCCAAATGGTGTGTCATTAGCAAGTCGCACAACTTCTTCTTCAGTCTCAAATTGTTGTATTGCAACGACAGGGCCGAAGATTTCCTCATGATAGATTGCCATTTTATTTGTGATGCCAGTCAAAATTGTTGGTTCAAACGACAGTGAGCTAATATCAGCAGCAGGTTTTCCTCCCATAATAACAGTGGCATCGTGTTGTTTGGCATCCTCTACGAGTCGCATTACTTTATCCATTCCAGCCTGATTGATTAAGACAGACTGAGTTGTGTCTTCATTGGCACCATCTCCTATTTTTAATTGAGAGACTGATGATTTCAATTTTTTAATAAACGGTTCAGCAATAGTATTTTGCAGGTAGATGCGATTTGCACAAATACAAGTTTGGCCTGTATTGCGAAACTTTGAGGCCATTAAGCCATCGACCGCCGCATCAAGATCGGCATCATCAAATACAATAAAAGGCGCATTACCGCCAAGCTCGAGCGATAATTTTTTAACGGTGTCGGCGGATTGTTTCATCAGTAATTTACCAACTCGAGTGGAGCCCGTAAAAGAAAGTTTACGTATAATCGGACTTTCGCAGAGTGTTGTGCCAATTTCTTCTGGGTTGCCGGTGACAATATTAAAAACGCCATCTGGAATGCCAGCTTGTGCGGCTAATTCTGCGAGTGCAAATGCAGATAGCGGTGTGTCTTCTGCTGGTTTGACGATAACGGTGCAACCCGCTGCAAGTGCAGGCGCACATTTGCGTGTAATCATGGCATTTGGAAAGTTCCAGGGCGTGATGGCAGCCACGACGCCAATCGGTTGTTTTAGTGCCAGTATACGTGCATCTGACTTGGGTGCTGCAATGACATCGCCATCGATACGTTCGGCTTCACCTGCAAACCAGCGAATAAAGCTATTGCCGTAAGCAATTTCACCGCGCGATTCTTTAATAGGTTTGCCGCCTTCTGCTGTCATTAATTGCGCTAGGTCTTCAATATTGCTGTCAATCAAGTCTGCCCATTTATTTAAAATATCTGCTCGTTGTTTAGCGGTCTTGTCTCGCCATGCTGGCCACGCGTTATGCGCAGCATCAATGGCTTCTTCAGTTTCTGTTGCGCCACTTAAAGGCACATCGGCAATTTTCTGTTGATTAAAGGGATTGAGTACTTCAAAAGTTTCTTTGTTATTGGCAGGCTGCCATTTTCCATTAATAAAGTTCTGAGTTTTGAATAGTTTGGGGTTGGATAATTCCATCGGGATGGCTCCTTAACGTTCAAATAGCGTTTTTATATTTTTCTCGATTAATACTTCTTTCACTTTTCCTTCCATAAACTTAACGGCCGTCGCTGGATCGATTTTTGAAGGCACAATTAGCTCTGATGGATTGACAAATACATCGAGTAAGACAGGCTTTGGTGTTGATAAAGCATGTTTTAATGCACCCATCAGTTCGCTGGGTTTTTTGACGGTAATGCCCTCAAAACCACAGGCTTCAGCAACCTTGGCAAAATCGGGATTGACAAGATCAGTTGCGTAACGAGGCATGCCATTTGCTTCCATTTCAAGTTCTACGAAGCCAAATTTACCATTATTTAAAACGATCTGTGTAATTGGCAGTTGGTAGCGTGATGCGGTCACTAAATCTGCCAGCAACATGCCAAAACCACCGTCGCCACTAATAGCGATCACTTGTCTGTTTCGATCTAGTGCTTGTGCACCGATGGCTGCAGGCAGACCTACGCCTAAGGAGCCATGACTAAAAGAGCTCAGCAAGCGTTGTTGGCCATGCAGTTTTAGATATCGCGCCGTCCAAACAGTGATTTCACCAATGTCGACACAGAAAATAGCATCGTCTTTTGCGAGTTCTGAAACACCTAATACGACAGATTGTGGATGAATCACATCATCCTTACTGTTTTCTGGCGCGTAGATTTCAAGCGTTTTTTGTAGCCATTTATCGCGTTTTTTCTGTAATGATTTCAGTGCGCTATTACTTTTTGGTTTTATATTGGGTAGCAGTTTATCGAGAGTGGTTGCCACATCACCGGTTACACCTAAATCGATGGCAATACGTCGACCGAGATGTTCGGCCACGATATCAATCTGTGCTATTTTGCATTTTTTTGGTAGGAACGCACTATAAGGAAAATCTGTTCCAAGCATGAGTAGTAAATCGCAATCAGCCATGACTTCTAAACCATGCGGCGTGCCGACATGTCCGATGCCACCGATTGAGTGTGGATGGTTATAATCGATAGACTCGGAACCTTTAAGTGAGTGTGCGATGGGTGCTGATAGTTTTGTGGCAAGATCGATGACTTGTTGTTTGGCATCGCGCGCACCACGTCCGATCAGTAGCGAGACATTCTCAGCTTCATTAACAAGCTTGCTGAGTTGTTTTATCTCATCGTCAGTTGGGCAGGGCGGTGCGCCTTTTTTGAAAAGTGTTATGGGTGTTTGTGCCTCTATCTCTGATAATGAAATGTCTGTGGGTAATGCAATATGGGCAACGCCTCGTTGATGTATCGCGGCACTAACAGCCTGCTGTAAGACTCTAGGGATTTGTTCGGCACTGTGTAGCGTCACGCTAAACACACAAACATCATCGAAAGCTTTGTCGATATCGACTTCCTGAAAATACGGACTGTTGCTTTCGGGTCGAGGCACTTGGCCGGTGATACACAATACCGGGCAGCGATCGCGTTTGGCATTGTATAGGCCATTAATGAAGTGCAGTGCGCCTGGTCCGATAGTGCCAGCACAAACTGCTAGTTGTTGGGTCAGTTCTGCTTGTGCAGCAACGGCAAAGGCAGCAGTTTCCTCGTGGCGAACCGTGAACCATTCGATGGTATTGTGTTTGCGAATCGCATTGGTAAAAGGATTGAGGGCATCTCCTGTGATGCCAAATATCTGTTTGATGCCGATGTGAGTTAATTGAATCACGAGCTCTTCTGCGACGGTGTGTTTTGACATATTATAATCCTTATTATACGGCAGGTTTAAACATAGCATATTATTACATCCATGGCACTTAACGGGCAAAATACCATAAGAAGGCGCTCAGACAATGAGTGCCGATTTAATATTTAATGCTCTGGTTTAGTATGGTGTTAGCGGGCAATTTCCGTTACCCTGTTTGCCTGATGGGCTGTCTTATGGGGAGAGACAATGACACATGATCCAAAATTATTGGCACGCCTTAGCTGGAAATGTCGCCGTGGTATGTTGGAACTTGATTTTTTTCTTGAGCGATTTATTAAGAATAAACTGGAACAGCTTGATAAGAATCAAATAAAGACCTTTGACGCTATGCTTGATGAGCCTGATCCTGTGCTGTTGTCGTGGTTCACGGGGCAGCAAGTTGCAGAAGACAAGGCGGTTCAAGCTATGGTAGAGTTGATCAGTGGAGGTGAGAATGATAAGGATATCTAAGGCAGTTTTTGTGGCTGTGCTATTAGGGCTTTTTGCTCCAGTCATTGCTAATGCGTCATCTCATAAATCTTATTCTAGAGCGGTGAAGAATGCGAGTGCTTCCGTTGTAAATGTTTATTCGGGTAAGACCGCACGCGCTACAATGCAGGCTAATTTATCCAGAGGCTCTAAACGTCGTAAAATAACCTTAGGTTCTGGGGTCATTATGAATCGTCGTGGCTATATTCTGACGAATTATCATGTCATTCGGCGTATGTCAAAGGTCATGATTGCATTGATGGATGGTCGCAAAGTTCAGGCTAAGGTAGTGGGTGTTGATCCAGAAACTGATTTGGCTGTATTGCATATCAGTCTCGATAATATATCTCCAATTAAGTTGGGCAACTCAAACAATGTTGAAGTAGGGGATATTGTTTTGGCAATCGGTAATCCATTTGGTTTGGGTCAAACGGTTACGCAAGGTATTGTCAGTGCGATTGGCCGTAATACGGTTGGTTTGAATTCGTTAGAAAATTATATCCAGACGGATGCTGCTATTAATCCTGGTAATTCGGGTGGCGCGCTAGTAAATACCAATGGGCATTTGGTAGGAATTAACACGGGTATTTATACGCGTTCGGGCGGTTATCAAGGTGTTGGTTTTGCAATACCGGTTGATAATGCATTAAATGTGATGCAGCAAATTATCAAGTCTGGCAAGGTAACCCGTGGATGGTTGGGTGTTGAGGTTGTGACGTTGGATGCGAGGACTGCCAAGGCTTTAGGCGTAAAGCAAACTAGGGGTGTTGTAGTGGATGATGTGATTCCGAATTCACCGGCTAGCAAGGCGGGTATAAAGCGTCTTGATGTTGTATTGTCAGTCAATAATCGTAGCATACGCAATGCGCGTGGGTTTCAAGGTGCTGTAGCGCAACGAAAACCTGGGGATGTGATTCAACTGACAGTGTCGCGAAAGGGTGTTCGACGTGCATTTAGTGCTAGATTGTCGAAAATACCTCGTCGACCTATTTTAGATGATCGTGCGAGTCCGGAAGATAGGGGTACGCTCCAAGGGCCTGCCGATGATCGCTAGTTCTGTTAATGAGCCCTCGTCATTGCGAGCATCGCGAAGCAATCTAGAGGATAAATAACTCATCGCAGTGATGAATGCATTAACGCTGTACTTGAATAATGCCAGGAATATTCATTAAACTGTTTTGTAATTTTTGCAATGACTCATTGCCATGAAGCTCAACACTTAAATTTAAGTAAGCCAGGTTTTCTTTACGACTGACTCGGGTGCTTAAGCCTAATAGTGGGATTTTCTGCTGTGTAATTTCTGAAGTAATATCACGCACTAAACCATTTCTATCTTGAGCTTTAATGTTTAAATCTACTTTATAACTATGAGAGCCCGAGTCATCCCAGCTTACTTCAATAATACGGTGAGGGCGCTCCAATAACGAATGCTGTATATTGTTGCATTCACGTTGATGGATGGTGATACCACTGCCTTGGGTAATGTATCCAATTATATCGTCTCCAGGGATGGGGTTGCAACATCCTGCCATCTGCGTTAAGCAATCATCAATACCCTCGATATTAATATGTGATTGGCCGTGCATCTTACCTTTATGTCGATCACTCGATATTTTTAGCGCTTTAATGGCTGCTGCGTCATCATCTTCATGAGGTTTTTGTGGCAGTAATGCCTTTATTTGTTGAATGACACTGCTAACGCCAATATTACCTGCGCCGATGGCTGCAAGTAATTGCTCAGGTGTCTTGAAATTAAAACGTTGCAATACTTTTTCATAATCGTTCTTCTTAAACCCTTCACGCTTATAGGCTTTGTCCCATAATTCTTCGCCGCTGGTATAATCACGATCAAAGTTTTGTTTTTTGAACCAGTGACGTACCTTGCTTCTTGCGGCGGCAGTTTTCAGGTAATGTTTATCGCTATCAATCCAGTCACGACTCGGATTTTCCTGTTTGGAAGTGATGACCTCAACACGGTCGCCTGTCTTTAATGCGTGCGTTAGTGGTACCATTTTACCATTCACTTTGGTGCCTTTACAGCGATGCCCAACCGATGAATGTACATGATAAGCAAAATCGAGTGGGGTCGCACCGGCAATTAAATCATAGACATCGCCAGCGGGTGTGAAGACATAAATACGATCGTCAAAGATTTTTGATAAACTTTCATCCTCATCGCCTGTAATATCTTTCTGCCAATCCATGACCTCACGTAACCAAGCAATCTTGTCTTCATAACTGCCTTGAGTGGCGCTGCCTTCTTTGTATTTCCAATGTGCCGCTACACCCATTTCTGCATCTTCATGCATTTGTCTGGTTCGAATTTGGATTTCAACATTAATATTGTTCGGGCCTATAACTGCCGTATGAATCGATTGATAGCCATTGGGTTTCGGGTTTGTCACATAATCATCAAACTCTTTAGCGATGTGATCCCAAGTGCCGTGCACGATTCCTAGGATGGCATAGCAGTCATCGAGGTTGTCGACCAAGACGCGTAACGCACTGGCATCATAAATTTCTTCAAAGCTAACACGCTTGCGTTGAATTTTTTTATGGATACTGTAAATATGTTTGGCTCGACCTGCAATTTCAAAGTTTTTAATATTATTTTCTTCAAACAATTTACTGAGTCGGTCAATCATTTCTTTGATAAAGTTTTCACGCTCAGTACGACGCATCTTAAGTGCTTTTGAGATTTTCTTGTAAGTTTCAGGTGATAAATAACGAAAGGCATAATCTTCCAGCTGCCATTTGAGTTGCCCAACGCCCAGTCTATTTGCTAGCGGTGCATACATGTCCATCACCTGTTGTGCTATGTGTGCTTTTTGGGACTGTGGTGCGTTCTTGATATTCATTAGCACAGTTAATTGTTCAGCCAACTTTATCAATACAACGCGCACATCATCAACAATAGCGAGGAACATTTTGCGCAAGTTATCTAATTGTGCTTGATTTTGGTTTTCACCACGCAAATTATAAGTCGACTCCATGCGTTGTGTGCCGGTCAATAGTTTATAGGTGGTGGTGCCTACTTCATCGCAAAGCATTTCCTTGTCAGTTTGTCCGTAATAAAACCCAGGATACAAAATACCGGCAGCAATCGTTTGTGAGTCACATTCCAGTGCGAGCAGTATGTCGCCGATCTGTATGCCTTGGGTTAAAGTAGAGTTGGCATAGGGTGTGATCGTTTGTGCCGCAATTTTTTCTGAGAGTAGGCAGGCCTTTTCTAGTATGCTTCTATTTAAGCCTGAGTGTGCAGTACAAACTTGCTCGAGCCATTGGTTTGATTGTTTATGTAAGATGGGCGCAGTCATGATGTGATCCTTGTAAACAATGCCATCGCTTCGACATGTTGTGTGTGCGGAAACATATCCATAATACCAGTATTTGTAAGCTGATAGCCAGCTGCTAGGATCTGCTTTGTATCGCGTGCTAGTGTGGCTGGGTTGCAGGAGACGTAGATAATTTTATCCGGCTGCCAGTGAGGCAGTAATGCCAGTATTTGTTCAGCGCCACTGCGCGGTGGGTCAATGATTAATTTATCATAACGTTGAGTTGCCCAAGGTAAATGTTCGCAATCCTCAAATAAGTTGGCAGTATGAAATGTTGTATTATCAATATTATTAATAACCGCATTTTCTTTTGCTTGTTCAACAGCGTCCTTAGCACCTTCAACGCCAGTAACAAATTGACTGTATTTTGCAGCAGGTAGACTGAAATTACCAATACCGCAAAAAAGATCGAGTACCTTATCGCTTGGCTTCAGATCTAGAAGATTAATTGCTTGGATGATCATTTTGTCATTGATGGCATGATTAATTTGCGTAAATTGGGCCGGGTGAAATGCAAGAGTTAGTTTGTCTTGTTTGAGTGTATAGCGCAACTTGTCATCGTCTTTTTCAGGCTGAAATAAATAGATGCTGTCAATCCCTTTGGGCTGTAAATAAATATGCAGTTTAAATTCAATGGCAAAGTTTTTTAGAATTTCTAAATCATGCTCTGGTAGCGGTGTTAAGTGGCGAATGATCAAGGCACTCACGCTATCGGTTACAGCAACCTCGATCTGTGGAATATGATCGCGCTGCTCGAGCGTGAAGAGCATGGCGCTGATGTCATCGAGGTGTTCACCAATGCTCGGATGTAAGATCGCACAGTGATCGATATTTGCCACAAAGCGACTGTAGCGTTCACGAAATCCTACTAACACTTTTTGTTTGCCTGCAACATGGCGCACGCTTAGCCGAGCCTTACGTCGATAACCGAGAGATTTATCGGTGATTGGATCCAGCCATTGTTGTGGCTCTGCATTTGCTTGGTGTTTCAGCAGTTCCTGCAACGTTGATTGTTTGTGAGAAATTTGATCCTCGTGTTTCAGGTGTTGTAGGCTGCAGCCACCACAAATTCCAAAATACTCACAAGCTGGCGTCACACGGTTGCTGGCAGGGGAAATGACCTCGGTGGTATTGGCCTCATTAAATTTTCCTCGGCTGTGTGTGTAAAGTACATTCACAGTTTCATCTGTTAGTGCGCCGAAAACAAAGGTAATTTTACCGTCTTCTTTGGCAATGCCTCTGCCTTCATGACTGAGTCCTGATATCTGCAGGGTTGCTGTTTTTTGCGGTTTTTTCTTGCGTGCCATGTTGTATTTATTTATATCAATTATTGGTGAATTTGCTAACGTAGTTTGGTACTATACAGAGGTTGCGTAATCTTGTCACTGAAGGATTATTATGGCAATTCTAATAAATATTTTAACAGCGCTGATTGCAATTTTTGTGGTGATTATTATTCACGAATGTGGCCATTTTTGGGTGGCACGTGCTGTCGGCGTAAAAGTACTGCGTTTTTCGATCGGTTTTGGCAAGGCGCTTTGGTCGCGTCAAGCGAAGAGTGGCACGACCTATGCGATAGGGGTATTGCCGCTGGGTGGTTATGTGAAAATGCTGGGTGAAGGTGATGAAGTGGTTAAAGGCAAAGATGCATCGAGCGCCTTTAACAGCAAGCCTGTCTGGGCACGCATGGCGATAACACTGGCGGGTCCGCTAGCTAATTTTATATTGGCGATGGTTTTATTTTGGTGTGTCTATATGGGTGGCATGACCCATATCAAACCAGTCATTGGGCAAGTAACGCCAAGCTCTTATGCGGCAAAAGCAGGTCTGCGAGCGGGTGATGAGTTTATCAGTGTCGCAGGGCAGCAAACTCGCAATTGGCAGCGTGTAATGATGCAGCTGATCAGTCAGGCTGGTGAATCAGATGTTTTTGTTACGGTGAAGAATATTAAAACGGGGCGTATTAGCAATCATCGACTGGATCTTGCCAGTTGGGGACTTAAAGATAAACGACCGGATGTGCTCAAGGGGTTGGGCTTGGTGCCTTTTGCGCCTGCTATTCCAACGATTGTTGATCGGGTCTCAAAGGATTCGCCTGCCTCGCGTGCGGGTGTTATTAAGGGTGATAAAATTATTGCGGTGCAGGGTGCGAAAGTTTCTGATTGGCAGCAGGTAGTGATGAAAATTGGCAGCCTTCCTGATAAGAAGATTACGGTTAGTGTGTTGCGTTCGGGTGGGGTCAAGCAGTTAACGGTACACACGGGGGTTGTGCAGCATGGTGGTAGGCGTGTTGGTTTTTTGGGGGTGGTCGTAAAGGCACCTGAATGGCCTGCGAATCAGCTGTATCACGAGAACTTTTCTGTTTTTAGTGCTTTTGTGCCTGCATGGAAGCAAACGCTCGGGTTAATCAGTTTTAATGCTGTTGTTTTGCATAAAATGGTGACCGGCAATATTTCAGTTGCAACATTGGGTGGGCCGATTTCAATTTTTCAAAATGCGGGACGTGCATCAGAAGCGGGTGTTGCTATTTATATTGGTTTTGTCGCATTTATTAGTGTGGCATTAGGGTTTATTAATTTACTACCCATCCCGATATTGGATGGTGGTCATTTTGTGTTGCAGTTAATTGAACTGATTTTCAGAAAGCCAGTACCGATGCGATTTCAATATTCGATGTTAATGGTGGGGTTATTTATTATTCTACTGGTGATGGTGCAGGCAACAGTGAATGATATCTCAAGAATGTTCTAACCTTGGTTTTGCTGCCGCCGCACTTGCTGTTACTGCACGGTCACTACTGGCGCTGGTGCGACGCGTGGGAACGCACATTGTATTGTGAGGAGCAGCGAAGAGACTAGGTGGTGCAGCAGCGCCTAAGTCTGGCCTGGGCGTGTCTGGTCTTGGAACAACGCGATCAGCATCATGGTCTGGTTTATCAGCGGCTGCTAGTGGAGTAACACGGTCATCATCGTCGTCAGGTTTGGGGATGTCTACTTTTTGACGTTTTGGTTCTCGGCCTGCACTGCCTGTTTTGACAGCTTCACTATCGCTTTCATCTGAGTCTTCCTTATCTGTTCTTTTGGCGAGTTCTGCCTTAAGTGCTTGTGCAAGGAAGTCGCTATGATCTTCAAGATTATCTGCCGGCTTTCTTACCGCAAGGTGAAATTTTCTCTTTCTTGATTCTTCTTCTGCAGAGGCTGGCAATGGATGTCTCCTTGGTTATATTCCAGAGGAGAATATTACAAGTATGCCCGTAATGTCAAGTTGGAGGTTTAGTTTAGATAAATCATGTTAGCCCGAAATGTGATCTTGTCGGCTGTGATGCAAATTTTACTGTCACCGCAGGTTAATGTAATTTTCTGCTTGGCATTTATGGTATAACAGCCTTTGCTCAGCATCAATCTATACTTATTTTTAGCGCAAATAATTTGATCTGAGTGTATTGTCTCATGGCGGTTTTTTGAAATCATTTCATAATAATCATGACTTGCGGATATTATGCACTTGCTCTTATTGCCGGTATCAATGAAGCTCACTTCATTGCCTGATTTTGATTTAAGCGTCATATTATTTTGAAATTGTGGCAGAGGGTAGGGTGGCTTATGGGTCGCATTATACAATGACCCTATCGCGACAGGTTGTTCTGGATCACCGTTGATAAACATAATGATAACTTGATGGCCAATATCCGGCGTGAATTGCATGCCAACTCCGTTACTCGCAAATGGCTGGCAATAGTCAATCCAGTGACCTTTTTGATAGAGTCGTTGTTGCTCCCAGTCAAAGCGGCATTGAATTTGGTTGGCGCGATGGTCCATAACGGTAGCCGTTTGTATGCCATGAATATGTGGCTTATCAATTGGAGTCAATGTTGCCGGCCAGTTACTGGCAGTAACGTAACAAGTGTAGCGTTGTTGAGTGACATCCATCTTGTGAAAGAGTTGTGTGACAACTGGCAGCTTAGCTGCTTGATCCTTTAGATTTATTAATGTGGTAATGTATATATTCGTTTGATGCGAGATTGCTTTGAGTGTTGATTCGGTTTTGGTTTTATAAATAGTACTCAATTGTTGCCAGCGAGGAGCATGCTTAACATGCAGCGATTGGATGCTATCAACAAACTTTAGGGTGGCTCGTTCAGTTGATTGTTCAAACCAGTAATAGATCCCTGCCAGTTGGCAAAGTCGATTGATAAGTTGTAACGTTGTCTCTTGATACTGACATATACAGTGGTGTTTCTGATAGGGCTGTTTTAGTTGCTGCATATTATAATCATGAAATTGATGTTGCTTGAAAATCTCCTGCAAAATAGTTGGGATGCTTTTATTGATAAAGCGGCGATTAATCTGTTCGAACTGCAGTAAGCCAAGCCACGAGGTGCAAATTATACGAGGTGGCTGTTGCTGGTATTCATGAACAATTCCATGAAAATATCGCGGCTCTTGTGAGTCATTAAAATATAATGCTGCTGATAGGGGTTTCCCTATAATAGCCTGTTGACACTGCTCTGATAGCCTTATCAGGTAGGTGTAAGCTTGATTCAGTGCTTCATAGCACTGAAATGATTGTGCTGAGTGTGCCTGCTGTTGTGAAATCGTGATTTTAATTTTTTGCATAGGTTGAGCTTGAAGATCTATTATGTGTATCGCAATACCGGATTTTTTCGGTCTCATGGCGCCTCCAATATTACCTCGAGCTGTGTGAGCATTTGCTTGCTTGAAAATAAGATATTTCTGACTATTTACGAGAGGTGTCAGGTTGGAGAAATGATGTCCTGGCATTAAGTTAATGAAAAGATTGAACACTGCTTTTTGCTCAAGTTGAAGATTTTTGCCCTGTTATTATTTGAACAAAGTGGTTACTTGTTATCCTACAGGGCTATGTTATCGTTAATGTCTGCTAACGAAACGATCACGGAGGATCAGATTATGCGAAGAGCACTAGCCAGTGTTATTATTGTTGCCTTTGCGGGCCTTTTATTGACCAGCCTTATTGCCGTATTCAGCGGCAGTCATTTAGGTGGTCGCTATGTCAACAGCCATTCCTATGCCTATCCATATTTTATGGCTTATTAAGTCGCTAGTTCCCTAGTGCAGAAACGGGCCCAGTTTATGACTTGTCATGGACTGGGCCTTTACTATTGCATAGCCAAAAAAAATGACGGAAAATGGTAGGCTGTGTTGTTGGGAGGAAAAGTATGAAATTATTCAGGCTATTGTGTGTCGTAACGATTGCTGGCGTGTTGGCGGGTTGCGCGAAGAATTCAAATTTGATGGCGGGTGGCTCGGACGGCGGTGCTATCATGTCGGGTGCATGTTCTAGTAATCCCTATCTGCAGAGATATGATTGTTCGGTTGATAGAGTGGAGGCAGCTGCAGAAAACGGTGATCCAGATGCGCAATATGCATTGGGTTACATGTATTATTACGGGTTAGGAACAGTGCGTGATATTCCAACAGCACGGTTATGGATCAAGCGAGCGGCCAGTCAAGATCAGCCGTTGGCGAAGAAAGCCTTGAGAATGATTGATTCCGGTGGCGATTTAAATGTATTGCACGGAGGTTCGAGACAGCATTTCGGTGCAGGGCAAATTAGCGGCCCACCCAAGCATTATAATGCGGATGAAGTAGATCAGCTTAATGAAAAGACCGGTGGATCGTTACATGAGGTATTGCCAAAATATGGCACGGGTAGAGCTGGCGGTGATAGGGAGAGTGTTAGGACAAAAGAAGCGGTAGCACCGCCATTATCCTTGCGTAAGCTGCAGGATATTCCAAACCATGATCCGCGTTTAGTTAAAAACTCGCAGCCTATATCACCTTACGAAAATCAATCTCGCGAAGAAGCAAAGGCACCGGAGCATATTGCGTCACTTAAGTCGGAATCTGCAAAAGATTTGCCTTCAGAGGCAAGTATGACTCGAGTAGAATCTGAGTTGTTACATGTTCCTTCGGATCATTTTACATTGCAAGTGATGGCGGGTCATGACCTTAAGGCGCTGCGTGACTTTGTAGATTTACATCAGTTGCAGGCAGAGACGCAGTTTTTCCATGTGACTTATGAGGGTAGGCCTTGGTATGTATTAGTTTACGGTAATTATTCGAGTGCTCGTAAAGCACATATTGCTGCGATGAATTTGCCTAAGCATTTGCGCCAAATGGCTCCTTGGGTGAAGTCGATGGCTGCAGTTCACAAGGAAATAAGGTCGGGTAAGGTTTCGGCCTAGTTTTATTTGTTATCACGGAAGGATAGAGAAAATGAAAAAAACAGTAATGCTAGTCTTGCTGATGGTTTGCGTTTCTGTAAGTGCATTCGCAACCAATGTTTATAATACACCGATTAAATTTATTGTTCGAGATAGAAGTTCTCAGTCAGTTTATGGTGGTGCGGCTTTGTTGGTAGGCATACCATCCGAAGACCTTAATATTAGGAAAAGTGATAATAATAAGATTGCAGTCTTAACGGCAAATACTTCTGGCCCTGCCTTACGTCATGCTGTGAATAGAGGTGAAATTGGTTTGCAGGTCAGAAATTTTAGTTCGTGGATTTGTAGTGTATTTACACCCATTTCATTGTTGGCGGGTGCTGATGGAAGGCCTCAAACGTTCAGCATGGGCAGTGGTGCGGTACCTCCGGTTGAAGTGGATTCTTTAGATCCAGACTTTAAGTGTATTGCTAAACATAGCGGAAGAAATAGAATCATTGTTAAAGTTTTTAGTGTGACTTAGGGTGTTGTTGAAATATTCTGGGCAGTCACATAGAGTTATGTCAGTAGCTTGAGTTTAGGTCTTATTTTTTGAATGTAAGTATAGTCATTGTCGTTATGTAATAGTGTTGTGTTGTTTTCGATAGCAATTTGTGCGATTAAACAATCTATAGTGCTACGAATTGTGTAGCCTTTTTTTCTGCAGTCAAAGTAAATTTTTCCAGCAAGTCTGTAGCTTTCGATAGGGTGTTTTGGTTTATAAACTTTTTGTGTAGATAGAAATTTATCCAGCATGTTGAAGTCATGCGATGTCGCCGCGCCTTGCAACACCTCTTGATAGATAATTGAAGTAAGGCCGAAATGCATGCCCTCATCTAGGATTTTTTGAAAATATTTAACTTGATGGGTTTTCTTTTGTTTTAAAAAGTCAATCCAAACAGATGTGTCAATTAAATACATTTAGTCGTCAGATCCTTTGCGTAATTTTTTATGATCATAATCACTGGCAATTTTAACTTTTCCAGCGAGTTTGCGAACGTCTTTGCGTTTGTGTTGTTGCACAAATTCTACTAAAGCCAAATGAATTAACTCGCGTTTTGTTTTTGCACTGCTGTATTTGAATGCCTCTTTTATCAGTTCGTCGTCAAGGACAATATTGGTTCTCATATACACCTCGTAATACACATAGATATACACATTATAGCGTATTCTGGTGTAAATGCAAAACGGCTGAGGTCATCATAGTGCAGAAGATTGGTTATAGAAATACAGGGTATTTTAATGGCGCTCCCTACGGGACTCGAACCCGTGTTTTTGCCGTGAGAGGGCAACGTCCTGGACCGCTAGACGAAGGGAGCTTTGTCAGGATCCGCCATTCTATGTCCGATTTGTTAAAGAGTCAAAATTCTTGTGTTTTTTCTAATTATCTACCATGATAGGTGTTTCGCAGCGCTTTAGGTAGATGTCTTAACGAAGCCTGTTGTTCAGCTATACTAGATAGGGAGGTTTATGTGTTTAAGACTCAATACCCAATCATTCAAGCACCTATGGCAGGTGGTATCACCACCCCAGAACTGATCGCTGCAGTGAGTAATGCAGGTGGGCTTGGTTCATTAGGCGCGGGCTATTTGTCAGCGGATGAGATCACTGACCAGATTAAAAAAATCAGAGCATTAACGGACAAACCTTTCGCCGTTAATTTATTTATTCCAGATGAGACCTCTATAGTTTCAAGTGAGCAAGTGGATGCTGCAAAACAATTATTACAACCCTACTATGAGACACTGGGAATATCAGACTGGGGCGATCTGCGTCATGCGCAAGTAGATTTTGAATCGCAAATGCAAGCAGTGATTGATGCTCGGGTGCCTGTGTTTAGTTTCACCTTTGGGGTATTGAAAGAAAAATATATAACGGCGTTAAAACAACAAGGTGTTTTTATTATTGGTACAGCAACTGCAGTGAATGAAGCTATTATGTTAGCATCAAGTGGTGTAGATGCGGTTGTGGCGCAAGGAGAAGAAGCAGGTGGGCATCGTGCTACGTTTCATGGTGAGGTTGAAGATTCTTTAGTTGCAATGGATCAGCTGGTTGCAGAGTGTGTTGAGGAAATTGAGCTGCCCGTTATTGCGGCAGGTGGAATAATGAATGCAGAGCAGATTAAGCAAGCGCTTGATCAAGGCGCGACAGCAGTGCAGATGGGGACTGCTTTTTTAACCTGTGATGAAGCCAATATTGCAACATGTTACAAGAAATCATTACTGGAGGGTCAAGCGGATAATACCGTTCTAACACGAGCTTTCTCGGGACGATATGGTAGGGCTATTGCAAATCGTTTGAGTGGGGATCTCGAGCAATTCCGTTGGTTGTTGCCGCCATATCCGATTCAGCATGCGCTGACAAAACAGTTGCGACAAGTATCGAGCCAGAATGAGGAGGCAGATTTTATGTCTCTTTGGGCGGGGCGCCATTATCATCAATGCAGGTCACAATCCGTTGAGACATTGATGTCAGTCTTAACCGATCAGTTGTGTCTGTGTCCTATATAACTCGGCTATGGCGTGGTCCTGTCTGTAGCAGAGGCGCTCGAGGATTGGTTGCAGGGTCGCTTGTTGGCTCATCTCGATGAATCGGGGGCTCGGCTATTCTAGACGCTCGTTGCCTTTGAATTTTTGCTTGTAGCCATTTTTCTCTGGCAATAATAAGCAATAAAGCTGTTGAAAAAATGATTGCAAAAGAGAGGGAAGCTTTGGTGTGAGTGCTCTGTTGTTCTAAGGTGGTGCTTGTGTCGTAGCTTGCAATTGTTAATAGCACGCAGAGGACTGTAGGAATGCCGGTGCACATTTCAGCAAGACAGTAATTACCAAAATTGTAACCTTTTACGTCATCTTCATTGCATCGTGGTTCTAGCTTGTCAAAAAATTTCATGTTGGTATTTTGCCAACATTTGGTGAGAAGTACAGTCAAAATATCAGACTTCTATATATATTTTCCGGTTCCCCAGGGGTAAATACGTACAAAACGTACATTATTTTATACTAAATAATTTATCAAATATGTGACTTATATCGTTAATTTTTCTACCAAATTCATAATAAATTAGGTACACTATTGTTTGTTCTAAGCATATAGCGAAATTTGGGATGTACCTGAAGAGTATAAAATTAGCAGGGTTTAAGTCATTTGCGGATGTGACCACTATCCCTATTCGTAGTCAAATGAATGCAATCGTTGGGCCAAACGGCTGTGGAAAGTCTAATGTTATTGATGCTGTACGCTGGGTAATTGGTGAATCTTCGGCGAAGCAATTGCGCGGACAATCGATGTCTGATGTTATTTTTAATGGCACTAGCTCACGTAAGCCAATGGGTAAAGCAGCAATTGAGCTTAATTTTGATAATAGCGATAGTCGTATCGGCGGTGAATTTGCAAATTATAATGAAATTACCATACGGCGCGAAGTGCAGCGTGAAGGCCAGTCCAATTATTTTATTAATAATACAGTTTGTCGCCGTCGCGATATCATCGATATATTTAGAGGAACAGGTCTTGGTGCGCGCAGTTATGCCATCATCGAGCAAGGAATGATTTCACAGTTGATTGAGGCTAAGCCTGAAGAGATGCGTAATCACCTGGAAGAGGCTGCTAATATTTCCACGTATAAAGCGCGTCGCCGTGAAACTGAGAATCGCATGAAGCGTACGCAAGAAAATTTAAGTCGTCTAACGGATCTGCGAGAAGAAATTGATAAACAGCTGAGTCATTTAAAACGCCAAGCGAACGCGGCAGAACGTTACAAAGAGCTGAAGGTTGAAGAGCGTAGTTTGAATGCTCAGATTAAGGCACTGCATTGGCAATTACTGAATGAACAGCTGCAAACAAAAAACCAAGAAATACAACAGCAAGATGTGAAACGTGAAGCACTGATGACAGAGCAGCGTCATGTTGAGACGGAAATTGAAAAGCTTAAAGTTAGCCTAGGTGAATTTACCCATAATCAGAATGAAGTGCAAAAAGAATTTTATGGGCTTGCAGCAGATATTGCGCGTATTGAGCAACGCATTAAAAGTTCCCAAGAGCAGAGCCAACGTTGGCAGGCAGAATTAGAAGATAGTAATGCCATTTGGAGTGAGCTTGAATCTGGTAACGGCGATCATGATGCAAAAGTAAAACAACTGACCTCTGAATTAAATGACCTGCGTCCACAGTCGACAAGCATTGATGATCAGGTGCTCACAGCAGACCATGAATTGCAGAGTGCGCAAGAAAAAATGGCCGAGTGTCAAAAGCAGTGGGAGCAATATCAGTCACAGCAGGCTGAGAACATGCAAAAAATTGAAGTGGCGCGAACCAATATACAGCATTATCGCGAACAGATTGCAAACCTAGAGCAGCGTGTTGAGCGTTTACGTGAGGAGCATGATGCTCAGGCGGTGCAACAATTGCAGCGACAACTTGAACCTTTATGGAATGATGTTGAGAAGCATAGAGATGCGTTAGAACAAATGGGTGCATCACTGCAACAGACCACGGACCTTATTGCAGGGCAGCGTGATCAAAATAATCAACTGAGCCAAGAGCTAAAGCAATTACAGCAAACACTACGTGAGGAACAGTCAGAATGTGCAGGTTTGCAGGCAATTCAAAAATCTGAACTAGAAGGTGATGATGTTGCCGGGAAACAATGGTTACAGCAGCAGAAATTATCAGATCAACCACGTTTAGGGCAGTCATTGCAGGTTAAATCTGGCTGGGAAAAAGCGGTTGAAACAGTGTTACGCAATTTCTTTGATGCGGTCTGTGTTAAAGATGTTAAAGAATACATTAAATCGTTAGCGAGTGATGTGCAGGGTGATGTATTCTTGCTGGCGAAAACAGCATCGACACAGGAAAGTGATGCCAATAAATTTAAATCTTTACAAGACTGTATCGACAGCGATTGGCCAATAACAGATTTGATTTCAGGGGTGTATGCTGCGGAATCTGTTGAGCAAGCACTGTCTTGGCGTGAACAACTTGCTGAAAATGAATCTGTTGTGACGCGCTGTGGCTTATGGCTTGGTAAGCATTGGGTGCGTATCAGTAAAGTGGTCAAAGATGAAGATAGTATTTTATTGCGTGAGCAAAAAATACAGACGCTACAAAAAACCATCACTGAATCACAGCAACAGGTTGCAGAATGTGAGGAAAAATTACAAACAGGCGAGCAATCGCTGTTTGACTTAGAGGCAAAGCGTGATGAGCAGCATCAATCATATCAGTCGATCAGTGAGACATTGACTGAGGCAAAAACACAACATACGGCGTTGCATTCGAAATTAGAAGAAGTTAAACAGCAGCAACAGCGCATTGCTCATGATTTAAGTGAATGTGATAAGCAGCTTACAGAATTGCATAAATCGCTTGCAAGTACAGAAGAATTATTGCAACAAGGATTATTGCTCGAAACTGAATTATCCAGTCAAAAAGAAGCTTTGCTGGAGCGCCGTCAACTCACTACTGCTAACCTTGATGCAGCAAGAAAATCTGCACAGCAGACACAACAACGTGCAGATGAATTGGGTATTCGGTTAACGTCGAATGAAAGCCAATTAAAACTTTTACAGGAAACGATGACGCGTAACAAGCGTCAAATGAGTCAATTATCTGAGCGCCGAGCTCAGTTGCAAGAAAACTTAGCTGATAGCGGTGGACCCTTGCAGCGATTAAATCAAGAGTTGCAGCAGAAGCTTGATCAACGTTTGAAGGTTGAGAAAGAGTTGCATGCTGTGGAGGCGCAAGTACAGAATACCAATGATTGCATTGATGGTTGTGAACAGAGGCGTTCTTCTGCTCAAGACAAATTGGCAAATATGCAGTCTGATCTTGAAAAAGTAAAGATGGAACACCAGGCAATTGCTGTGAGGCAAACTACTATAGATGAACAATTGCGTGAGGCCAATATGGACTTGCAAGCTGTGCTAGTGGAGATGCCTGAGGAAGCTGAGTTATCAGAATGGGAGCAGCGTGCTGCCACGGTTGAGCGTCGCATCGGTCGTTTGGGGGCCATTAACTTGGCGGCGATTGACGAGTTCAAAACATTATCTGCCCGAAGTGAATATTTGGAAAAACAGCATGCTGATCTTGAAGAGGCATTGAGTGTTCTGCAAAATGCCATTCGTAAGATTGATAAAGAGACGAAGGTTAAATTTAAAGATACATTTGATAGGGTGAATGTTAACTTCCAGAAAAATTTCCCGAAAATATTTGGCGGAGGGCGTGCTTACTTACAATTAGAAGGCGACGATCTATTGAGTGCAGGTATTGTAGTTCATGCGCAACCGCCAGGAAAGCGCAACACCACTATTCATATGTTATCAGGTGGTGAAAAAGCATTAACGGCAATTGCGTTGGTGTTTTCGTTTTTTCAGTTAAATCCAGCACCGTTTTGTATTTTGGATGAGGTTGATGCGCCGCTGGATGATTTAAATGTTGGGCGTTTCTGTGATATCGTTAAAGAAATGTCTGACAGTACACAATTTTTAATTATCAGTCATAATAAAGTAACGATTGAATCTGCTGATAATTTAATGGGGGTGACCATGCAGGAGCCCGGTGTTTCACGTTTGGTATCTGTAGATATCGAAGAAGCAATAACGATGGTCGAATAAGAGGGATTTTATATGTCATTTATTATTGTGCTAGGTGCGATTATTTTTATCTTATGTGCCGTAGGTATTTGCCTGCTCATTCGACAGCCCAGCAAGAAGCATAAGCAATCAAAATATCATCAAAATAAATTTAAACCTTTACCAAAACAAAAATCTAAAAAATTTAAAAGAAAAAAAATTAAAGATAGGACCAATGGTTATCAAAAAAGCGCGGCCCCAAAAATTGAACCGCGGCTTGGATCTTCGCCGTTCGATATGGATGGAAATGACGAAACTGATGTTGTGTTGGGATTGCGGGAAACAGAGTCGGCTGAGCCGGATGAAAAACCTAAGGCAAAACAATTTAATATCGATAGTGTTATTGGTGAGCGCAAATTAATCGTATTTTATTTGCGTGCTGAAGAGGGTAGGCCCTATGCTGGCTATGAATTATTGCAATCGTTATTATCGGCGGACCTACGATTTGGCGACATGGATATTTTTCATCATGCGGGTGGGTTCTCGTTGGCGTCGATTACGCCTCCAGGAACATTTGATATGGATAAGATGGGTAGTTTTTCTTGTACAGGGTTGAGCCTATTTTTATCGCTAGAATCCTGTGAAGATCCACTAACCTCATTTCAATCCATGTTGCATACAGCAGATCAGTTGGTGCAAGACTTAGGTGGTAAGGTACTTGATGAAGGCCAAAATCTATTAACTGAGGAAAAAGTACTTCAGCTTTATCAAGAACTACAAAATGCATATGTCTAAATTATCGCAAGATATTGTTGAAAAAGTTAATCTTCTGCGTAAAGAAATCAATGAGCATAATTATCGTTATTACGTGTTGGCCAATCCTGTTATTCCTGATGTGGAATTTGATAAGTTATTGCGCCAGCTACAAGATCTTGAACGAGAACATCCATCTTTAGTTACGCCAGAATCTCCTACCCAGCGCGTGGGTGCTGAGCCACTGAAGCAGTTTAAGCAATTAAAACACGCAATATCAATGTTATCGCTTGATAATGTATTTAATGATGCTGAGCTTGAAGCATTTAATCAGCGTGTGCAAAAAACTTTAGCCACTACTGAAGAAATAGAGTACGTTTGCGAGCCAAAATTGGATGGCGTGGCGATTAATTTAACCTATAAAAAAGGCCAATTATTAACGGCTGCTACACGTGGTGATGGCGTGGTAGGGGAGGATGTAACACAAAATGTTCGCACCATTAAAGCGGTACCGTTATGCTTGCGCGATGGCGATTGGCCTGAGATGTTTGAAGTGCGTGGTGAAATAGTGATGCCGATTGCGGGGTTTGAGAATTTCAATAAAGAGGCACGTGAGAAAAACGAAAAAACATTTGCTAACCCACGCAATGCCACTTCGGGCAGTCTGCGTCAGCTCGATTCCAATGTTACTGCTAAGCGACCATTAGCATTTTTTGCTTATGCCGTTGGTGATGTGTCGGGTAATGCTATTGCTGATTCACATTATGGTATATTACAGCAACTTAAATCATGGGGTTTTCCTGTTTCAGATCAAATTAAACTTCATAAAGGTGTGCAGCAATGCTTGCAATATTATGCTGATATATCAGCTAAACGCGATAACTTGCGCTATGAAATTGATGGCGTTGTCTATAAGGTAAATTCGCTTGAGCAACAAAAGCAGTTAGGTTTTGTATCGCGTGCACCGCGTTGGGCAATTGCACATAAATTCCCAGCACAAGAAAAACTAACAACAGTAAAAGCAATTGAGTTTCAGGTGGGCAGAACGGGTGCGGTAACACCTGTTGCAAGGTTGGAGCCAGTATCGGTTGGCGGGGTTACTGTGAGTAACGCAACCTTGCATAATTTTGATGAGCTGCATCGCAAGGATATTAGAGTTGGTGACACTGTTATTGTGCGCCGGGCAGGTGATGTGATTCCGGAGGTTGTGAGCTATTTGGCAAATAAGCGACCCGAGGGCACTACCATTATCCCCATTCCAAGCCATTGTCCTATCTGTGATGCCGAAGTGATTAAGCCTGAAGGTGAAGCAGTAGCACGATGCATGGGTGGTTTATATTGCCATGCGCAATTAAAAGAATCGATTAAACATTTTGTCTCACGTAAAGCAATGGATATTGAAGGCTTAGGTGATAAGTTGGTTGAGTTATTAGTGGCAGAGGGTGTGATTGACGATATAACGGATATCTATAATCTAAAGCATCTAACTTTAGCAAATTTACCGCGTATGGGCGCAAAGTCTGCTGATAATATATTGGAGGCTATTGAGAAAAGCAAAAAAACCACCCTTGAAAAATTCATTTATGCATTGGGTATTCGCGAAGTGGGGGAGGCAACAGCACGCAGTTTAGTGCAACACTACGCTGATTTAGATGCTATTATGAGTGCTGATCAAGAAGATCTTCAGTCTGTTGCGGATGTTGGCCCTATTGTGTCTGCAAATATCGCAGCTTTTTTTCAGCAAAAGCATAACCATGAGTTAATCGAAAAATTAATACAATACGGTTTGCATTGGCCTCAACCTAAAAAAATAGCGTCTAGCTCATTAAGTGGTAAAACATTTGTATTGACGGGTACTTTAGCAGAATTATCGCGCGATGAAGCAAAGCAATTATTACAGCAACAGGGTGCAAAAGTCAGTGGCAGCGTTTCTAAAAAAACGGATTATGTTGTGGCAGGTGAGAGTCCTGGCAGTAAATTAGCAAAAGCAGAATCGTTAGGTGTGTCAGTTATAAATGAAAAACAATTTTTAGAAATTATTAAGGAGTGATTAGATGGAAAATAAAAAAATTATCATGAATTTTATGCAGGCATTATGGGTGAATCATGAGCTTGATGCAATTGATGAGGTGTTTTATTCGGATGCAATTATTCACAGTCCTTTTAATCGCAAAAAGGGTAGTGTAACCATGAAAGAGATTGCAGAGAAATGGTTGCATACCTTTCCGGATATTGAATTTACAGTGCATGACTTTGTTGCTGAGGATAATAAGGTGGTAGTGCGTTGGGATGCGATGGGCACACACATGGGCAGTTTTTTTGAAACCTCACCCACACATAAAGAAATCCGTTTCAGTGGTGTTACAGCTTATAAGTTGGAAGAAGGGCGTGTTCGAGAATATTGGGCGCTTGTGGATATGCATGCGATCTTAAGCCAACTTGGCCAGTATGACCGCATTTCAGATGTCGTTGAGTGATAAGTGGTATAAGGTCAGAAGAGAGGCGTGGATCATTTGATGAGTATACACAAGATCTATGGGATGGCGTTACGCTAGGGCGTAGAGAATGTGCAAGCAAAATGCTATCGGAAGGCTCTTATGCTGAGAGTCCTGTTGATGATGCTGGTGCAGCGACCGATTAGGCTGGATCTGAAGATGATTACTGGCAGCCTGATATGAGCTCCAAGTAGCAATACATGCGATCTTGAAAGCCATAAGAAATTTGCACGTGGTTTATACGGCTTCTGTTTCTTCAGTTATAGTAGTGGCTGCAATATCTGGCAAAACAACATTTAGTTCTAACACAGAATCATTATCACGACACTGTAAATCAACTTGTACCTTGTTAATATCTACCTGCGTGTGTTTCGCAATAGCGGCCATAATATCTTGGCGCAGTAGCGGTAAGAAATCGGTATTGCCTTTTTGTGTGCGTTGCTGTGCAATGATGATCTGTAGGCGATCCTTTGCGCATTGTGCAGATTTTTTGTTTTCTGCACGGAAGTATTTCATAAATCTCATTACACCAACTCCTCTTGGTTGTTAAATAATCGCTTGAAGAAACCACTTTTTTTCTTCTCGATCACGTCCTTGAATGCAGGTGCTTTGCCTAAGAAGCGCTTCACAATGTTTGTGTACTCTTGGCCGGCATCACTTTCTTTGTTAAGTATGACAGGACTACCTGCGTTAGAAGCGTTGAGTACAGTTTGTGACTCATTAATCACGCCTAATAAAGGGATGCCTAATAATTCTTTTATATCATCAAGACTTAACATCTCACCGGTATCTACGCGACGCTGCGAGTAGCGTGTTATAACTAAGTGTTCTTTAACTGCTTCCTCGTTATTTTCAGCGCGACGTGTCTTGCTAGAAAGAATGCCTAAGATACGATCCGAGTCACGTACTGATGAGACTTCAGGGTTGGCTACAACAATAGCGGCATCTGCAAAATACATTGCCATTAATGCGCCTTTCTCGATACCTGCAGGTGAGTCGCAAATAACATAATCAAAATTTGCTTCTTTTAGGCCATCAATAATCTTCTCGATACCGTCACGAGTTAAGACTTCTTTGTCACGTGTTTGTGACGCCGCAAGGATAAATAAGTTAGCAGTTTTTTTATCTTTGATCAGCGCTTGATGAAGATCTGCTTCACCGTGAATCACATTGGCAAGGTCATAGACGACACGGCGTTCACAGCCCATGATAAGGTCTAAATTACGTAAACCCACGTCAAAATCTATGACGGCTGTTTTAAAACCTTGTAGGGCTAGGCCCGTTGCGAATGAGGCGCTTGTAGTTGTTTTGCCTACGCCGCCTTTCCCTGAGGTTACAACAATTACTTCTGTCACAGTTTTGCTCCTTTGTGAATTAAATTTCGTCAATTTGCAGTTTGTCATCCTGCAAGTAAATTTGAATCATGGGTTTTTTGCCTTTCGGCGCTTTCATTTTTTTATTAACCAAGTACCGCCCAGCAATAGAGATTAGCTCGCTATCCATCGACTCGCAAAAAATACGGGCATCTTCATTGCCACTAGCACCTGCAAGTGCGCGTCCTTTAAGAGGGCCGTAGATATGAATATTGCCGTCTGCGATAATCTCTGCTCCTGGATTGACAGAGGCCAGCACAATCATGTCTGAATTTCTTGCATAAATCTGCGAGCCTGAGCGAACGGGTTTGTTGATTATTTTAGTGGGAGTTGCAGTTGCAGACTTTGCGCCCTGTTTGTTGATGCGATTAACGCTGCCGTCAGCGAGAGAAGGGCTCTGATTACCTTTCATCATCACGAGGCCATTGGTAATTGCTAAGGTTTTATCGCTCTCATCAAGACCGCGGATGCCAATAGGCATGATTTCTTTGCCGCGAAGCAGTTTGCAAATCTGTGGAATATCGAGGTGGCGGTTGCTGGTGACATCGTGGATGTCGATAATGATCGGTGCGTTAACAAGGTATTTAGGGGCCTTTTCAATCGTGCTATCAAGTTGGTCTGCAATTTCATCCATATTGCCACTCGACAGCTTGAACACTGTCATTGGAAAAAAGTCAGCCTTTAGCTGAAAGCTATCCCCTTTATTGCTGCTCATTTTTAAATCAATCCCTAGTGAGCCGTTACCAAAAAACAGTTAAGTCTAGCATTCTGGTATAAAAACAACAAGGTTACTAGTACTAGTTTGAGTGTTTTATAGCTGTATATCGAGAGGTAAGCTTAGTCTGAGATAGCCTTATTAAGATATAAAAGCTAGGATGGCTTGGTTTTGCCGCCAGTAATTCTGCCACAATTGCCCTTCAGTGTGTAAATCCATTCTGTGGGATCGAGATCTTTTTTTGCTTTGCCAGCACAGTTATGTTTGCTGTTGCCGCACTCATTTTGTCCCTTCTTCGAAATGCCGTAACATTTTTCGATTTTTAGTTTTGTTGGTTTGGCAGCTTCGCTTTGTGCTGTAACACTGATTGCGGCTGTGGTCGCTACTCCAATTAAAACAGATTTAAACAGTTTTTTTGTTAGAATGTTCATGATGTTTTCTTCTTTTTAGTTTTCATGGGGGTGCACCCACGTGCGCATCCTTGTGTAAGCATACCGCCTACAATGCGTTTGCAATTGCCTTTTAGTACCATGATGGAATTTGTGGGGCTGTTATCAACAATTTGTTCGCCAGCGCAAGCATGACTGTCATTGCCGCAGTCATTCATGTGTTTTTTAGAAATGCCAAAACAGCTCTCCATTTTAATGTTGGCTGTCGTGATGTTATTGGGGTCCATGGTGCTTGGTTTGGCTTGAGAGCTTGCGTTGACTGCAAGCACGCTGATTATGATTGCTTTTGCGAGTGTTTTAGAGTGCTGTGTCACAGTGTGGTCCTCCTTAAGGTTTAGTATGCTAGCATGGATCTAAAATAGTTTCTATGCTACCATTTTTAGCTATGACGATTCGTATCACTGCATACTGTTTGAGGCCAATATTTTGGCTGTTAGAACTTGTAAAACCGCTAATAGATTTGTTTGCGCGGATTTGGGTGGCGCAGGTGTTTTTTTATTCTGGTCTTGTAAAGTACCAAGCATTCCAAGCAACAATTTATTTATTTGCAAATACGTATAAAGTACCTTTTTTGTCTCCTGTGGTTGGAGCATGGTTGGCAACCACCGCTGAATTATTATTACCAGTTTTGTTGGTGATTGGCTTAGGTGGTCGCATTATGATTCTTATTTTCTTCGTTTATAATGCAATCGTTGCAATATCATACCCATTTTTATGGACCACACAAGGCTATATGGCATTGACGCAACATATCGCCTGGGCATTAGTATTAGGGTTGTTGATGTGTCATGGTCCGGGTAAGTTATCTTTGGATTATTTAATCCGGCTTAGACATGGGCACCATCTTGAACGTAAACCAAAAGAGATGAATAATTATGAATAATGAAGCAAAAAAGCAACCGCAGGGCGATTTAGCAATTCGTACTTTGGCTATGCCGGCAAATACCAACCCGGATGGCGATATCTTTGGTGGCTGGGTGGTATCGCAAATGGATTTAGCAGGTTTGAGTGTTGCACGAAAATACTGTCATTCGCGTGCGGTGACTGTTGCAATTGATTCCATGGTTTTTTTAAACCCTGTGCATGTGGGTGATTTTATTTGTTGCCATGCCCGAATGCTTAAGACCGGGCGTACTTCTATGACAATTGCTATCGAAGTGTGGGCGATTGGTGACGAAGATAGCCCGCATCGACAAGTGACTGAAGGTATTTTTACTTTTGTTGCAGTTGATGAAAAGGGAATTCCAAAGCCTATTGAGAAGCACGCGACCGAGTGATGGATCCTTTGTTAACTCGATACACCCAATAACGTAAAACAGGAACGAGTATGACTGTAGGTGCCATCCAAACAAGAAGTGGCTGTGAAGTATGAATGTTAACAACACAGACTGCAGTAACGACGGCAATCAGACCACCAATCATATCACCGAGATGACGCGCAATACGTTTCTTCCCAGTTATACCGCCCTTAATTTGAATATAAAGATCTTGCATACTTAAGTTTATTAATATTGCACCAAATATAATGATAACGTAACTCATCATGTTGTGGTGGCTTAATGCAATGGCCCCAAATACAATCATGGCGGCACTGATGATTAGCATTATGCTGGAACGCAACCAGTCTTGTAATGCTACAATGCCTTGGCGATTTTGCGCATAACGCATCCCTGAAATGGCAAGATAGTAACTAAATAGACTGATTAAAAATAAAAACCAGTCAGACTTTATAAACGACATCGGTATAGCCGTAAAAAATATGCCGGTCATACCATAAAAAAAATAACGGCCTATCTTGCGATGTGTGTTATCACCCTTGCGTTTAAGCATGATTATTGAAGCGCTACTTAAGGCGAGGATGCCACAACCAACATGAAGCACTAGTAATATAAAATAGATTGTATTTGAAGTTAACATATTTACTCTTGATTAATTTTACTGAGTGTTTTAAGCGTTTCATTGAAACATGCAAGTTCTGCCTGGGTGGTTTTTATTCCGTAATTTAATGTTATTAGCCAGTAGGGTGCTCGTTTATTTGTGCTTTTGCTCAGTTTTTCCTTAATGCCCGCATAGGTTTTTAATTCTTTTTCACAATTGCGTTTTTTATCTAAAAGATGATTAATATTATGCTGGTTGGCACATTCGCTGCCAAAAAATAACTTTAACAAGAGTTCATTGCGGTGAGTAGGGCTGGTGATTTCTTGTTTGAGCCAGTCACGCAGGTGTCGTTTGCCTTTAGGGGTGATGCTGTAAGTTTTGCGTTGTTTGGCGCCGATATTCTCAACGGTACATTTTGCTAATTTAGCTTGTTCTAGCTTATTGCAAGTCGGGTAGAGTTGCCCGCTACTTTCAGACCAGAAATGATTGGTGGATTCGTTCATTCTTTTTCGCATTTCGTAACCGCTCATGGGGCTGATGCTCAACATCCCCAGGATGGCATATTGTGTTTTTGCAGAGTGTTTCATGGCGACCATTATATATCTAATAGACCTATCATGCAATCATATATAACAACGGTTTGGTAATGATGGTTCTGATATGCATCATTTATTAAGCCACTTTGGATATGATGAATTAGCTTTAACTCCTAGAAATATGGCAAGCACTGTACCCGCTGTGCTGATAGTATTGCTTAGACCGAGATATACATGCGAAATTGAAAGCAGGGTTGATAACAATAATAGGCCGCTCCAAATTAGAGATAAGTGTATATGTAATTTATGGCTTCCCTTGCTGCTGTATTGGCTAGTAAATGGCTTATTCATTAAAACAGAGCCTAACATAACGATGGTCATCGCAATATCACTCCAGAGATTGGGGTGCTGGGTAAATGTGTCAGGATGATGTAAGGATAGGCCTAGGATTGCCATTGCCGTAAAAAAAATGCATCCACCGACCTCTAAGACTGCGCCTTTTAGTAAAGCACCTCTCGCAATTACAATGTTTAATATAAGTGCTATTATTGCGCCACTTAAAAAATCAGTGCCACTGCTCGACAATG
>JAHZIV010000098.1 GCA_022601255.1 Gammaproteobacteria bacterium
TAAAAGCTTAGAAGAAGATCTAAGTGGGAAGCACCCAGGTGAATTCATAGAAAAAATTTCTGCAGGATTGGAATTATTTAAAGATAATGATGTTGATTTTGTTGTCTTTCCTTGCAACACCTTCCACTATTTTCGTAATTTTTTTCAAAAAAGTAGTAAAATACGCATACTCGATATGATTGATATCACCAGCAATTATATAATTCAGCAATATCCTTATGCAAAAAAGGTTGCACTGTTATCCACTGTGGCAACAGCAAAAGCCGGGATGTATCAGAAAGCACTTGAAATTAAGGGGGTTATAACCATTTTACCTAACTATGAAACACAAGAAAAAGTTAATTTTTTGATAGAACAGTCTATGCTTGGTTTGGCAAGCGCTAAGGAAACACGCAAGGCATTAGCCGAAGTTATAAAAACCATGTCTGAAAGTGGCGTTAACTGTATTATACTGGGTTGTACTGAGATTCCTGAAGTAGCTAAACATGATAGGTACGACATCCCTTTGATCGACACAACTTTTATTCTTGTGAAGAATATAGTATCTGAAATAAAAAAACCAGATTTTTTTAAGAATAATAACTGCCCTTTTTTCAAAAGAACTGGCTGTGAAATTAATGCTCTTCAAGAAATTTTAACTGCTCCAAAAAGTAAGTTGTGAAGTAAGCACCCGTATTTATTGAATCTTTGCAATTGACCCCAACATGTTGTTTTACCAACGGTAAACGTCTCAGGAAATACAGGCAATGCAAAGATTTTTAATAGATTAAACTGAAGCTATTATAAATTTTATAGGGGCTAGAGTTCATGACATCAAAAACACAACCTGAATCCCAACAGCATTGGGATACACATATCAAAGCCTATTTATCGAGTAAACTATCGATGAAGCAATATTGCCGCAGTTTATTGATCGAAAGTTATTGGATCAAAAACCAGAGTTTGCTAAAAGCACAGAGCCCTCTGGCTAATTCAGGATAACACGATGCTTACTGATAAAGTAGATGTGATACTCGGGGGCTTACAATAAATGATTGGCTGCCTGCCACAACGGCACCCATAGGTGCGCCGAGTCCTTTAGCAAAGTCAATCCAAATAGAATCAAAATATTGTGCATAATCTGCCGGATTGATACCAGTGGAAGTGCTTACATTGTTTGTTTGAGTTTGGGTGAGTATTCAGCAGATCGTATTGGTGCCCGCAAATTTCTTAATCAATACGATAGCTTCTGGCATTTTGGAAAAACACGGGTGCTACTTTGGCAATATTAGTGGTATATTGACTAGGGACACGTTAAAAAAGAGTTATGTCAAACATCGTGTTACTACTAGGGATGCGGGTCAGAACCCCTAACGTGGAATATGTTGGGTGTATTGAATGGAAGCACAACGCAACCCACTCAATGAACAGACAATGCCTTATTCTGAATCATGATAATGATCAATTTGTGGAAATCAGGAGAAAAAGGAAATGCCAAATCGAGGATTTAATTTAAGCAGTTAGAAATTTTTTCAGGAGGAAGTGAGTATGACGGCAAGAACTTTTAATTTATCGCAATTAGATGGGCAGAATGGCTTTGCGATTAATGGGGTAAGAAATACCTTAACTGGACACAGTGTTTCGGGGGGTGATTTTAATGGAGATAATGTGTCGGATATTATTATCGGAGCACCACGCGCTAATCTTTTAACTACTGCGGGTGGTTCAGGCGGAGCTTATATGTTGTTTGGTCATAATAGCACTTGGCCAGCAGAAGTAGATGTGTCTTCTTTCAACGGTAGCAATGGGATAATGTTTCGAGGGCCAGGTGGTCAAGATCCACAGGCAGGTTCTTCAGTCGCAGTGGTGGGTGATATTAACGGAGACGGTATTGGTGAGATCCTAATTGGTGCGCGTTATGCGAGTCCTGGCGGTTTACAACAAGCAGGTGAGAGTTATCTGGTGTTTAGTCGTAATACTTCATGGCCCCTCTATACAGAATTATCAGGATTAGATGGTAGTAATGGTGTCACTATCAGAGGTGCTCGAGGGACAGAGTGGAGTGGTAGAGCGGTAGCTTCTGGAGGTGATGTGAATGCAGATGGTGTGCCCGATATTGCTATTTGTTCGCGCGACGGTGGTTACGTGTTGTTTGGCCATCGTGGTAATTGGCCAACCATTATCGAATTAGATTCTTTAAACGGGACTAATGGTTTTTTTCTGGGTGGAAGGGGATTTGTGAATTTTGGATCTAGTACAATAAGCACTGCAGGTGATGTCAATGGGGATGGTATTTCAGATATTATTATAAATGCCGCTAACCATCGCCTTAGTGGTGTAGCTTACATAGTATTTGGGCACACAGGAGCGTTTCCTGCAAATATTTCTCATGCTGACCTGAACGGAGCTAATGGTTTCACGATTCATGGAGATCATGGTAGTACTTCTGTGGCTCCAGTGGGCGATCTGAATGGCGATGGGGTTGATGATGTGCTCATTGGAACTCCTGGGGCAGGCCCGGATCAGCAAGGGGCTGCCCATGCGATATTTGGTCATCGAAATCCATGGCCAGCAGTAGTTGAGCTTTCTAATTTAGACGGAAGTGATGGATTTTCGATGCATGGGATGCAGCGAGGTGAAAGTTTTGGTATTGGGGTTGCAGCGGGGGATGTGGGCGGAGATGGTATTAGTGATATGGTATTTTCTGCATTGAATGCAGATCCAAATGGTTTGCCTAATGCTGGTTCAGTGTATGTAGTATTTGGTCGTCAGGGGTCATGGCCAGCAAGCATGGGGATGGCTTCGCTGGATGGCACCAATGGAGTAATATTTCACGGTATTCACGCTGGCGATGAGCTTGCGCATTCAATTACATCTCCTGGAGACTTTAATGGAGATGGTGCTAATGATGTGCTGATTTGCTCGCGAGGTGCTGGCCAGGCTTATGTAATTTTTGGTGGCACAGAACAATTTAGTGCGAATGAAATAGAGATACATTTGGGTGAAACCCTACCCTTAACTGCTAATCATTTAGCGGTGAACCCTTTAATCGGTAGTCGTAATTTTAATGTAAGCAATGTAAGACATGGTCGATTTGCATTAGCCACAGATCCTCTGGCTGCCATTACTTCTTTTAATCAATCACAAGTGAATCAAAGTGAGGTTGTTTTTGTGCATGATGGTAGTAGTCAAGCTCCGGAATATACTGTTA
>JAHZIV010000099.1 GCA_022601255.1 Gammaproteobacteria bacterium
GCAGCGTAGTGGAACGAAGCGAGCCATGAAGTAAAAGGATGTTGAAGAGTCACTGTTTGCCTTATGAAAGATGAGCAGACTTAAACGAGGGCTCAATATTAATGTAGGAGGCAGTTTAATGCAGCTTCTTTGTCGCCTAAGGCCACAAAAACCTCCGCCAACACCTGCTACGCCTCTGTGCTTTGTTGAATTCGTAATGCTGATTCCAAATACTCTTTAGCCTTACCATAAAACTGTGAGCGTAGACTCAACCGCCCTAAACACAATAATAAAGAAAAATCATGCGGATGTTTGTGTAACCACTTCTCGGCGTGTGCCAACTGCTTATTAGCATCAGATGATTTTGATAAACCATAATTAAAAATCAAAACACCATCCCACTCGCGTTTCAGTCCATGCTCAATTAAGTGGCAGGCTTCATCGTATTGCTCCCGCTCAATCAGGTTGGAAGTCTGTAGGCGCAACAGTTGCGTATTGTGTTGCCATTTGCGTGGCATGTCATCCCAGCAACTTCCTTCACATAACAGATGTTCATAGACTTGGCATTGTAATCGATCCAGTGCCTCATCTGAGTCGATGCGCAACTTTCTCAATTGAGGCATTAACTCATTGAGCTGTGACCAGTCGTCAATAGCCATGTAGACCTGCTTGAGCAATGACAATGTGTTGGCATGTGAGGGCGTATGTTCTCGTGCTACTTTCAAGGTGGCTAATGCTTGTTCCCATTGTTCACTTTGTATTTGCAGGGAAGCTTGTGTCAGCAAGACAGACAAACGCGAATCATCACAAACCTGATCGGCTAAGTGCAAATATTCATCGCGCCTATCAAAAGCAAACTGAGTGTTTGCAGCATATGCAGCACCCAAATAATTTGCCAAAGGTGTATGGTTGTGTTTTGTGGCGTTGATAAGATTGGTTTCGGCTCTTTGCCAATCTCCTTCAGCCAATTTATATAAACCTTTATTCGTCAAAAACCGAATTTTACGCTCACGTCGACGCGTCGACCAATCTCCAATACGCCAACCAATCGACGAAATTTGTCGTATCAGCCAAAGTAATATATTAATAACAATGTATGCAGCAATTAAAATAAGCAAGCCAATCCATAAACTGGTCTCAATCGTAGTATGGTGATAAGACACTAAAACGTAGCCGGGATCTTGATAAATAAGATATCCGACACAGACACCAATAAGAATCAGTAGGAATAACATAATCAGCGCTTTCATTTTTTATGCCCCCTTCTTATTAGTAGGTTGTTCTCTGGGGCTCATATTGTCCTGGCTTAGAATGTTTCTGATGGCTGATAATGAATCTGTAATGTTAGGAACTTTTGGCGCTATGTTTTCTTGCTCCAGGCCGTCTAAAATCTGCATGATGTTTTCTGTGTCTTTTGCACTATGAAAAAATTGAGTCAGCCAAGATTTTATTTGTTTTAGGTTATGCTGATAAAGATCATTATTTTGGTGCAAGATTGCCCATTCGGCCTGATTGATTTTTGCGGCGATGCGCTCTTTTAGCAATTGCTCTTGATCTTTGTTAAGAAGCGGCGACATGTTCTGATTACTGTGGCGCACGGTGACCAGCTGTTTTAATCCTTTGATACTATCCCAGAAACGTGAATACCAGGGTTTTTTATGGTGTTCATCAGTTGGAGCGTTATTCGTGATAACGGTTTTTTGCTCCAGGCTTGGTATTGTGGAGAGTGATTGGATGCGTTCGCTAATACGGTCTAATTTAAAAATCAAAGAAGATTTATCTGTCATGGATACTGCTTGCAGCTTATGGATATCATTATTGATAGAACGTTTTAGATCTATCAGGCTAGGGTCAGACATGGCATTCACTCGATTTCTTGCCAGTGTTAAATAATGTGTGGCAGCTTCGGTGTTCTGATTAAGGCGCAGTTGCAAATTAGCAACGTTGATGAGATAGGATATTTGACTCAGTGCTTGTGGTCGCTCGGGATTGCCAATCGTTTTCATCAGATGGGAAACATCATCTTGTGTGGCATCTAGATTCTGTTGTTGCTGTCGTAAGTTAGCATTTAGATCGTTAATTCTAGCAGTGATAGATGCCTGGTTAGTTTTTTGGTTGGTGCTCAGCTGAGATTCGTCACGATTCGATTGGTCCCAAACGAATATGGAAAAAGCAATGGCAATAATTGCTATGATGATAGCAATGATGCTGATGACATTGGTGAGGTTGTGCGACCTTGATGGGTTTGTGCCCAAATCATTTTGATTATTTTTGTTATCTGTAGGGTTGTCTGCCATTGTTAATCCTTTCTATGTGACATAAAGGCCTTATTATATCACCTTTTATGAAAATGCTCATGTAGACATGCTGTAATGGCTTGGTGGGTGGCATTCTTTGCTAGCAGGTTCGGTCTGGTGTTACCAAGCTCTTGTAACTTTTCCCGCATCCTCTCATTGATAATCAAAAATTGCTGTTGATTCAGCCAGTCTTGATTTGATATGCCCACCAACTGAAACAGATTGGTGAGGCCCTGTTGGCTGGTGCTGATAATGATATCGATGCTTCTCTGCTTAAGATTCTCAACAGAAGGCAGATCATTGATATCAGGCAGTTGTTGTTGGTAGCAGACGGTATGAGACACATCTGCCCCGCGCTGCGTTAGTGCCTCACCCAGCAAAGGGCGCGATGGTTCTCCCGATACGATCAGTATCTTTTTATTCACACATTGTTGTAGTTGCGCATGTTCTAATAAACCTTCACTCGAGTAAGTATCTGGAATGTGAGCCTTTGAAATACCTGCATCTTTGAGTGCATCCGCAGTGGCAGATCCAATGGCAAAGACAGTGTTGGTAAGTTTATGCCAGTAGGGTTTGGAGCACTTGACTGCGTTAGTGCTTACAAAAATAACCACAGTGTCATCATCGATATTTTTAAAGGTTTGTTTTAATGTTTCATTTTGTAATGGCATGATTTCAATGGTTGGAAATAAAATAACATGAGCACCTAAATTTTCTAATGAAGTTGCTAGTGATTGAGCTTGTTGCTTTGGACGCGTGATGATAAAAGTTTTATTGTTAAGTGGCGATGTGTCATTCATTATTTTTTATCAGCTACTGTGATCGGCCATGCAGAGTAGGCGGGCTCTTCATAAGGATGGTTTTTTATCATGGTCTGTAAAACAACATCGAGTAAATCATCAGGACAAATCATTTCAACTTGATATTCTTCGACACGGTTGATGCTATTGTATTCGCCTAAAGTTGGTTCGCTACCAGGCAGTGGACGATATTGGCCAGTGCCTTTAGTTTCCCAGCAGCAATGATCATATAGGCCAACTTTACCTGCACCCGCATCAAACATTTTTTGTTTCACGGCTTCTTTGTTTTCTTCAGGTATGTAAAAGCATATTTTATGCATACTATTTACCTTCCAGCAATTTCTTAGCGCCTGACTTAAGTAAGTTTTCACCGGCACATTGACCAATCGCAACAGCATCAGTGACGCCCGCTTTTACCTGAGTTTCTATCATGCGGCCATCATTTGGATCACCGACTGTTGCGCGTAATATTAAATCTTCTGATGAAATAATGGCGTGTGCTGCAATCGCACTATGGCAATCACCGCCCAATACACGATTGACTTCGCGTTCTGCAATCACACATTGCTGAGAGTGTTTATGATTAAGAAATTCAATCTGTTCTAATATAACAGTATCTTCTGTGCGACACTCAATGCCTAAACACGCCTGACCGATGGCAGGAACAAAATCATCGACACTAAAATATTCGCTAATTTTATCTTTAAAGCCAAGTCTTTCTAAACCAATCGCTGCTAAGATAAGGCCATCAAACTCGCCTTTATCAAGTTTTTGTAAGCGTGAATTAACATTGCCGCGGCAGTCAGCAAAGTCTAGCTTTGGAAAATGCTGGATCAAGAAACAACGACGTCTTGGACTGCAGGTCCCAAGCACGCTTCCTTTTGGCATATCAGGAAGGCTTTTGTATTTGTTGGAAACCAATACGTCGCGCGCATCTCCGCGTTCACAAATGGCTGCTAATGTCAGGCCGTCTACATCATTGACGGACATGTCTTTAATGCAATGCACTGCAATGTCGGCCTTGTCTTCTAGCAGCGCCTGTTGCAGCGCTTTGACAAACAATGCCTTGCCGCCGATGTTCACCAGAGGTTGTGAAGTATCTTTGTCGCCCTCGGAAACAATCTCAATCAGTTCTACATTAAGGTCTGCATCTTTATCGATAAGCTTTTGTTTGATGTGGTTTGCTTGCCACAGAGCTAAGGGGCTCTTACGAGTGGCTATTCGAATGTTGTTTGGCATCTTGTTTTAATTGTCCTAGTAGTTGATCTTTCTCAGCCCACCGCTCATTGATCCATCGCTGAAAGCGTGCACGAAACTCGCGGTCCTCATAATAATTACCCATCAGATCATCATGAATAGGCAATAATTCATAGCGTAATTGAATTTTCTCTACACGTCCACAGAGTATATCCCACATCGTTAATATTTTATTTGCATCTTTCGCTAAATAGTTAATGGTGATGTTGAGTATGCCGGAGAGTTTGTCTTTTAACTCATTCGTGACTACGGCACATCCAGCTGCTTTTGGTTTCAATAGATATTGATAGGGTGATTTCTGCCGTTCACTTTTTTCTTTTGAATAACGTGTGCCCTCTGCAAACGCCATAACACTGGTAGGGAACTCAGCAAACTTCTGGCAAGCTTTGCGTGTTGTTTCGATGTCTTCATTTTTAAGCTTGGGGTTTTTGCGAATGTCGGCACGTGTATGGCGTTTCATAAAAGGGTAACCTAGGAAATAACAAGTCCATCCGGCTACGGGTAGTGTCCACAGTAATTCTTTTTTCATAAAGAATTTCAGTAGCGGAATTTTCCAGTTAAACGTGAGGCTGATTAATGGAATATCGAGCCAGGACTGATGATTTGAAATCACGAGATACCATTGTTTACGGCTGAGCTTAGAGTTGCCTTGAATATCAAACTTGCCATGTAGACTTATATTTAGAATAGCATGATTGAGCGCAGTCCAGACATTAGGGAGTTGAAATGTAAAGATCATGCCATAGTAGCGCCAAATACGTAATGGAATGACCCAGGCAATAAAGCTACTGAGTAAAATAACAAATCCCGATATGATAAGGTTTATCAGAAGTAATGCGGCGCAAATAAATCCTTTGATTCTAGAAACCAGGTTCTGTGTCATTGGTATCTCCTGATTTTAATTTCTCAGCTTCCTGGTAGATGTCTTGTTGTTTTGGTTTCAAGCGTATTATGAAAGGACAATTTTTTTGTTGCTTTGCGGCACAGTTACGATAGCCGCCCATATTGCTGCCCCAGTTAGCGCCTTTTGGTTCTAGCGCGAGTGTGTGATAAATCAATAACACTGGAAATGTATTTTCATCATCGCCCTTATAAATACAAGTAATCTGGCCGACATTAGCGCCAGTCCATTGTGCGCCAATGAAGAACTTCAATGCGTTCGCAAAGGATTGGTTGTAGCTTTTAAAGCCAAGCTTATCCTTCCAGGTCATGCTGGCAGGGTCCTTTTTGATGTCCTTGATAGGTGGGCAATAGACGATATTACGGTTGGTCTCTGTCGTATTTTGAGGCTTATTTTGCGCTACTGTATCGGCAAAACTCAGCCCCACCAGGCTAAGCCCGGTTGCTAATATAATGATTTTTAGTGTTATTTTGATCACAATAACAGACCTGCTAAATAATTGATCAGGACATTATAAGGAGTAAATGTCCATTTGTCACGAAGTAATCTTAATGAATAATCCGACAAATCTATTGCTTAGACTGGAAAATAGGCTAAAATATAGTGTATGGGAAATATTTGTCGGACAATTACAAAATCCATTCGTCAGGTGCTTGGCCGAGGCAAGAGTGTTTTGTTGCTTGGCCCAAGGCAGGTGGGTAAGACGACATTATTGACAGAGCTGCCGATTAATCTCACGCTATCATTAGCAAAGCCATCACTACGACAACAATACGAAAAAAATATTGAGAGCTTTACTCAAGAAGTAGAGGCTCTAGCTGAACAGCTTGACCATAAGCCATTAGTTGCTGTTGATGAGGTTCAAAAAGTTCCAGAGTTAATGGATGCTTGCCAAGATTTGATTGATCGAGGTGTGGCACAATTTATTTTGACAGGATCATCTGCGAGAAAGTTGCGCTCAGGTCCGTCATTAAATTGGTTGCCTGGGCGAGTGATTGCATTTCATTTGGAGCCATTATCTATAGAAGAGGCTCCAAAACAATCTTTAAAGATAGATGATTTATTATTGTATGGTAGTTTGCCAGAAATTATTTTAGAGCGCAGCAATGAAAATCGTGAGCAAGATTTAGAAAGTTATGTGGTTACCTATTTAGAAGAGGAGGTGCGGCAAGAAGCATTGGTTAGAAAGATTGGTGATTTTGCAAAATTCCTCAATCTTGCTGCAGCAGAGTCAGGACAGATTGCAAATTTTAGTCGTATTTCCCAGGATATTGGTGTGGCGCAAACAACCATTAAAGCATACTATCAAGTTTTAGAAGACTGTTTGATTGTTGAAAGAATAGAGCCCTTTTTAAAAAGTTCTACCGTGAGGCGTCGTATTGTAAAATCAGATCGTTATTTGTTTTTTGATTT
Source organism: Gammaproteobacteria bacterium (assembly GCA_022601255.1). GTDB lineage: Bacteria > Pseudomonadota > Gammaproteobacteria > Coxiellales > Coxiellaceae > JAHZIV01. The sequence goes on from JAHZIV010000099.1 coordinate 6,648, forward strand.
AGGAGTAAGACGGTTGGCCGCGCAAGAAGGGATTGGCTTACCTAATAAAATCATGGGTCAAATGTTTGAGCAATATATTGGACTAGAATTACTAAAATATATTCGTAATCATTCTATAAAAATGAAATGTCATTATTGGCGTGATGCTGAGGGTCGTGAGGTTGATTGGGTATTAAGTGGAATGGAGGTGTGTATACCGATCGAAGTGAAGTGGACAGATAAGCCGAGTATTCATGATGCAAAACACCTGAAAACTTTTTTGCAAGATTATGATCTGCAGAAAGCTTATATTTTATGCCGTTGTGACCGGCCTAGAAAGCTCGATGAAAACATTACAGCGTTGCCATGGCAGCAGTTGTGTGATGTGTTTAAGAGCAATTGAATGCTGTTTGGGTGGATAAGCTGTTTAAGGTGGAAGTTGTAAGGCTTGGTTCTTGCTAAAATAGTGTGTCGAGGATACACTGGCATACTTATGAAACACAAAAAAACAACACTATTATCCAGTATCGGCGCTGGGCTTGAATACTACGATTTTATTATTTACGCGATGATGGCGGTTTATTTGGGGAAGTTATTTTTCCCGCAACAAGATCGTGTTGCCTCTCTTTTATCTGTATTCGCAATCTTCGCATTAGGCTATATAGTAAGGCCGGTTGGCGGTATGATCTTTGGTCACTTTGGTGATCGCTATGGACGCAAAATTACTTTTGTTGCATCGGTCTTAATAATGGCAGTTGCGACAATGGCGATTGGATTGTTGCCAACCTACTCACAGATTGGAGTGACAGCCACTGTTTTATTAACGTTGATGCGGGTGTTACAAGGTTTGGCGTTGGGGGCGGAATTACCGGGTGTCTTAACTTTTTTGAATGAACATACCGCAAAAACGAAACATCGTGGATTTTATGTCAGTTGTGTCATTGCAGGGTTAAGTGTGTTTGCAGCATTGGGTGCATGGGTGGGTTATCTTATTGGCCATTTAACATCGCCACAGATTCTCACTTGGGGTTGGCGTATACCTTTTGTTATTGGTGGCGTGTTGGCAATTGTAGGGTACTATATTCGCCGACGATTATTTGAAACACCTAATTTTATAGCTTCAGAGAAACAAAATGAAATTGTGCCAGTGCCACTGGTTGAGTTATTTAAACATCATTCGAAACAAATATTGCTCGGCATGGGAATTGTATTGTTGCCGGCCTGTTATATTATGTTTAATTTGTATTTGCCGACCTATGCGCATGTTTATTTTCATTATGCATTAACAGATGTTTATTTGGTAACGATGATTGGCTTGTTGTGGTGTGCTTGTATGCTGCCGGTAATGGGTTATGTTTTAGATAAGGTGGGTGCGCGTTATTTGTTTTTAGTGGCGGCATTAATACTTATTATATTTGCAAATGGACTTTTTAAAATTATGTTTGCCGGCACTTTCTCGAGTTTGCTTGTCTTTATAATAATTTATCAAACCATTTCTGCAGCGATGGCAGTTTGTTATATGACGCTGTTGGCGGATTATTTTCCTACCTCGGTGCGTTATTCTGGCATTTCATTATGTTATAATGTTATTTTTTCGGTCGCAGGATTAACGCCCATTGTATTGACTGAACTTATTAACCGGTATCATAGTGTGGCGGTGGTGGGTATTTGTTTTGTGGCGCTATCCATCATTGCTGTATTGACTGCTTATATTGCACCGAAGCAATCATTATTATCCTAGGAGGAACATCATGGCAAAACTACACTTCTATTATTCTGCGATGAATGCAGGTAAAAGTACCACGTTGTTGCAATCCAGTCATAACTACAACGAGCGCGGTATGGATACGTTACTGTATACACCGAAATTGGATGACCGTGCTGGCATTGGCAAGATTGCATCGCGTTTAGGTATTAAGTCGGAAGCGATTAGTTTTGATAAGTTCACAGACTTGCTGGTAGACGTAAAGAGTAAGATTGCAGCAAATCAAAATATTCGTTGCGTTTTAATTGATGAAGCACAGTTTTTGAGTAAGGAGCAGGTTTGGCAACTATGTCTGATTGCGGATGAATTAAAGGTTCCTGTTTTGGCGTATGGGTTGCGTACGGATTTTCGTGCAGAGACCTTTGAGGGGAGTCAATATTTATTAGCATGGTCCGATATTTTAATTGAGCTGAAAACCATTTGCCATTGTGGTCGCAAAGCGATGATGAATATGCGTATCGATGAAACGGGTAATGCTGTGCGTGAAGGTGCACAAATTGAGATTGGCGGTAACGATCGTTATATCGCTGTATGCCGCCAACACTTTCGTTCTGGCCAGGGCGCGAAGGCGGTGAAGGCGGCTGAAGCAGAGTTAGTAGCCTAATAAAAGCTTACACTGAGTGCCGCACAGAATGACACAATTCGTCTGGTAATTTTATTTTATTTGGGTATAATGCCTTTTTAATAACCTGTAGGTGATTTCCTCGTGGCATTAGAAAAGTCTTCTTTCAAAGCATGGGTAGTGTGTCTTTCAGCAGCACTGTTTTTCTTTTTCGGTTATATGCAAGTTAATGTTTTTAATGCATTAAACCCTTATCTTTTCCAGGCATTTCACTTGACGGATGACACCCAGTTGGGGCGCTTGTCTTCTATGTATTTTTACGCCAATGTACTTTTCTTGTTTCCCGCGGGCATTATTTTAGACTATGTCTCAACGCGAAAATTGATATTGTGGACGATGATGTTAACGGTGATCTGTACATTACTGTTTTCGATGACGCACGTACTTTGGCAGGCGGAATTGATTCGTTTTGCTACGGGTATCTGGGGAGCGTTCTTTTTATTGAGTAATGTACGTTTAGCCTCTCGCTGGTTTCCACCACAGAAAATGGCATTGGTAATCGGTGTGATTGTGACCTTGGCGATGTTGGGGGCGATGGTTGCACAAACGCCGTTGACTGTTTTGGCGCAGAATTATGGTTGGCGTGTGACGATGTTGGCAGATGGGGGATTGGGTGTAATCATCTTTCTCATCATGCTGCGGAATGTGCGTGATAATCCACCCGGCCAAACGGAAGCATCCATTGCGCATACAGCACATACGGATACCATTGGCTTTTGGAAATCTTTAGCCTGCTCATTAGGTAACACACAGAATTGGTTGGGTGGCATTTATGCTTCTATGATCAACTTACCATTATTTTTTCTAGGGGCAGCGTTTGGTAGTATGTACCTTACGCAAGTTTACGGTTACTCGTCTGAGCGCGCTTCGTTTATCATTACGGCATTATTTTTAGGTATGATTGTAGGGTCTCCGCTGATGGGTTGGGGTTCGGATCGCTTGGGCTTGCGTAAAACACCGATGGTGGTTGGCGCAATATTATCTCTCGCAACTATCATGCTTATTATGTATATGCCTGGACTGGGCTTTGTGTCATTGTTTATATTATTTTTCATTTTTGGATTTATCAACGGTTCACAAGTCATTGCTTACCCATTGGTAACAGAGAGCAACCCCGAATCATTAACGGGTACAGCACAAGGCATTACCTCTGTGTTGATCATGTCGGGTGGATTATTATTACCAATGTTCCCATGGTTGCTTGATATGAAGTGGTCGCACAGGACATTGCATCACTTGCCTTTTTATTCGGCGGCCGATTATCATTTGGCCTTTATGATCATGCCTGCTGGTTTTGTTGTCGCACTAATTGCAGCGCTTTTAGTAAGAGAAACGCATTGTACGACTTATTCTTCAAGGCAAGAATTACATGCGAACGACATTCTGGATAATACTTCGCATACTGCTTAAGTTGAGAGGACTTTTTGAATGCAAGGAAATACTGTTGACTATGAGTCTCATGTTGGACGCTCCTGGTTTGTCGTATTAGTTGCCGGGTTATTTTTCTTCTACGAATTTATTCAAATGAATATGTTCGATACGATCAGTCAAGTGTTGATTCATGCATTTTCTCTTGATGCGGGACAGCTGGGCGTTTTATCTTCCGTTTATTTCATGGCTAATGTGGTGTTCTTGTTTGTCGCTGGTTTATTGCTAGATCGTTGCTCCACTAAGGGCATCATTGTAGTAGCGTTGGCTGTTTGCGTAGTAGGTACTTTTTTATTTTCATTGGCTAATAGTTTCACTGCAGCTGCGATCAGTCGCTTCTTGACCGGCATTGGTAGTGCATTCTGTTTTCTAAGTGTTATTCGTTTGGCATCGCGATGGTTTCCGCCACGTCATATGGCATTGGTCTTGGGCGTAGTGGTTACGATGGCAATGACGGGTGGGCTTGTGTCTCAGACTCCATTGACGGAAGTAGTGTCTTGGGTTGGCTGGCGTGAAGCATTGCGAATGGATGCCTATCTTGGAGTGCTCATTCTTTTATTGATAGTGTTTTTTGTGCGGGACTTTCCAAGGAAGCATGCAAAAATTCATGAGCAAGAACAGCGACAAATTCATCAATTAGGTTATTGGCGTTCTTGGTGCATGGCTTTTTTGCGCATTCAGAATTGGTTGGGAGGAATCTATACCAGTACCATGAACTTACCTATTAATGTGTTAGGTGGGTTGTGGGGCATTATGTATGTTACCAAGCGGTATCAATTATCACATATTGATGCGGCGAATCTTACGATGATGCTGTTTCTAGGTGCTATCATCGGTTGCCCGATTGCAGGTTGGGTGTCTGATCGAATGGGCGTGCGCCGCCCGCCAATGATCGTTGGTGCAGTCTTGTGTTTGTTGATTACATTGGCGATTATTTATTTGCCGCACCCATCTTATTTCTCGGTGTTTATATTATTTTTATTGCTAGGCATTATCTCAAGTGTTCAAGTGGTTGGTTACCCATTGGTGGCGGAAAGCAGTCCGCGTGTCGTGACGGCAACATCGGTGAGTATTGTAAATATTACAACTGTTGCTGGGATTGGTGTAATCCAGGCGTTATTTGGTTATATGATGGATGTGCATATTTATCATCGCTTGCATCACATGAGCACGCATTTTATATTGCCTGATTTTAGTTGGGCAATTTTATTATTTCCTTTAGGCTATGTAGTAGCACTGTTGGCATCTTTGGTGGTAAAGGAAACGCATTGCCATCAAAGTGTTGAGTAGGCGTAATGGATGAAAGAACAAGACAGCATGGGCGCAATCGCGCGAAATTTTTTTTATTTTTCTCGTTAATATTAGTTTTATTGAGTATCTATATTTTCAATCGCACACCTGCTGCGGCGCATAGAAATGTGTGCATGTTGTTTGAAGAGCAACCCGATTGGTATCGTGATGCTAAAAATACAGATCAACAGTGGGGCGTGCCGATTGCAACGCA
>JAHZIV010000100.1 GCA_022601255.1 Gammaproteobacteria bacterium
CGCACTGTAGATGTACATATACGCCGAGTTCGTAAGCAGTTGGAAAAATTCCAGTATCATACCCTAATTCAAACCGTGCATGGCGCGGGTTACCGTTTCTCAGAAAAGTACGATGAGTGTAAAGTATAAATATAAAAAAACCGAGCGCTTGCTCGCAGAAGCAATGCCAGAAGGTATTGTTATCTTGGATGTGGAATCAAAACTGAATTGGTGTAATCGAGTTGCCAGCCGTCAATTAGGTTTGGAGCTGTCACAACATAAACACCAAGCGTTTCTCGATATCGTACCGCACCCAGATTTAAAAAAATTATTTATTGAACCCGAATCGGAAGAACCTACTGGTAGCGTAACAGCAACGCGTATTGCGCAATACGTGCAGCAACAACAAGCAACACCCATTCTTATCGAATCACCAACCAACCCAGCGCAACGATTAAGATTACAGCGTTGTCCCTATTGGGGTCATCAACAACTGATTATTGTGCATGATGTTACAGACTCGTATCGTTTAGAGGCGATGCGACAGGACTTTGTTGCCAATATTTCGCATGAGTTGCGTACACCCTTAACCGTGTTTCATGGCTATATTGAGCTGTTAAAAGATTACCCTAGCTTGGAAGCAGATCATTTTTCGGAAATTATTCGTCAGATGACGGGTCAATGTTTGCGAATGGAAAATTTAGTGGGAGACTTATTACTACTTTCTAGCTTGGAAAGCGATCATCCCAATGTGTCTTCCTATGAGGAAGTAGCGATAGCGCCGATGTTGGAAAAGATTTGCGAAGACGCGAATTCTCTTAGTGGAGATCAGAAGCACAAGATTAGTTTGTCTGCGGATGAAAACATTATTCTTCCGGGTAATATCGATGAATTGCGCAGTGCATTTTCGAATATTGTTTTTAACGCGGTACGTTATACACCCGCTGGTAGTAACATCGAGGTGCGTTGTTTTCAAGACGAGCAGGGCCGCCACATTGAGGTGGAAGATAACGGTATCGGTATTGCGGCAGAACATTTGCCTAAAATTACTCAGCGTTTTTATCGCGTAGATCGTTCGCGTACCTACAAGGGTAAGGGCGGAACCGGCCTGGGTCTTGCCATTGTGAAGCACGTATTGTTGCGGCATAATGCTAAACTCATCATTAAGAGTGAGGTTGACAAAGGCAGTACCTTCCGCTGCAGTTTTGCCTAGTATCTCAGTCATCATTCCAGTTTGTCCATTGAATAATCCCCCCATAACTGCTATAAACTTTGATCCACACTGATAATAGAAGGATATCAAAATAATGACGGAAGCTAGTGTTGCAGAAAAAATAGTCATGGATCTACCGGAGCCGTTCGTAGATGAAAGAGGTGCTATCCAAGAGTTGGTTTCATTTAGATTATCAACCCAGTATTAATTTAGAAACAGGCTTGTCTCGATTTTTAAGTTGGAGTGATAAGTATTATTCAACGGAACCAAAATTATGTCAGCAACAATCAAGCTCGGACTCATTGGCGCAGGAAGGTGGGGTCGTAATTACATAAAAACCATTCAGCAATTGGATGGTATTACATTGACAGGGCTTGCAACACGCAACCCTGATAATGCTGCGCTCGTCGATAAAAATTGTGTGATAGTATCGGATTGGCGCGAACTTTTAAAAAACAAACATATTCAAGGTATCATCTTAGCAGTACCAGCACCGCAACAATTCAGCATTGCGATGGCAATAGTGGAAAGTAAAAAAGCATTGCTGCTTGAGAAGCCCATGGCGATATCTTGTGAACAAGCTGTCGCATTGCAGCGGCAAATTAAACAACACCAGTCGATCGCCATGATTGATCACACGCAATTGTTTGATCCAGTGTTTCGTCAACTGAAGCAGCAAATTGGTCATCAAAAAATAAAGGCGCTCAGCATTATAGCAGGAAAGAATGGTGGCTTTCGTCAGGAAACGTCGGTGTTGTGGGATTGGGGCCCGCATGTTGTTGCAATGTGTTTGGATTTATTGAATGAGCCATTAGTGCAATTGCAAATCCGAAGAATTGTCTCTGATGATAATGCCAATGGTCATGCAGAGAACCTATCTATTAAATGTTTTTCTGAGAAGCAGCGTATACCGGTTGAGATGAACATCGGCAATTTATTTAAACAGAAGACACGCTGCATAGAGGTGCATACAGATGCCAGGCAATATATTTATAAACCTGATGCTGAAGTGCCACTGACGTGTTGGGAAGATGGTAAAGCGGTTCCTGTTACAGTAAACTATCGACCGCCTCTGGATGTGGTGGTGGAAGAGTTTTCTAGCAGAATAAGAGACCAAAACAGAAACCTTGATCAGATTGAACAAGGCGTGAAGATTATTGAAATACTAGAGTCTTTGGATGAATGTTTGTATCAGAAAAGTGCGTAATATCGCAGTCATTGGTTTGGGTTATGTTGGTTTGCCAGTAGCACAGGCTTTTTCACGGCACCAACCAGTGATTGCTTTTGATACTAATGCCTATAAAATACAACAACTACAGCAGACACAAGTAGAGTCGACGCATGAGTCGCAAGTGGGTGTTGCAACTGAGGTGCAACAATTAACATTTACCAGCAATGCTGTTGATCTTAAGGCAGCTGATTTTTATATCATTTGTGTGCCAACACCTGTTGATGCATTAAAGCATCCTGATTTATCAATTTTAAAACAAGCCACTCAAACGGTTGCAGAAAATTTAAAACAAGGTGATATCGTTGTGTATGAATCGACTGTATACCCAGGAGCAACCGAGCAGGAGTGTGTGCCCATTCTGGAAAAAATATCAGGTCTGCAATACATAAAGGATTTCAATGTCGGATATTCTCCTGAGCGTATTAATCCAGGAGATGCTGAACATACGCTCGAAAATGTTGTTAAAATAGTGTCTGGTTCTTCAGATGCTGCTTTGCAGGTCATCACAGATATGTACCAGAAAATTATTAGGGTGGGTGTTCACCAGGCGTCTAATATAAAAACTGCTGAAGCAGCAAAGGTTATTGAAAACACACAGCGTGATTTGAACATTGCACTGATGAATGAGCTTGCGATTATTTTCAATAAAATGAATATCAACACACATGATGTATTAAAAGCGGCAAATACCAAGTGGAATTTTTTATCTTTCGAGCATGGGCAACTCAGTTAAGAATGCCAAGGTTGGCATTATGGGATTAACGTTTAAGAGAAATTGCCCGGATATTCGCAACTCAAAAGTAATCGATATTGTTAATGAGCTAAAAGAATACGGCATTGAATGTTAGGTATTCGCTTGTGGCAGTTATAGGTAAATGATCATAAGTCTAGTATGCTTGAGTTACTGCTTAGTCTGATTGGGGAGTTCCCGAATGATTGCTAGCAGATTCATCAGCCCTAAAAATTCCTGGCTTAACTGATAAAACAGTTCATTATCAAGCTTTAGGTGTGGACTCACAGAAGAAAGCTGGTGGTAGGCATTTTTTCCCATACCGATAAAATATTCTAGAGTCACATTCTTCTTGAGAGCACGCTCCGGAAACAGGCCGGACAAGATTAAACAATGATCCCCCACTGAACGCATTTGTTGCGCATTTTGTTTGGTATTCAAGTTTGTCGCATTAAGAAAATCCAGTGCTAGCACACGAGAGCTGATACTATTATTATTCATATGATTATCTAGCGTGAGTATTAAATAATTTTCCACAGACTCTGCGACTTGATAGCCCGCTAGAAGCGCAGCATCCTGCACTAATGTGTACCACACTGCAGTACTGTTTGGTTGGCATTTAAAGTATTCCATATATTCACCCCCACTCTTATAAGTATAGACAATTCTCAAAATATCTCATCAATTGAAAAAAATATATTTAAATCAGCAGGATAAAATGATCCCTGGTCAATTGAGGCTAGTTAATATAAAATTCTATCTCATTGTTATAGCTAGGGAAGTGCTCTATGAAAAAGAGAATCGGATTATTTTTGGCGACATTGCTATTACCATGCTGTGTGTTTGCTAGTATTTTGAATACTGCAGGCGACTTGGTGACAAGCACTGGGAGAGCACTTGAGCAGCATGTGAAGTATCCTTTTTATTTTGGCGTGGGTGGTGGTTATGGTGACAGTGATTGGGATGAGTTGGTGACTGATCCAAATGCTGCTGCGAGTGAGGCGGCCCCAATTTCGGCAAAGAGCGGTGGCTTTACTTATAAAGCATTTATGGGTTATCAGTTTACGCGTCATTTTGCAGTGGAGATGGGGTATACCCGTTATCCTCGTTCGGTCTTAGGATTTTTGGTGGATAATGGGACTCCGGACAACAGTTATGATATTTCTGGTTTAAAGACTGATACGTCGACGTTTATTTTAGTGGGTAAATTATTAGTGCCTTTTGCTTATACGCAGGTGTATGTTTATGCAGATGCTGGGGCGGTGGTAACGCATAAGCATGATGTTTCTGTTGATGAGGTTGCTAAATTTGCACCGAACTATACTTTAAGAAATGAATACAAGCTCGGCCCTAGTTTTGGTTTTGGTATTATGTATGATGTTACGGAGCGTATTGTAACGGAGATGAGTTTTCAGTATTCAACTGGATTTGATAAAGCCGATGATACGCCTGTAGAAGATTATGTGCCGTTTACTTATGATCTTTTATGGAGCATCGGTGTTCGGGTGTAGGGTTTTTTTTATGTATAAGGCAAACAAAAGATGAATCTTCAATCGTCCTTTTACGGAAGTAAAGCGCAGCGTAGTGGAACGA
>JAHZIV010000101.1 GCA_022601255.1 Gammaproteobacteria bacterium
GGCGTTATTCACGAATAGAACATGATCTCCTACAACGCAGTCGTGTGCGATATGCGAGTAGGCTAAGATATTATTACTGTTACCTACTTTCGTCAGACCGTGTTTTGCAGAGCCTCGACTGATTGACACATATTCACGAATCACATTATCATTACCAACTTCTAACCGTGTCGGCTCACCCTTATAACCTAAATCTTGTGGATCTGAACCAATCGAGGAATAACTGCAAATATGATTCCCTGTACCGATTTGCGTATTACAATGGATCGTCACATGCGCATCGATTTTACAACCCTCAGCAATAACAACATCAGGGCCAATGACAGCAAAGGGACCCACACTAACACCTTCTGCAATCTGTGCCGAAGCATGAATGGCTGCACGCGCATCAATCAACGGTCTCACCTCGCATACTCATAAATTCAGCACTACAAGCCACTTCCCCATCAACCACTGCCTGACCCTCAAATCTCCAGTAATTCGCACGTTGCTTTACAAGTTGCACATTTAATTCTAATTGGTCGCCCGGTTGCACAGTTCGCTTAAAGCGAGCATTATTAATCCCAGCTAAGAAATATAAAACCTTAGGGTTATACTCTCTCTTCTCATCCAAAAAGATTAACAACCCTGATGCCTGCGCCAATGCCTCAATCATCAACACGCCAGGCATTACCGGCATTGCTGGGAAGTGGCCATTAAAAAAAGGCTCGTTATGTGAAACATTCTTGATAGCCTTAATAGCAACATCTTCTTCCAGTGACAGCACCCTATCAACCAACAGAAATGGATAGCGATGTGGCAAATAGTTTTTAATATCAATTTTAGTTAAGTCAATCATGATTTTTCTTCTCTAGTTTTTTAACACGTCGATTCAATTGAACCAGCTTACGAAAATGTGCCCAAGTTTTAAGATAATCATTATGGTCAAACAGCGCTGGGCCACCCGATGAATAAACACCCGGTTTTTGTATCGATGCCATCACTCCCGTTTTAGCAGTCAGTACAACCTGATCTGTTATTGCTATATGGCCACTAATACCGACTTGACCCGCTATCACGCAATGTTTGCCAACTTCAACACTACCCGCGATAGCTGTTTGAGCGGCAATAGCAGTATGTGCACCAATCTTTACATTATGGGCAATTTGCACCAGGTTATCGATACGCACACCTTCAGACAACACGGTGTCATCAATCGCACCGCGATCGATGCAGCTATTTGCACCTATCTCAACTTTATCATGAATAATCACGGAGCCAAGCTGTGGCACTGTCACCCAATCGCCCTGCTCATCTCGCGTTAAACCAAAACCATCTGCACCCACCACAACACCACTGTGCAAGACAACCTGATTACCCAATACCACATCATGGTAAAGCGTCACGTTAGCGTGCAACACACAGCTTGAACCAATTCTAACGCGATCGCCGATCACCGTGCCAGGTTGTATAATTGTATCCGATGCAATCGAAACACTATCACCCACGACACAATTGGCACCAATGGACACGCCCTCTGCAATTTCACAGCCCTCACCAATAACAGCACTCGGGTGTATCCCGGGATGCCTTCCTAATGGTTTCTTAAATAATGCAGCGATACGCGCAAAAGCAAGCTCAGGCTGCGTTGTGACAATGGCATTTCCCGAAAAGTTCTCAGCCATCTCTTTAGTCATCAAAATAGCAGAGGCTTTCGAATCTTGTAGATAACGTAGAAATTTTTTATTAGCTACGAAACTTAGCTGAGATGCCTGCGCTGTCTTTATCGGCGCAAGGCCGGCAATCACACAATCAGGATTACCGGTCCAGTCTGCATTTAATTTCTGAGCAAGCTGCGCTACAGTATAAGATACAGTCGACATGAATTAGTCCAACGACTTTAATACATCATCCGTTATATTCAAACTACCTTTTGAGTACAATACTGCGTTCTTAGGAAGCACTAAGTCTAACTTCTTAGATTCAGCAATTTTCTGCACGGATGCTTTTACATCGTCCATAAAACTTGCCATAGACTTATTCTGCGCTGCAAATAAGTCTTGCTGGAACCTAGCTTGTGCTTGACGCAAATCAATTTCCTGCTTAGTGATCTGTGTTTTTAGTGTATTCAACTGACTTTGCTTCATCACCAAGCTGTCTTTTTTATATTTTGCAAGATTAGCCTGCAAACTTTGTCCCATACTGATGATGGACTGTTTGCGCGATGAAAACTCTTTATTCAAGTTTTGATTGATTTTTTGAATTTGACTGGATGAGTGGAACACCGTTTGCATATCCACAACACCCACGGCCTCAGCCATAACATTTACTGACAGCAAGCTTATTGCTGCAGCGACTATTGTTAACGTTAAACGTTTCATTTTTTTCTCCTATTTCATTAAAGTAAATTATCCAAGAGCCCCGCCAAACGAGAAGCCAAATATATCTGAGTCATCACCCGGCAAACTATGAATCGGTTTCGCAATACTAAACGTAATCGGCGCACCCATTGGCCACCACCAAGACACCATGACACCAGCAGTAGCACGAACATTTTTTAAATCAACACTGTCATACTTAATCAGGTTATTCGAATAATGTTGTGTCTGCCAAACATTACCCGCATCTGCTACCAAGGAGATGCGAATCTTATCACTGATGAAGTTTGGCAAGATAAAATCGACCCCTGCAAAAGATTCGAAGTTACCGCCTAAATTAGTGCCATTTATGCCTGCATTTTTTTCAGCTTGCGTTGGATAGAACTTAGGACCAAGGCTATTTGCCTCAAACCCAGGCATGTTCTCGATACCACCACTATAAAAATTATTAAAGAATGGCAACGAGGACACATTACCCAAACCATTACCAAAACCTACCGTGACGTGCGGTTTCAAAATAAATCCTTTACCCAATGGAACATAAACAAAAGCACTACCAATTGCCTTATAGAAACTTAAACTTGATTTAAGTGCTGGCACACCATACGTTGCGGATAATGAAATATCACTACCCGATGTTGGGAAAATAGCACGATTCAATGTCATACGACCGATGCCCGCATTAATCATAAACTGATTGTAAGCCTTGCCGTGTTTCTCGACAAAGCCCTCAACCGATGGCGACACCTCTGGAGAACCGAGATTACCAATCCGAATGTGATCGTAACCGGCACCTACGCTATAGCTGGTAAACTCAGTCAATGGAATGGCATAACTGAACGTGCCACCAAAATCATTAGTCGTATACGACTCCAAGTTAACCTGTCCTGGCGTTTGTCGCGTATAGTAAATGCTAGTGCTTCGACTAATGCCATCTGTTGTTACAAATGGATTGGTGTATTGCACAGAATAATTTTGCTGAGCTGCGCTGTTCTGGAAACCAATGGAAACATATTTACCCGTTCCCATAAAGTTAGGCTCTGAGATACTAGCACCATAAAGAAAACCATCCACATCGGAGTAACCACCTTGCACACTTGCACGCCCCGCATTTGCTTCTTTCAAATTGTAATTTAGATCTACTTGATTAGGTTGACCTGGAACGGGAGCCGGTGTCATATGAACATCGGTTATATAAGGTAAATTCTGCAGGTTCCGCATCGACTCTTTAATATTCTTAAGATTGTATAAGGCACCCTCCATCTGACGCATCTGCGTACGGAATACCATGTCTTCTGTCTGGCTATTACCGATGAAATTAATATTACGAACATAGATTCGTTTGCCATCATTAATCAAGAACTGCAAAAACACAGTGTGATTGGCATTATTCAATTTTGGCACAACTTGAATGTTCGGGAATGCAAAGCCACGATCAGCATAGTAATGTGCGATCACGCTATCCACGACCAACACTCGTTGGCGAGAAAATACCTGGCCTTTTTTAAACGGTATTAACTGTCTTACTTTATCGGCATCTCCCGCAACGCTCTTAACACCAATGCCCGATATAGAATAAATCGGACCTTCCGATACCGTCACTGTAATGTAAACACTCTTGTTATCATCCGAGATCTTTACATTTTTGGAAACAACACGAAATTGCAAATACCCATGGTTTAAATAAAAGTTCCGCAAATTTTGCAAATCCGTATCAAGTTGCTGCTCTGAATAACGATCATGATGAGAAATAAGCGTGAATAATCCAGGTGTCGTTAATTGAAATTGGTCTAACAGTTTGCCCCGGCTAAATGCGCTATTACCTACAATAGTAATGTGACGCACCTTCGCGATTGCTCCCTCATCACCATACACGTATATTGCCACGGTATTACGCGGCTCCTTCACAACTTTCAAACGAATGTTCGCAGCATAGTAACCCAAGGTATTATATTCTTGCTGCAAACCCTGAATGATTTGTTTTAACTTAGAAGAATCATAAACATTGCCTTCGGAAATGCCCATTTTCTTTAGAACGGGTTTTAGCTTATCAATTGGAATGGCTTTAATGCCCTTGAAAAGAATCAGTGCGATAGTTGGCTGCTCACTTAGATTCAAAATTAACGTGTCGCCTTCACGCTGTAACGTGACACGCTTAAACCAGCCGGTCTTATAAAGCGTCTTGATAATATCAGCACCCTTGCTGTCGGAATACGTTTCTCCGATATGAACTGGCAAAGAACTGATCACGGTTCCCTTGCTGATGCGCTGAAGACCCTTAATCTCAATATTTTTAATTCGGAAACCTGCTGCAAATGCAGTGACCGATGCCATCATCAACAGTAACGCAACTGTGAAGAGTTTAAGCAATCTCATGAAAGTGAATCCTTTTATTCTTTATAAGCCGTGCATTATAACGCAGTATCAAGGGCCTGTCTTCAATTACTAAACAGTAACAGCATTATCGACATAGTCCCGTGTTTGCTGATCGATATGCAGAATTTGCTGCAATGTTACTGCGCTTGAATTTGCACAATGATTCAGTGCATCTTCAATCAATTGAGCAACCTGTGTAAATTTTATTCTTTTTTCTAAAAATGCCGCCACTGCAACCTCATTGGCCGCATTTAAAATAACAGGCATAGCGCCACCCTCACGCAGCGCTTGAAACGCCAGGCTCAGGCATGGAAATTGCTTATAATCTACCGGCATAAATTGCCAAGACTGTGATTGCGTAAAATCTAACTGCAACACTGGTGTTGCCAACCGATCGGGCCATCCAAGCGCATAAGCAATCGGTACTCGCATATCAGGGCACCCCATCTGGGCCAATAAAGAGCCGTCATGATAACGCACCATGGAGTGAACAATACTCTGAGGATGAATCACAACTTCAATATGATCTGCCGGCAATCCAAACAACCAATAGCCTTCAATCACCTCCAGACCTTTATTCATCATCGTCGCAGAATCAACCGAAATTTTTTTGCCCATCGACCAGTTTGGATGTGCAACAGCTTGCTCTGGTGTCATTTTTGCTAGCTGACTTACTGGCGTTTTTAAAAAGGGTCCACCAGACGCTGTGATCACAATACTTTTAATTGTTTCCGGACACGGATCACCTGGTAAAAAACCATGCGGCATGCATTGAAATAATGCGCTGTGCTCACTGTCAATCGGCAGTATGGTTGCGCCAGAAGTTTTCTGTAATTGCATCAACAACTCGCCCGCCATCACCAACGCTTCTTTATTAGCAAGCAGAACTGTTTTACCTGCGGCTACAGCAGCAATGGTTGAAGGCAGTCCCGCAGCACCCACGATAGCCGCCATAACCAACTCACAATTATTCGACTTAGCAAGTGCTTCTAATGCCTGACTGCCAGACAGCACCTCTGTCTTAATGTGGTGTGCTTGTAGCTCTTTCTCTAATTGTTGAGCAGCAGATGAATCTACCATACAAGCATATTTCGGCGTGAACTCAATACACAGTGGCAACAGCGATTTAACATTACGGCGTGCTGTTAAAGCCTCAACACGATAACGTTCAGGGTATTGCCGCACGATATCTAAAGTCTGCGTACCGATAGAGCCAGTTGCTCCAAGAATTGTAATTGACTTCGCCATCGATACCTATCTTAGTACAAGCAATATTCCAAATGCATAAATCACAACCGCCGGTGCAATGCTGTCAAGACGATCTAAAATGCCGCCATGCCCCGGGAACAGTTTTCCACTATCTTTCAGTTGTGTCTGTCGCTTAAAGACACTGATGGTCAGGTCGCCCACAATAGAAAAAATAATAACAACAATACTTAATCCCCAATAATAAACTCTATACAACCATGACAGATCCACACAAAAAGAAAGTATTACTGCCGTTATAAAACCACTCACAAGGCCGCCCCAAACACCTTGCCATGTTTTTTTGGGACTCACGTTAACAGCCAATTTCTGCTTGCCCCAAACACGTCCCGCAAAATAAGCCCCCGTATCTGTGATCCAAACGATGATGAAGGCAAACAGCAACCAAGGCACTTCATACGTTGTCCAGTGCCAACGCAACACAATCATGCCAGCCCACGTGGACACCAATATACAAAAACCCAACACCATTCGCACAATAGGGTATTCAGCACCCGCCGCTCGCAAACCGTCTGCATGCTTGTTGAACTGATAGACCGCAAAAAAGCTCCAAATCCAAATTAATAAGCCAACACTGATGACGATGATATCAAGCACGTAGAGCGAAGCATACAATCCCGCCACCACAACTAATACGTACAGGCAACGCAAACTAACATGATTAAATTTTAGAAAGCTACTCCACTCCCAAGCAGCCAGCGCGATAACGGCACCCATGATAATTGCAAAGGCAGGCGCAGGTAATGCAAGCACACCCCAAATAACCAGCGGCAAGGCCACAATAGCTGTTAATATGCGATATTTAAGCACAAAGTTCCTCTTGCAGTTGTTCGCCGGTCTTACCAAAGCGGCGCTCTCTTCTGGCATAAGAGTCAATAGCACGATCAAAGGCAGCCTCATCAAAATCGGGCCAATAAGTTTCTGTAAAGAAAATTTCTGTATAAGCCAACTGCCAAAGCAGAAAATTACTAATGCGCTGCTCACCACCCGTTCGAATTAATAAATCCGGTTCTGGTAAATTTGATAACTGAACATAATGACCCAGCATGGATTCATCAATTTCCGAGGCTGCTATTAATCCTGATTGCACATCATGCGCCATGTGTTTTGCTGCATTTGCCAAATCCCATCGGCCACTATAATTAATAGCAATAACCAACTCTAGACCGTCATTTTGCGCCGTTAATTGTTCAGATGACTTGATCTGGCGCAGCAGTTTTTGATCGAGTTCAGCCAGATTGCCAATGACACGAACTCGCACCTTGTTTTGATGCAACTCAGTAGTATTTTTCTGTAACGATTCTAAAAAGAATGATAATAAAAATTTTACTTCACGTGCAGGACGTGAGTGCTTATTTTCAACACTAAGCGCGAATAATGTCAGCACTTTAATTTTTTTCTTAACACAGCACTCCACTACACGTCTAACGGATTTTGCACCTTCTCGGTGCCCCATTATACGCGGCAAGCCACGACGCTTTGCCCAACGACCATTGCCATCCATTACGATAGCAATATGTTGTGGGGTTTGGGTCGTGTTAGTCATTAAACCTGCATCAAATCCTTTTCTTTGTTGCTGCATATCGCATCTACTTTTTTAACAAAATCATCCGTTAATTTTTGTATGTCAGTCTGTGCACGGCGATCGTCATCTTCACTGATGTCTTTATCTTTAAGTAAATCCTTACTCGACTGATTTGCATCTCGACGCACATTACGTATCGATACGCGTGTACGCTCTGCTTCTTCGCGCACCATTTTTACTAGACTCTTACGACGCTCCTCTGTTAGAGGAGGTAATGGAATTCGAATAATAGTGCCTGCTGTAGCAGGATTCAAACCCAAATCAGAGGTTAAAATGGCTTTCTCAATAGGTGCCACCATGGTCTTTTCCCAAGGTGTAATAGAAAGTGTACGTGCATCTTCGACTGCAACGTTAGCAACTTGATTGAGCTGTGTTGGTGTACCGTAGTAATCAACTTTAATGTGTTCCAGCAAGCTTGGATGCGCGCGACCCGTACGCAACTTTGTCAGGTCTGATTCCAATGCAACCAAGCTTTTTTCCATACGCTGTTTTGCATCTTGAAAAATATCTGTAAGCATAATAACTCCTTAGTCTACCAACGTACCTTCTGTTGCATCGGTTACAACACGCAATAAAGCACCGGGATTATTGATATTAAATACGCGTAATGGCATCCCATGATCGCGCGCCTGACAAAATGCGGCTAAATCCATCACTGCTAACTCTTTGTCGAGCGCTTCTGAAAATTTCAAATGCTTGTAGAGTTTCGCATCAGGATTTTTAGCAGGGTCTTCTGAGTAGACGCCATCAACATTGGTCGCCTTTAAAATGACGTCAGCACCGATTTCAATACCGCGCAAACTGGCTGCTGAATCTGTGGTAAAAAGTGGTGTGCCTGTACCTGCTGCAAAAATCACAACACGACCCGACTCTAAGTGATGAATCGCTTTGCGAAGGTTGAAGCGATCGATCACGCCACCCATCTCAATTGCAGATAACACCCTAACAGGAAGATTCGAACGCTCAAAAGAATCACGAAAAGCAAGTGCGTTCATCAAGGTTGCCAACATTCCCATATGGTCACCGGTAATACGGTTGATGCCCGCTTTAGACAGTGCTTCACCACGAAAAAAATTACCGCCTCCAATTACAATGGCCACTTCAATACCCAGGCTGCGAATCTCGGCAATTTCGGCAGTCATTCTATCGAGCACTGCCGGCTCAATTGCATGAGGCCCTTTGCCCATTAAGGCTTCGCCACTCATCTTTAGAAGAATACGTTTATAGATTGGCTGATTTTTTCCTGCCATTTAGTCACTCCCTTGTACTTGTGCGCGTACCTCTTCAGCAAAATCAACTGTTTCTTTTTCTATGCCATCACCGACTTCAAAACGTACGAATGATAATACCTTGGCACCTTTCTCTTTTAACAGCGCACTGATCAATTGATCAGGGTTTTTAACAAATGTTTGTCCTAACAAACACGCCTCTTTCATAAACTTTGCAATACGTCCTGTTACCATTTTTTCGATAACGTTATCAGGTTTGCCTGACTCTTTCGCTTGCGCAATAAAAATTTCACGTTCCTTGGCAACAACTGCCTCAGGCATACCACTTTCATCAATGGCTTGCGGGCTCATTGCCGCAATGTGCATTGCTAAATCTCTTGCAAGCTCTGCATCACCGGTATCAATAGCCACCAACACACCAATTCTTGCGCCGTGTTTATACGCTCCGACACAGCCGTTTGACTCTAGTAATGCAGCACGACGCACATTGATATTCTCACCAATTTTATGAATAAGGCCCATGCGTTCATCTTCTATCGTCGCAAATTGCTCATCGCTACTGCTCAATGCCAACAAAGCTTCTGCAGAATCTACCGCTTGCTCTAAGCCAATACCTGCCAACTTATCGATAAAGCCAACAAAGTTTTCATCACGTGCAACAAAGTCTGTTTCACTATTAACTTCGACCATAAATGCTTTCTTCACATCGTCGCTAATCTGCAGTGCAATTGCACCTTCGGCTGCGATCTTCCCAGCACGTTTAGCAGCTTTTGCCTGGCCACGTTTACGCATCTCAGTAATGGCTTCTTCCATATCTCCATTAACTTCCTGTAACGCCTTCTTGCACTCCATCATACCAGCGCCTGTGCGCTCGCGAAGCTCTTTAACCATAGCTGCTGTAATTGTCATTCTCTATCTCCTCATACTTTTTTCTTAGCAGGCGCTTTCTTTTTAGCGGCTGGTTTTTTCTTAGCAGGTGCTTTTTTCTTTGCAGCAGGCTTTTTCTTTGCCGCTACTTTTTTCTTTGCCTCAGGCGCTTCTGCTGCATCTGCTTTTTTCTTCACAACCGTTTTCTTTTTAGCAACTTTTTTCACTTTAGGTTGAACGTCACTTGCTTCTGCTGGCTCAGCGACACTTTCTGCAATCGTATCAGTCTCTTCTTCAGTTTCTGCTTTTTTAGCAGCAACCACTTTCTTTTTAGTCATTACAGGCTTGCTGGTTTCTGGTTTCTTTTCCTTCTTTTCTTCAAGCACAGGCAGGCCGCGCTCTTCGATGATGGTATCAGCCATCAACTTACTGTAAAAACGAATTGAACGTAATGCATCGTCGTTACCAGGAATCAAGTAGTCAATGTCACTTGGATCAGCATTGGTATCAGCAATACCAATCACAGGAATACCTAAGCAGCGTGCTTCTTTAATGGCAATCTTTTCTTGACCGACGTCAATGACAAAAATGGCATCTGGCAAACCGCCCATGTTCTTTATACCGTCTAGCGTGATCTTTAACTTGTCTAGTTGACGCATTAATGTCAAACCTTCTTTCTTGGTCAGCTTCGACATTTTGTCTTGATTGGCAACCAGCTCTTCAAGCTCTTTAAGGCGTTTAATCGATTGACGAATGGTCTTGTAGTTCGTCAACATGCCGCCCAGCCAACGATGGTTAACATAGGGCATGCCGCAACGCACCGCTTCTTCACGCATGATGTCACGCGCTGCAAACTTAGTGCCCACGAATAGCACTTTCCCTTTTTTGGCAGCGACGCGGCCGGTATATTTCAGCGCACGACGAAACATGGGTAGCGTTTCTTCTAGGTTAATAATGTGAATTTTTTGGCGCACTCCAAAGATGTAGGGGGCCATTTTAGGGTTCCAGAACCGCGTTTGGTGTCCAAAATGTACACCAGCCTCGAGCAATTCTCGCATATTTACTTCTATCATTTTGTATCTCCGGGTTAAACCTCCACACACCCCATTATCTAACCGCTTGATCTTTCGATCATTTGGCACCCAAGACAATGTGTCGGTGCATGTGTGTTTTTATTATTTAAATCTAAGCGTAGCTTTATACCACAACCGGCATCAGATGCCAATGCTGCTATTTAGCTTGCCGTGCTGCAGCACTACCAGCCTGAGGTAACCCACTACATACAGGAGACTCTTGAGACCAAAACGAGGCTGAGGGTGCAAATGAAACAGCCGAACCAGCAGCAGACGCTCCATCGCTATTTATCTCTTTTCGTGGCTTTTTGCCTTTTCCTAGAGGCTCTGCCGCATCCACAGCTGCACGTTTACCCTTGTCGCTTGCTCCTATTGCAGATGCCGGATAATAATATTCTTTATTTTGCTCAACAAACTTTTTGATGTTTTCATATTGTGCGGGCGCATCACTCAAAGACTGCACTTTATCATCATAACCTTGCAAACACTCATCAAGCTGCCTCAGTTGATCTTGCGTGAGTACTTGCTGCGGATCAGACTCTAAAAAGGTAGCAAAAATATAATCGATGACATGCCATTGGTGCCTGCATGCAGCGCTATAAATAGGAAGCCACTCAAAACCACCCATCATGACAGGCGTATTCAACACAACAGCAGGCGACAGACTGATTGCAGCGATGGCCTTCACAGTATCCAAGCTGCCATTTAAGCAGGCGTGAAATAGAATCGAATTACTCTCACCCGTTGGTGGAGTATCAAGATGTCCCTGCACTGAAAGCTCCTGTATTAATACAGTCGCTGTGCTTGATGCAAGCTTAAAACTTTCTTTTTTAATACTTTGAAGGAGGAAATCAATTACCCGCTGGTGACTTTTTGACACCAGTTCTTTTGCATTATATTTTAATAAACGATTATTAACACCTACCAAACTCTGTTCCAATTCATTATTACCCTTACTTTTTGCCTTCACAGCTAAATAAGTAATGCAACTCAATTTCTGGCCGAGATCAGCCAACCCATATAACGCACCATCAGGTGAATTCAATGCTGTATATACAGCATCAACATCAAATAACACAGCATCAAAAAGACTAAAATCAAGATCATCTAATATCGCCTGTGCTGCTTCAGGGGTAGCACCACCTTTACCGGCAACCTTAAATTGAGCCCGATAGGTGATCGTCAGGATATCGAGCCACTGCTGTGTAGGCGTATATTCACGATAAGCAATATTAGGACGTTCTGCTTCTGGTTTTTGAGCCCAATCTGCAACATGAACCAAGATGGGCACACGAGCACCCAATTCCTTGAATGTTTTTTGCTGCGTGCGAATTCCGACAACACGCGAAGTAACATAATCATGATGCACATAGACACCCACTACAAGCTTCTTTTTTTCACCACAATGGGCACGACCTACCAACTCTGAATGATATTCTACGCTCGCACCTTGCAACCCTTTTGCCATTAACTCTACCTTAAACGTATTGAGATTAACACGGTATTGATGATATTTTGGGGGTACACCATACGTGAGACTCCAGGTAGTATCAAACCGATTGAAATGGACAACATTACATTTATAGGTGATCGGTGGTTTAACAAAACAGTCAGGATCTAAAAAAAGCCCCGTGTCGTTCTGCTTAGAAAATACAGCGCCACCACTTGGCGGCACTAGGCTCGAAGAAAAAGGTTTCGTTTTCCATGCACCCACTTTTTTCACACCCCGTTGCTGATAGACGCCATTTTCATCAAGGCGCCATGATGCAAGAATCTCACCAGCGGCATTAAACTCAGTCAAAATTTCATGCCGTTTTACAAAACTTTCCTCCCTCGGGTCATCACAATAATCCGCCTTAAAGTAGACAGTTTTCCTTAAAATTCTACTTGGGTTGCGTTTATCAACAATTACTTCACCAGCAAGTAATATATCACGGTGCGATGCCACCTTTGGAAATGGACGCTCATGCCCAGGCTTATTCAGCATTGCAAAAAAGTGTTCTAGATCTTCAGGCGAAAACATTTTATAAGCACAATCACATACTGCAATTTTTTTTGCTAACACCTCAAAGGAGTTACGGGGATCAATTCTCATGGGCCTTTACCTGAAGACGTCGGTCTGCGAATTAATTCATCATCTGGATCATTGCCATCCCATCGTAATCTCTTAGCCTGCCCTGCAGCTGCACTAGTAGATTTATGCTTACCACGATTACCACCAACACCTCCCCCAAACATCCCA
>JAHZIV010000102.1 GCA_022601255.1 Gammaproteobacteria bacterium
CAAGATATTCTAATTGTAGTACCCAGTGTTGGTTTTCGCAGTGTGTTGCTGGAGATTAAGCAACGTGTTGATGTTAGCAAGATACGTCTTGTGTGGGGCAGTAAAGGTTTAGACCCTGAAACTGGCTTAAGGTTGGACCAAGTGGTGGAGCAGGTAATCGGCAGCGATGCGGTTTATGCTGTTTTGTCGGGTCCGAGTTTTGCTATGGAAGTGGCGCATGGCATGCCAACGGCTGTGAGCTTGGCGGGTAACGACGATGCATTTCTAAATGATTTAATTCAACGCTTTCATAATAGTGTGTTTCGTGTTTATAAGAATGACGACATCGTCGGTGTTGAGCTGTGCGGTGTTGTGAAAAATGTCTTGGCGATTGCTGTTGGTATCGCGGATGGTTTGCATTACGGTGCTAATACGCGCGCTGCGATGATCACGCGTGGTCTCGTGGAAGTAGGGCGTTTGTGCCACCAGATGGGTGCTGATGCAAAAACACTGATGAGTCTAGCGGGTGTGGGCGATACTATTTTAACCTGTACGGATAACCAGTCGCGTAACCGCCGATTTGGTTTGGCTTTGGGTGAGGGTAAGACGGTGGCGCAAGCGATGGAGTCAGTGGGTCAGACGGTAGAAGGTTATGAAAATACGCGACAGATTTATCAATTATCACAGAAGCAACAAGTTGAGATGCCCATCGTAGGTCAGGTCTACAAGGTGCTTTTTGAAAATTATCCCGCTAATAAGGCTGTTGAGGGGCTGCTCGAGCGTGCGCCTAAGTCTGAATCTTGATATGGATTCCGCACTAAATGCGGAATAAGGCAATCCATTCAGCGACTCACCTTTTTTGTTTAAAAACAACTCATAACATGATAACCTGCAGACAATTAAATCACGACAGGTTTTGAAGCGTACGTTGCGTACAGTTAAAAAAATATCATGATCCTAGCATATTTAAGAGAATTATTTTTGGGTAAAGACGATGATGCTCTAACAGAGTTTGAGCAAGAGATCTTTAATCGAATTACCACACTATTACTCCAGCCCAGCCAAGAGGTGATCAAAAGGAATAGTCCGAAGGGTACAGGGGCGTTTGCACTCGATCCCAGTATAAAGAAAGCGACACCGTTGTTTAGAAGCGCATTGATGCGAACCGGTTCAATTCATGACAACCCCGTACGTAAAATACTGGTCCTCAATGACGATATTCGTATTTATAAAAAATTGTCAGAGGTAATGGATTTACTCGATAACCTTCTTAAGGCAGGGTTTGAACTATACGCTATTGATTGGGGTGTTGATGGTGCGGCACCTACGCTTAAGCTTGTTCATTCGATGGCGCAGTATATAGAGGCTTGTCCTATTGAGGATGTTGATGATGATGCTGAGTTTCAACTAATGCCGTTGATGGAGTCTGACACATTGCAACGGTTAATGAAAAGCAATGGCATCCCACCAGCATTGTATCAAGAACTCAACTACTCAGTGACACGATTTTTGTTAGCCACTAGGCATTATTATGTGGGGCGTTATTTTGGAGGTACTTTTAGACGTGATGAGAGACTCTCTAGATCAATGTTATGTCGAGATCTATTGGATCTTACTGAGTTAATAGAAATTGTTGCTAAAGACCGACGGTTGCTTGAAACGCTACGAAGATATAACCCTGAACTCTCGGAGGTGCGTTGCAGGGGAGAGGATTTGCCATTTGATTTACTACCGGTACGACATTTAGATTTGGTGTGTATTGAAGATGATGGAGATGAAACTGGTTTTTCTGCTGCTAATAGAAAGGCTATTACATCAATCACCGGGCTCACGTCATTAACGTTCAGCATAGATGACTCCCCAAAGGAGAATTATCTTCAGGAACTTTTAGCAAATAATTTACCGTTGCGATCGCTGAATATTATCTCAAGTAGAAATGACTACTATATGGAAAGAAGTATAGTTTTGTTAGATGTGATGACGCGTATTAATTTGCCGCATCTATCAGAATTTAATTGTCGGTTACATCCGAGTAAAAGAAGTACCTTGATGACAAAAACAGTGGCTGAAATAGTACGAGGATGTGCTGATACATTGCAGTTTTTGAAAGTAATTGGTTTGGAGAGACCATTTGAAAAGTTTTATATGGGTGCCTTAACAGACACAGCCTTCCAGCATCTGAGTGAAATTACATTTGATACTGCATACCTACCCACAATCTGGACCAAGACGCTTGTAGTTAATGCTAAAGTATTACAGTCGTTTAGACTTAATGGCGTTGATTTGGGGGCGGGTCATTATCAACGTTTGGATTACATTTATTTTGATCATTTGATGGATGAAAGTTTTAGTGAGTTAGTCGTATTTGATGTTCAGCATACATACCTGAGTGGAGTAGATGTTGATACAATATTAAAATGTTCGAGTAAATTAAGACGATTAATTTTTGATCCTGATTGCCCACCAGATTCAGTTTGTGTCGATATTGGTGGTATAGGTAAAGGTGATGCTGCTGGATATGACTTTAAAGCGCTAAGATCAATTAAACTTGGTAGTACTGTGCCAGATAAATTAGCTCATAAAATATTTCTGGATCAGTACTCACCGTCCAGAGTGACGCTTCATTTCTGTGACAGTGGCATAGAGCATTTATTGCGAATGCGATCAATCTCACAAATAGAGTATTTACACATTGCAATAAGTAATCATCGTTTTAATGATTTATTGAATCTATTGCCCAGCATGCACATGCTACGTGAACTTACAGTCAATGTAAGAATGGATAAAAAAGATTTAGATGAAGCGGGTGAAAAAATCATAATAACAGATGTTACGGATATTGGTGTGAGTCATGTCTTAGAGTCTATTACTATTCAAAACGACCCTCAGTATGGTGAGGTGTCTTTACCTTCAGCGTCGATACAAAAATTATTACAATATGTTGGGTCGCCAAGAAAGGTATATTTATGTCATATGGGGTTTAATGGTTTGCAAGCTGTATTAACGGAATTTATCATGAGTAATACCAACCCCATATTGGATATTGAAAAATCTCCCGATAAATTTTCTATTGTTTATTTAAAGCAGTCTCAGGATTGTGCGGTAGGTGTAGAGGATGGAGTTGGTAAAGTAAAGCTAGCTCAAGGTGTATTAAATGGGAAAGTTATCGCGCATGTTTACAATCATTTGCTGGATAAAGGTCGTCGCTATGACATTACTATTGACCCCGGATTCTTGAAACTTATTGATCGCACTGAATTTGCATACCCTACTGGGCTGCTACCCGATTTCAAGAGAGTCTCTGTCAAGACATTTCATTGTCATACTTCACGTGATTCTTCAGCATCAGACCTGATGCCTTCATTTGGTTTGGTACGTTTGCCAAAAATCACGAATGTGGTGTTCTCAGCTAAAGATTTCTATGTTGGTAATTGTCCATTGAAAGGAAGGGATGGGCCAGATGAAATTGCGGTGTCAAACGTGTGTACTCGATGGCAAGATCTTGTGACCATTTTGCGGCGTGTTCCCGCAGTAAGGTATCTTAATATAAGATATTCAAGAATACCTTCAGATTTTTTGTATGAAGACGATGAATTAAAATTCCCATTGTTGCAGCTAGATAAACTTTTTTTACTTAGGACGACAATGGACTTTCATGTTTTTTGGCAGGTTGTTTCTAATGCACCACAACTTGAGGAAATGTGTATCAAATTTACTGATCTTGATGGGCGTGAGTGTCTTAAAGGGTTTCAAAGTTATCCTGAAGTGGCGCTGACTCATTTGAGTTTATTTGTTTTCAGCGGTAGGTGTTATGCACCTATTTTAAAACGGTTATTGCTTACCATCCTGTTGAGCGCCTCTAAGATTGATTGTATTTCTATTGATAATATTGCATTTGATGAAGTTGCAGCAGTGGGTTGTGACTGGAATCTATTATCAGAGTCAAATGTAAGGTTAACGAATCTGGATGAGCT
Organism: Gammaproteobacteria bacterium; assembly: GCA_022601255.1. GTDB lineage: Bacteria > Pseudomonadota > Gammaproteobacteria > Coxiellales > Coxiellaceae > JAHZIV01. The sequence continues at coordinate 3,954 of JAHZIV010000102.1, forward strand.
GACGTTGCCAGATACGCCAGATTGGCGCAGAATTGGTGCATGCATACAAGCATGTGCGCCTGCTCTGAAGGAAGATAAAATTTCCTATAAATCCCCTGAAAATACTAGACATGCTACTGCAGGCCGCTCTAATGAAATGGGCTTCGTTAAGAATATTGGTGGGGGGCACGGTATAAACGGAGGCCCCGCTTCAGCGTCACCTTCATATGCGGTAGCACGTAAGCAGCCACCGAAACCAAAAGAAATACTGCGTGTGGATAATCCCAGGCATGCAGTGATTCCACTCGATAGTGATGCCCCACCAGTTGATATACGTTTATGGCGTTCTGATGTCCACTATTTAAAAGATCTTATTATTAATGATCAAGATATTATTTTTCCAAAAAATCGAATACCGGATGGCGCTGAAATTTTACCAGTCGTACCTTACTGTCAATCTGAGGGCGATATGTTAGTTAAGATGGCAAAACATCGTCGTCAGCATGGTGATTGCCATTATTATGAGGTGCATTTCAAGGTGAGGCCCGGCGAGCAACCATTGAGTACTCGAACAGCAATGGATGATTGCATTGCAGTATTGGAGCCAGAAATTAAGCCAACCTTTTATTATTGCCCCAAGCGCAAACAATATTATTTAAGATCAGAATCAGAGTGTGAACTACGCTATGTGATTGCTTCGCCAAAAGTGGCATACGTTCAAACAGTAGACTCTAGTGACTATCCAGATCATCGTGATCCAGCCTACGAGCACGCATTGGCAGCTTATGAGGCTGAGCTTGCCGAGAGGCCAGGAATGACAATAACAGAAAAAACATTGCTAATGCAAAAATACAAAGTGGGTGCTTGTGCTGAACGGAGTTTGGCTTGTCTGCTAGATAAGACCAAGAACCCAGCTGGAAAGAAAATGCGTTACGTCGCTAATACTATACATGCAATGGTTGAGGGGGAAGATGATGTATTAACTGATTTAGGCGGATATGCAGCAGATTATGAAGAAGTAAAGCCGCCTAGGAAAACATTAAAAGAATTGTATGATCAGTGCCAGCTATCAATGCCCACGCAGCCGCACCAATATACAGAGCCTGCCAAGGCAGGTGCAGCCCCCGCAGAGCGAAGAGAAGATGTGGGCACGACAAGTTCAGAAAAGAAATCTGAGCCAGGACTTGCTGCAGCGCCGGCATTGAGTGAGTCTATGCGTTGGCTCAATCAGATTAAGGGTCAGGCAGCATTAAAGCAATGCTGGACCTTTAATTCTGCAGATGCAACACAGCAGGCAGCGGAATTCTTATTGTCTGAATTTGATCGGCAACAACATTGCACGTATTTTGTAAACAGTCCCAATGATATGCAGTGTTTGGTTGATCACTTGTTGCTAGCTGAAGCTGTGGATGCTGAGCAATCATCTTTTTTAGGCAGTGTGGCTAAAAAACCTAGTGGCCCATTTGCTGACTTTTTAAGAGCAAAAAAATGGCGTACGCTCATTATTAACTGGGATCATTTTAAGCCCGAAGAGGTGGCTAAATATTTAGGACTGCTTGATAATCATCAGCAATATCAGAAAGTCGGCGTCAGTGATGGTTTGCGTTGTATGAGTTTGCAGAATGTAGATTCCATTCATGCATATCGGAGTGCTGACTTTACTACACGGCATGATATTGACCACCCTTGTCCAGTCACACAGTTTGATCGCCCTGTCACGAAGCCATCAGACCCTGATAAAGCCAGACCTATTCAACATCGTGTTGATCTTTATAGCTCTGTCGATTGGGAGCGTTATTTATTTGGTGCATGGAGACTCACTGACAAAGGTTTTATTTTTGAGGCTACGGCATTATTTAATGATTTAAAAGCGGGCCGTCCTTGTGACATTCAGATCATTAATCCCCCGATTGATGATCTAGAATTCGATCGAATAAAAACTTTATTGCAAAATCAACATAAATTTTATTTTAAAGGTATGGAGTGGGATAAAGTCTCTGTGACGATTGCACAAGTAGTCGCTGATCAAGTGCTGTGGAGTAAGCGTGCAAGTGTGCTTCAACAAGACCGAGCTGAAGTAGAGCGTGAATGGGTTATTAATAGTGAGCAACTCTGTCATTTTGTGGGAGAGAATCGCATTGTTGAAGGACAGTTATTCTCAGCGCCTGGTGTGTTTGAAGAGTATCAAGGCCGTCATGTTAAGTTGTTTGTATCTCACACACTGAGTGAGGCAGAATGGGCATTGTTATTGGATACGGCCTTACGGTTTAAAGTGAGTGTGTCATTATCATTAGCGCCGTCTGTGACACTACCACACACTATCGATTCATCAGCGATCACATCAAAACCTGCAGTCGATCGAATGGCATATGCCCAGGTTAAAGAGGTTATTAAAACGGATAATATTGCGGCTAGCATTCGACAGTTAGCAACAGGTGACGGCGAGTTGCCGCCGCAAACGGTGACGGGTCAAGGTATTCATCATATTTTCTTTGAGTTTACTGGTCGTATCAATTTAGATGAATGCAAGGTGGATCGATGTGAAATTCTTAAGGGGAATATTATTAGTGCTTTACTGGAAGGCGGCCATGTTCGATTGGTGGGCACGCTTACTGAGGAAGTATCGCAATTTTTGGCAACTATTATTGGAATACCAGATCCTTACATTATCATCAATGGTGTTCGGCATGCAGTTAAAGGTACTGTAACACTGATTACGGATTGTGATGTGCCATATTACCCCTATGTGACCACTCAATTGCATCATCGTACGCCTGTTAATAATGCCTTGCTTTATAGTCAAAGACTCGTTTTACCAGTGCTGCCACAGCGCCATGAGTTAGTGTATGCAGGAACGCTTACGGATGAGCGCTATGATAACTGTAGAATCGCTTTAGAGGGCGCATTTAAAAAGTCTAATGTGGCTGTGCTGGTGGGTACAACCGGTGCGGGGAAAACTACGTTTATGCACCAGCTCGATGAGCGGCGTGATTACAGAGTTTTTTGGGGCTTAAAGCGCTTAGGTGACTTCTTAAAATACGATGACGAGAATGCAATATTATTTGTCGATGAGGCAAATTTGCGTGAGCAGGCGGCACTAGAAATACTGATGGATATGCAGCAACCGAAGCCATGTATTTGGATAAACCGAAGGCCATTTTTCCCCAAGGGTAAAATTGTGTTTGCGGCGAATCCTGCTGATTTTGGTTCCCGAAGTGACGACTGTCAGGTTTTAAATAGTGCTGAAGTCATTATGTTTGATTCGATTCCATTGTCGGTATTGTATGAGAATAGTGTGCTGCCGATTTTAAATAAAACATCATTATCCGATGTGGCTAAAGTCGATATTGGATTGTATTGGATGCGGTTGTATCATTGTTGTTTAGCAAGTCAGCCGGGTAAACCAGTTATCTCGCCACGTGAATTGGAAACGATAGCATTAAGTTTTGCGGCAGCTTATGAGAGGGCGCCTGGAGTTGATCCATTGGAATTGGCAAAATCGATTGGTTACTTGTTTGCATCGACCTTGGTATCTGAAGATCAGCTTGAAGAGTTAAAACCCGAATCGTTTGAGTTAATGCCATTGCCGAATGATGTGTGTTGGGGTGATGGGTCGAAGTATGTTTTTGTGGAAGAATATCAGCGTGCTTGGACTTTGTTGAATCACTTAGTGGCGGCAATTGATTTTAATAATCGTCATAAATTAAATAAGCAGGTGATCCGACAGCTTGAGTTATTGGGTCCGTCTAATATTGGTAAGAGTGATTTTTTACGTGCGGCGATGCACGTGCTGGGTCGAAGAGTGGCGTTGATTGACCCTAGTATGTTATTAGATACACAGAAAGAATTGCTTATTGAAGCAGCAGCGCAGGGTGTTGCTGTTGTGCATGATGAAGCAAACATGAAATCCGTGCAGGGTTCATTTGAAGAGGTATTGAATCCTCATTTAAATGGAGAGGATTTGGATGGTTGTTCACTCAACAATGAATTTATATATCTTAGCTCGGGTAATCCGCCTGAGTTTTTTGAGGGGCGTTGTGAGAGAACGTTTGCAGAACAGCGTCGGCAGGTGGCGTTACCGATTTCTGAGTTGTCCTATGAGTCAAAACAGAAACTGCGTTCTCGCATAGGTTTACGACAGTTGCAGGAGGGGCGCTTGACTGCGATGCTAGGAGGAGTGGTGCTGCCTAGACCAGCACCAACACTCAAGCAAAACTCTTGGATGGAGGCTTTATTTGGTCGGCGCCAAAAAGGAGAGCTAAAACAGAGAGAGTCACAGAGCAATATGAGACCTGCACCTTAAATTTAAATTATACAATACATGCTTGATATTATTCTTTTTCATAGGGATAGTATTGTGCTTGCCAGTGTATCTGTTGTATTGCGAGCTCAACATCACACGCTTGTGCTTCCCCGTCATCGATGGCTTGCTGTGCAACTGCTCGGGCAATGTGTAGACTAACTTCGCGTGCATTGTTAATGTCAGGTAATACCGGCGCAGATTTATCTTTGCGCGCAGGTGATAATTCACTTAAGGCTTCACACGCCGCATGAATCATATTGTCTGTCATGTGTTTTGCTTTTACTGCCATTGCTCCAAGGCCAAGACCCGGAAAGACAAATGCATTATTGCTTTGTGATATGCGGATATTACGCCCGTTGATGTTCACATCATCAAATGGGCTGCCTGTTGCTACAATGGCACGACCTTCGGTGAGTTCAAGAATTGTTTTGGGTTCTGCCTCAGACAGTGAGGTGGGATTCGATAATGGAAAGATAATCGGGTGCTGTGCATTGTCTGCCATTGCTTTAATCACGGCATCACTAAATGCCCCGTGCACACCCGAGCAGCCTACTAATATAGTTGCTTTTGAGTGTTTAATGGTATCGAGTAGACTGATGGCATGGGGATCTTTCATTTTCCATGCATCTATTTCTTTGCGTGATTTAGCATAAGGTGCTTGGAAGCTTTGCACTTCTTTCATGTCTTCCACTAGCAGTCCTGGGCGATCGATCAAATAAATACGTGAGCAGGCCTCTTCCTTGCTGAGTCCTTGATTGATCATGGCGGCACAATATTGATCGGCGATACCGCAGCCTGCGGTACCTGCACCAAAGAATACAATCCGTTGTTCTTTGAGTGTTTCATTTTTGGCTGCTACTGCTGACAGACCGCAGGCAAGTGAGGTTGCACCGGTGCCTTGCATGTCATCGTTAAAGGTGAGTAGTTTTGGGCGCCAACGTTCTAGGTTGCTGCGTGCATTTGAGCGGCCAAAGTCTTCCCAATGCAGGTAGATGTTTGGAAATTTTTTCATGACAGTTTCAACAAAGGTATCGACGAAGTCATTATACGCTTTGCCTGTGATGCGTTTTTTGCGCATACCGAGATACATGGGATCATTGAGTAATTTTTCATTGTTCGTGCCGACATCGAGTTGAATGGGTAATACGCGGTGAGGATTGACGCCAGCACATAGGGTATAAACCATCAGTTTACCGATAGCAATATCCATTCCGCCAATACCTTGATCGCCAATGCCTAGTACGCCTTCACCATCTGTTACGAGAATTAAATCAATGCCATGATTTTTATAGTTATCCAGTATCTCTTCGATATTATCTTTATTGTCATAGCTGATGAATAGACCGTGTCTGTCGCGTAATTCTAAACTAAATTTTTCAACGGCTTCTCCAATTGTAGGTGTATACACAATCGGTAGCATTTCTTCTAGGTGTTGACCTACGAGGTAGTAGAATAAGGTTCTATTTCTCTCAAAAACTTGGTTGAGGTAGATATTTTTTTTAAGGTTGGAATCATTTTCTGAATATTGCTGATAGAGGCGTGAAGCTTGTTCTTCAATGGTTTCTACAGCGTCGGGCAATTTACCTGTTAGTTTAAAGGTTTTGCGCTCATCATTGGTAAAGCCATTGTCTTTGTTTAGATTTGAGGTAGACAGTAATTGTTTGCCGGTTAGTTTGGTTTTGATTTTAGTGATGTTGCCTTGTGCATCACGTATCATATTAAATATTGCCACTGCGCCTCTCCTTTTGGCTAAGATTGTTATACTGTAGCGTTTATTGGATTTGATGTAAATCCTTGCGCTTTACTTCCGTAAAAAGACGATAGAAGATTCACCTTTTGTTTGCCTTATCTTTACACGCCCCATAGATGGACAGACATTAACGAGGGCTCATATTAGAATGCAGATGTGCTGGCAAGGTCTGCTGTTCAGCTATGTGGGTAGTTTGGATGATAATGTGAGCGAGCAGCGCAGTGTATACGATCATACATGAGCAGCATAGCGAGCGTTATCATTCAAAATTCCCCATAGATGGACAGACATTAACGAGGGCTCATGAAAACAACAGTTGTCGCCAGGCTTCGTAGAGGATGATGGCGGTAGCATTAGATAAATTCAAACTACGACTATGAGGCTTCATCGGAATTCTAATTTTCTGTGAGTTGGGGTAAGTCTGTAAAATCTCATCTGGTAGCCCTCTTGTTTCAGGTCCAAATATAAAAGCATCATTATCTTGGTAATCGGGCGCATCATAATGCTGCTTGGCTTTTGTAGTACAAGCAAAAACACGATCTGGCATCATGTTATCCATGCAAGCGCGGTAATTTTTATAAACCTTAACACTGGACCACTCGTGATAATCCAGCCCTGCACGACGGCATTGTTTCTCACCCAAGTCAAAACCCAATGGCTCAATGAGATGTAATGTTGCACCACTGTTGGCGCATAGGCGAATGATATTGCCCGTGTTAGGCGGAATTTCAGGTTCAAATAAAATAATATTTAGCATCTAGTGTTTTTTTGATTTCTCAGTTTTCTTGGTTTCTTTTGTATTATCAGCGGGCGGTTTTTTTGCAGATTCATTCAGGCCATCAACAGGCGCATTGGCAACGGCATCATCGACATAAATATCACTATTCGCATCACTTGAGCTATCATTCGTTGCGCCGTAATCTTTTGGCGATAGGGTGCCATTATCTTCTTTTATAACATCAATATTTTTATCCAGGTCTTCATTCAGTCTAATCATGCGATTACGTTTTTGCAAATAAGCATTTCGCACGAAAATATAAGGGTCAAATGAAGTATTAATTAATTTGTCTGCTGGTAATAAATTACTGCGCACGTTCAGAATGTAAGTCGCATAAGCAATATAACTGATGGTTTGATCTTTCAAGTAAGGCCAAGGTGCGGAATAAAAGTCTGCAATTTTACCAAAGCCAGAGCGGAATGTATTGGGGCCCAGAATAGGCAATACTAAGTATGGCGATGGCCTGCCACCCTCCCAGTAAGCCAGCGTCATGCCGAAGTCTTCATAGTGTTTCGGAATCCCCATGTGTGAGGCAACATCAAATAGACCGCCTACACCAATGGTAGAGTTGATGGCAAAGCGCCAAATATCAGACCATGCATACTTAAACCTCCCTTGCAGTACATCATTCGCAAAGGTGCGGATCTCACCGATGTTATCAAATGCATTGGAAATACCCATTTGCAGTGGGGGAGGAACAATAAAGTTATAGGTTTGTGCCGCAGGTTTTAGCGCGATTTTATCGATAAATTGATTGAAGCCATAAATGGCGCGGTTCATGTTTTCGTAAGGATCAACACCCGGATTGCTGAGTTGACGTGCACACCCTGATAGCCCGATGGCAATAAGCATATAAACACTGTATTTTAGTATCCGAGTTAACATGTTAAACATGCTGAGCGTCCTTGTCAGATTGGCGAAAATACTAGGTTATCATGAAGAAACAGCTTCAGCAATTGTCAGCTGTTGGGGCCCCGTTTGAGTTGCGCACTTTTTAAGCTCATCAAGCCAGGCATCGTGTATCGCTTTGGCAGCACGGAAGTTATCAGTAAGTAGGTACTTTTCAACTTTTTTTTGCAGTTCTGCAGGTAGATCCGAAAACATAATAGCGCTCATCCCTTTATGTGTTTACCTATAGTAATGGATTGGATGATTCTTGGAAAGCCTGTGGATTCAGCATAAACTGTGAGAGATCTGCTATATCAACATTGATAAAATCTCTGACTGTACCATTATTAACCATAAAGACAGGGGTCGAATTGATGTTTTCTTGCCCATCATTTTGCGCTATACTGCCCCATTTTAGAGGAACAACCTTCTTATGAGTTACGATTGCCATCAAAAAACCGTTTTAATCACCGGCGCATCGAATGGCATTGGTAGGGCCTGTGTAGAGATGTTTGCAGCGGCCGGTGCGCGCATTATTTTATGTGCACGCAATAAAGAACGCCTCGAGCAATTGCAGCAGCAATTAGAAAATACCGAGACCTATCTCATGGTGTTGGATATCAGTGACAAAGAAGCCGTTGCCAAGGCTTTTGCAGCATTACCCGATCATTGGTGTGATATAGATATATTAATCAATAATGCGGGTTTGGCATTGGGTTTGGATAAGGTGCAGGATGTCAGATTAGAAGACTTAGATACAATGATCGATGTAAACGTAAAAGGTTTGTTGTACGTAACACAATATGTCATGCAGAATATGTTAAAGCGCAATCATGGCCATATTGTGAATCTCGGTTCAATTTCGGGATATCAGGTGTATTCTGGTGGTAGTGTTTATTGCGCTACAAAGTTTGCGGTACGCGCCTTATCCGATGGCATTAAGATGGATGTGCATGGATCAAAGATTCGCGTGACGGAAATTGATCCAGGCTTGGTAAAAACCAATTTTTCAAATGTGCGTTTTGCAGGTGATACAAAGCGCGCAGAAGCTGTTTATGAAAGTGCTTCACCCTTGATGGCAGAAGACATTGCGGATGCAGTATTATATTGTGTCACCCGACCGGAGCATGTGGATGTGCGTGTCATGCATATCTACCCAACAGCGCAAACAGCTGCGCATTTATTTCATCGAGAAGAATAGAGGTATGTTATGAGTGAAGTAACCATCATTAATATTAGCGCATATAAATTTGTACATTTAGCTGAGGAGCGATTACCTGAGTTAAAGTCGGAGTTGCTCGAAAAGGCGAAATCATTCAATATGAAAGGCACTATTCTATTGAGTACCGAAGGCATTAACTTATTTTTAGCGGCAGAGCCTGAGATATGGCCACAGTACCGCGCGTTTTTGGAGACTTATCCTGAGTTTTTGGGGCTTCCTTATAAGGAAAGCATTTCAAATGACAAGCCTTTCACGCGCATGTTGGTGCGTATTAAAAAAGAAATTATTTCAATGGGTCATGCAGATATTCAACCGGAAAAACATACGGCACCTCATTTGCCGCCAGAGCAATTACAGCAATGGTATGAGCAGGGTAAGGACATGATTATATTAGATACCCGTAATGACTATGAAGTTGAGTTGGGTACCTTTGAAGATGCGATGGATTTGAATATTGAAAACTTTCGTCAATTCCCCGATGCGATTGATTTGTTGCCCGAGTCAGCAAAAGAAATGCCAATCGTGACGTTCTGCACTGGGGGAATTCGTTGTGAGAAAGCATCAGAGATTATGTTGCGAAAAGGCTTTAAGCAAGTCTACCAATTGGATGGTGGTATCTTAAATTATTTTGAAAAGTGCGGCGGCGAGCATTATGAGGGAGAGTGCTTTGTATTTGATAAACGTGTTGCCCTAGATACTAATTTACAAGAAACCAATACGCGCCAATGTTATGCATGTCGCGCACCATTGACGCCAAATCAGCAATCAGACGATCAGAAATGCCCGAACTGCGAACAACATGTAGACGGTTGACCGTGTGAGGATCTTCCGCGATCATCAGTGCCAGCTGGATGCCAAAGCATAGGTGAGTACACAGGCACTAGCACACAACTTTGATCATACCGCGGGACATTCCTGCAATATTCTAGCCAAATGGTTCTACATGTCATGCTGAGCTCGTTAAAATCGAATCGCTTGTTGTCCTGATGCATTGGGTTAATAATGCGCTCAGAGATATATTGCTGATAGAACGCATAGGGTATTATTTGTGAGTCGTCATAATGTATCCCTGCTAATTTAGCGAAGAAGCCAAAATCTTTCACGAGATACCAAAAGTGAATGGCAGTTTCGGGAGAATGTTGTGAATACTGAATTACTTTTCGTAGAAACAGATCGCGATCGCCGGCTTCATTTTTAAAATCAAATAACCGATGCACACACAAGCTGATAGATTTTTTGGGCTCTGCTAGTTGGAACCCATGTGCAGAGATTAAATGCATGGCACGTAGCACTCGAGCCTTATCATCTTTAAATGTTTTTTGTAGGCTGATACCTGATGCCATGATGAATTTTAAACCATGACTGAAATATCTTTTTGCTTTTTCTGATAAGAAGTCAAAAGATATTACAGATGTGTCGGGCAATAAGGGGCAACGAATATCGCTGTGAATAAAATCTTGTTCAGCAGGGCTTGGCGGTTCAAGTTTTTCGTTGCAGCTTATATCAATGCACAGATGTTTCATTGATCCGCTAAAAGGATAACCAGTGATCTGGCATAAGCTAGCAACATCAGGTGATGGCACCAATCCATATTGCTGTAGTTTGAATTCTGAGGCCAGTCGAAAAAATTCCTCACGTGAGGCGCCCATTATCTCCAGGTCAATATCACAGGGTACTTGTTCCATCGGGTAGTGGTGGGGGCGCAGTATGGTAAAAAGAGTTTGTGTAACAAATCCACCTTTGATATTGATTTGCAAATAAGGGTGTTCTGTCAGTAAAGGTCTGAACAGTGCCATTAATTCTTGGTAGCAGCGCAAGAACATTGGAGTTATTCTTAACGCTTTGTCGCAAAAAGATATCGATATCGCGCTCTTTGGGAGCCTTTCCATAGTAATAGCTTTCGCTCCAGCTTCAACTGTTACTTCTTCTTCATCGGGCTCGGTATCAGAATGTGTGCTTAGGGTGTCAGGTATATCGAGTTCATAGAGTTGGGAGTCTCTGATTTCATATTTTGGAGCTGCTTTTGCCACTGCTTTTCTAGGGTGTAGTGTTGAGTAAGCACCTGCCGCTATGATACTTTTAGTAATATAATCATCTAAATCTTTGCTACGAGGAAGTTTTTTATAAACTTTAGATAATGTCTCGAAGCGAATGGATAATATATCAGGATAGTGAACACTATTGATCTCAAGCGAGAATAATTTAGCATAATACTCAGTAATACTTTGAATAAATTTCTCTACCATTACTGCACGAGGTATGCCTGTGTCTGCAAAGTCTAACTCTTTTCTTGCTAGAAATGCGCCTAGCATTTTACGGGCATCAGATTTATCAATGATAAAGTCGACAGATTGTCTATGTTTGGTGGTGTGCAATGAAATACAATCAAAAAGTATAAGACTCTTCTTGATAATCTCGATATTATCACAACGTATCTCATCAGGATGAGGCGCGTCTTTGTCTTTAGGCGCAGCTATAGGTTTATATGCTGTTTTGGGTTCAGCTACTGGAGAAGGTTTTGGTTTATCTGCTGCCTTAGGTTTGGCTTTTGGTTGAGGGGGGCTTGTGGCCTTGATTTTGGGTTTAAGTTCTAGTGTAGGTTTAGGGTTGCCGCGGGTTTTTTTTAACTGTCTTGTTTGGGCGGGTTTTTTACGGGGTACAGCTGCCTTATTTGAAACTGCATGAAGTTTTTGCTGTGCTCTTGTAAGCATTGCTCTAAGCAATAATATTTCTTGTTCCATGCCGAAAATTTTTATCTGAGAAAACTCAAGAATTATTCGCTCAATAATATCGGGAAGCATATTCTTGATATTTAACTGAGGCATGATTCCCCATAAAATTCCATCATACTGGCAGATAGCGCTGGGTTTTTTGCCTTTAGTGTGTAACATGGCTCGGTATATTTGGATGATAGACATCATCGCATTTGCATTTTTCTTCCACTCAAGTTCTTGTTGACTAAGTCTGGCGAATTCGCATCTCCTTAAGGAAGTGCGTAGCGTGGCTAAGGGTATTTCTAGCTGTAATTCTGCTGCTATCAATACGCTGCCTTTTGCAGCAGTTATTTTAGTGGTAGTTGGGACGTAATGCCTTTCTACATAAAGTGGAAACAGTGAGGCAATGTCATATGCATGCCATGCTTGAGTAAAACTACAGGTGCAGTTTTCAAGCGGTAATTGAAAATGTTGTTTTGTTTCATGTGGTGCTAATAAATGATCTCTGTCACCGATATAGTAGCGTTGTTGCACATGGCATAACCATTGTGTTACATCGCCAATAAATTTTATTTGCAGGTCATCATTGAGACTTGATAATCGTTTTACCTTAATGATAACGGAGAGGTGATTTATTTGTGAAATTGTACAATGTAGTACGCAAATTGTAATAGCATGGAGTCTTTTTCTTTCTTCAGGTAGAAGTGTTTCAATAGCACCTTCCATCAGAGTGTGGATAAGCATATTGAGTTTAAATAATTTGTGGAGTTGTTCGGTTGTAAAGTATTTCTTGCGATGTTTGGCTGACAGGTAATGGAATAAGATAATAATCCAACTGGTTGCTAAAGCGTTATCATTATCTCTGCTGTTTTTATGGTGTAAAACCTTACGTTCTAGATCTGCTAGACAAGCATCGACACCCACTGCGCAGGCCATGTTGTCAAAGAGGATGTTAAAAATTTCTGCTTGAAGATCATGAGGTGCATGCAGAATAATACCTGCAACTGCTTGTAGCATTTCAAAAGGCTGCTTCTCTTGCATGACTGTTTTAGCTAAGGCTATGATCCGTTCTTTGCTCATGTACATCTTCTTTTATTGAATGAATTTACTCTTGATGAATCGTACATTTATTTAACTTTAAAGTAAAGATTTGAATAGCTGTTTAATGGTGTAAGAAGGTGATTAAACCGTTGTAAACTGACGAGACGTACAGGTTAAACCCAGATAGCCAAGACAGCCATGACGATAACGCCAACAATAGAAGCAATGACATTGGTGTATTGATGGTGGCTATCTGCAAGCACGCCGTGATCATGTGAGCGATGACTCATGCCGATAAAAAAGAACGTTCCAGCGGCAATGGCATTAAAGATGGCACTGAGTTGCATATCGGCATGGTTAGTCAGAAAGGCATCGTTATAACTGCCAAGCATAATGCCTGCAGGTGTCACCAGTGTGAATATAAAAGTAATCAGTTTTGAGAAAATCTGCGATTGACTGCGTTTAGCGATGTTGATAACCAGTGCAAAAATCTCGAAACTTTTATGCACCAAAATAGCAATTAAGAGGATAGAAAACAAAGATGGGCTGTTCATCAGGCCCAATGCAAATCCGGTGACGAAGGCATGGATGGATAATGTGATAATAATTAACCAAAGGCCCACAACAAGATGTTTGCTTTCATCAAATAGCAGGCTGAGTTTTTCGGTGAGAAGCAGTACGATAAAACTGACGCAGGCGATGAGTGTTGCGTCAAAATAGGGTGAAAAAGAGGCATTATGTTGGAAGCTGTCAACGGCATCTGGCAGCAAGTGGAAGAGTGCCGCGCCGATAAAAATTCCGTTAGCAAAGGCATCACTGAGGCTGAGCAGCCTTTGATATTTATTCGCAATGTGCAGGGACGCGAGTGCTGCCATCATGCTGGTCGATAAAATGACCAGCGATGCGGCCCATTTGAATGAAAGTAGTGCCATGGCGCGCATACTAGCACATCCCTGTTGCCGTGGGGTAGCGTATCATGTTATTTTTGCACACATGAACTTAGATTATTTAGATTTTGAACAGCCCATTGCGGAGCTGGAAGAAAAGATTGATGAGCTGCGTCGTGTGGGCACGGGGCAGGACCTCAATCTTAGTGAGGAAGTAGGCCGGCTTCAGCAGAAGAGTCAGGAGCTCACGCGCACTATTTTTGCTAATTTAACCGCGCAGCAGATTGTGCAACTGGCGCGTCACCCGTTGCGCCCGTATACCTTAGATTATATCCAGTCTATTTTTACTGATTTTGAAGAAATGCAGGGTGATCGTCACTTCGGTAAGGCGAATGCGATGATTGGTGGCATGGCAAGGCTCGATGGCGAGCCGGTGATGGTGCTGGGTCATCAGAAGGGACGTTCGACTAAGGATAAGGTGGAGCGTAATTTTGGGATGGCATCACCCGAGGGTTTTCGCAAGGCGCTACGCTTGATGAAGTTGGCGGAACGTTTTCATTTGCCTGTATTTACTTTTTTAGATACGCCGGGAGCATACCCTGGTATTACCGCTGAAGAACATAATCAGAGTGAAGCCATTGCACGTAATTTATTTGAGATGTCAGAATTAAAGACGCCGGTTATTGCAACCGTTATTGGAGAGGGTTGCTCAGGAGGTGCGTTGGGTATTGGTGTTGGTGATCGCACTCTGATGTTGCAATATGCCTATTACTCAGTGATTTCACCTGAGGGCTGTGCTTCTATTTTATGGAAGACTGCTGCAAAAGCGGGTGAGGCGGCTGAGGCGCTAAATTTAACGGCTGATAAATTAAAGTCATTTGGTTTGATAGATGATGTGATTCCAGAACCATTGGGTGGTGCGCATCGCAATCCAGATGAGATGACACAGACATTAAAAAAACATTTAATGTCAAATTTAAAGACGCTGCAACAGTTATCAATCGAAGATTTATTAGAAAAGCGTTATCAGAAGTGGTTGAGTTTTGGAAAACCTGAAGACTAATTTCATTGCCAGTAAGATTCTTCATCATACACAGTCGACACGTTTTATAGTAGCGTACAGCGGCGGTGTTGATTCGCATGTATTGTTACACTGTATGGCTGCGCTGCGGCAAGAGCATCCCGAATGGCAGTTGTCTGCGGTGCATGTGAATCATGGTTTGCAAGCAGATGCATTGCAATGGCAGCAACATTGTCAGACTGTTTGTGATGCACTCGATATCCCATTGACCTGCTTTAAACTTAATTTAAAAATACAAAAAGGCGACAGTGTCGAAGCGATAGCACGTGATGCGCGTTATGCAAAGATTGCAGAGCTAATGTCATCGGAATGTTGTTTATTAACGGGCCATAATCAAAATGATCAGGCTGAAACGCTGCTATTGCAACTCATGCGCGGTGCAGGTGTCAAAGGATTATCAGCGATGCCGGTAATGAAAGAGTTTTCTGATGGTGAATGTTTGCGGCCGTTATTATCAGTGACTCGTGAGCAAATTGAAGCTTATGCTGCAGCACATCAATTGCAATGGATTGAAGACAGTAGTAATCAAGATTTGCGTTTTGATCGTAATTTTGTACGTCATGAGTTGTTGCCATTATTGCAGCAGCGTTGGCCGGGGGCGATGAGTTCTATTTCGAGATCTGCGCAGCATTGTGCTGATGCACAAAATGTAATAGAAAAGTTAGCAGAGCAGGATTTTTTATCACTATCGGCGGATGCAGAAAAAATTCATATTCCAGCTTTAATGTTGTTAGATGAGAAGCGCCGTTTTAATGTAATGCGTTATTGGTTGCAGAGCTTAAGTGTTTCGATGCCAAGTGAAAAGCAGTTGCATGAAATTATAAATTGTTGTGTATTGGCGCGAGAAGATGCTGATCCAAAAGTATTGTGTGTTGCGCGTGAATTTCGCCGTTATCGTGAATATCTATATTGTTTGCAGCCACTAGAGCCGATTGATCCTAATTGGGAAGTTACTTGGGACATGCAGCAAGACTTACAATTGCCCTTTGAGCTTGGGGTGTTGCATGCTGAAAAAGAAAATATCACTGATGTGGTGGTGCGTTTTCGTCGTGGCGGTGAGAAAATTCGATGGAATGGTCAAACGCATTCTTTGAAGAATTGGTTTCAGCAGCAGGGTGTGCCGCCTTGGCAGCGTGACCGTGTGCCGCTTGTTTGTGATGCCGGTCACGTTGTTCATGCTTCACTTAAAAAATGAACAACGGCCTGACACCTATTTCGGAAGATATGGGTAACTACGAATTTGTTTTTTTTAATAGAAGGGTGTATATTTTGCAATACTAGAATAATTTAAAGGAGATAAGTTATGGCTGCAGGTTTTAAACAATTTGAGGAAGCGCTTGAGGATAGTCAGCGTGATCCAGGACCATCGGCAATTGTTGATACTATTACTTCAGAGGGATCGCCTGGAACGGTATTTCATAACAGAGATCACGGAAATCATCTTAATTTTAGTAAGACTGCTGAAAATCGTCCAGCTGAAAAATTTAAGCCCTAAATAAGATATGGCGAACTATGTAAAAAATATTTCACGTGGATATAATGCCATTGATTCGAGTGGTAGCGCTTTTATTTTCTGGACGGGGGTATTCATTAAAGTAGCAACTGTTATATCTCGAGCAGGTACTTTTTTATTGCTGGAAGGAATAACTGATGATTTTAGTAGAATTGATAACACTAAAGACTGTTTTAGGGTAGATGATGAAGAGCGTGTGACAGGGTTTTTGATTGGGTATGCAGTTTTGTGGACCGTTACTGAAGTTACAAGAATTCTAGGGTCAAAATTAATTGGGTATGCAACGACAAGCGCAGCAGAGGTGTTGAGTCAGAGAACTGCGGAAAATATGTTGAGTAGGGATATGACTTTCCATGATAAGCGTGAGAATGATGTTGATACCAAGATCAATATCACCTCATCAGCCTACTACGCAGTTAATCAGCAATTTTCAGGTATTTTGGATTATACATTTTTAACACTTGAGCTATGGGCAATTCTCATTATAGCATTTGCAAAAAATGTATTTGATCCAGCGGTGACTGGTGGTGGGGTGGCTCTTTGGTTGGTTTATTCCGCAGTGTCATATGGTGTGAATGGATATCAAGAGAAGGCTGAAGGTGAAAAAATTGATGCCGAAAATGTCAAGATAGGTCAACTGAGTGAATCATATAGAGGCATTGAAGCAATAAAGTATGCGGCTAGTGAAAAGCATGAGGCGGGTAAGTATAGCAATGTTCAGAAGAATTATGTAAAACGATATAAAGAAGAACAGAACGTAGAAAATAATATTCAAGTTGCACAGTCTGTGTTGCTTGGTGTAGCACTATTGCTTGTAACATTGAAGACTGGAACGGATGTTCTTGATAGTAGTAAACGCATCACGCCCGAAGACTTTATCTTAATGAATACTTATTTGCTAATGTTTATGTACCCATTGATGCAAATAGCAGATGCTGTTTCTTCCTTTAGAAGAAGCCAGCCACATTTTGAACGTTTTGAACCCTATATGGATACTGTTGAGCTTGGTAGACCTGATGATGAGGTTCATGCCCATAATCAAATAGGTGTTCATTTTGATGATGTAACATTCCGTTATACAGATGATGGCCCTATTATACTCAATCAATTGAGTTTTAGGTTGGCTCCAGGAAAAATGGTGGCACTTGTAGGCGCTAGTGGATCGGGTAAGTCAACGATAACAAAGCTATTGACTAAATTGTATAGGCCCGTTACTGGTGCAGTAACAGTAACAGACCCAGAAAATACTGCCATCGATGCTAAAGAAGAGATTATTTATAATATTGGGACGGTGCCTCAAAAGGTAACTATATTTACCCGCAATGGTATGGATGATGCGACATTGCGTTATAACTTAAGTTATGGTGAAAGACATCAACCAGATCAGGCACATTTAAATCATGTTATTCGGCAGGTTCGGTTGTCAAATTTTGTTGCTAGAAGAGGAGGTAATTTAGATTTTAGCATGAAGGGAGGCAAAGTTTCTGGAGGAGAAGCACAACGATTAGGGATTGCACGAGTGATGTTAAAGCGTCCAGGTCTCTATATTTTGGATGAATCCATTGCTGGTTTGGATCCAAACACCGCACATGAATTTATTACAGCGTTCAATGAAGCGATCAGAGACACGCAAGCAACACTTTTGATTATTTCACATGATTTGCGTTCCGTTCAAGGTGCCGATGAGATACTGATGTTAAATGAAAACCACGGTGATGGGAATGGCTATAGTGTAGATGATATTGATAAAGGAACGCATGCAGAACTCATGGGAGAGGTTCCACGTCAAGTAGATATCGATGCCGCAGGGGTTGGGGGTGGAGAAGTTCCGCCAAGACCCAGCCCACGTTACTTTGAATTCTATAATCAACAGAACTATCAATTTAGGCGGCCTAACCCGCAGCCTGCTGAATATGCATAATGAGTATCGATAAAAAACTAGGTGTTGTGTTAAAAACAGTAGAAAGATGTAATATCAATTGTAGCTATTGTTATTTTTTTCATGGAGGAGATGATAGTTATCAGGATCATCCCATCTATATATCGGATGCTGTTATCAAAAATATTGGACAATTTTTACATGACGCTTGTGTCAGTCAAGGTATTGCTGAAATATCGATTGGTTTGCATGGCGGTGAACCATTGATGCAGAAAAAGCATCAGCTAGATGCTATGTGTAGTTACTTTTATGATAAATTATCACCCGTAACGAAATTGAGTTTTACATTACAGACGAATGGTATGCTTATCGATTCAGATTGGATTGAACTTTTCTGTAAGCATCGTATTGGGGTTGGAATTAGTATAGATGGTCCAAAAGAATATCATGATAAGTACAGAGTTGATCATTTAGGAAGGGGAACATACGACAGAGTGGTTGAAAAACTTTTATATACTTCTGGCCACCGAGATATAAAAGAAATGGGCGGCGTTGGTATACTAGGCGTTATAAATACAAACTTTGATGCTGCTAAAATTTATCGCCACTTTATTGATGACCTTAATCAAACTCATATGGATTTTTTGTTGCCTGATATAACTTATATGCATGGAAAATTAGCTAATGTAGAAGATTATGGTAAGTTTTTATGTGATCTCTTCGACGAATGGGCAAAGGATGATGATCCAAATATAAATGTGCGATATTTAAATTCAACATTACATTCTTTCTGCGGAGGATTTTCTTCGATCTACGGTACTGGCCCCGCGATGGAAGATGAAATACCTTTAATTACGATCTCATCAAATGGTGATTTATCTCCGGTTGATGAGCTTAGAGTAACAAACCCCAAAATGTTTAATGGCCAGGCAAATGTGGTTAGTACGAGCCTTGAGGAATTTTTAGAAAAAATGCCCGTTTTCCATCAAATTAAGGAAGCTCAGCAATATTTGCCAAATGATTGTCAAGAATGTTGTTGGCAGCATGTCTGTACTGGCGGTAACATTGTGCACAGGTATTCGGACTCTGGCTTTGACAACCCATCTATCTACTGTGACGCGTTAAAAAAATTCTATGCACATGTTGCTGGTTTTCTCGTGAGTACGGGAAGAAGTAAAGAGGCGGTGTTTAACGCAATTTCTTCTCCTCGACAGGGAAAGCTTACTCTAGATGGAGCAATGCAGTAGGGTGAGTTTCATTATTCTGTCTGAAACTCTAAAATATCACCGGGCTGACAATCAAGATAATGTGAAAATCTTTCCCTGTTGGTACAGTGCGAACAAACGAATCAGCAGATAAACAATAATTAAATTTACAATTAAAGGAATTAAGCTTACCAAGGAGCACAGTAGTCTTGTTTTCATGTCTAATGAATAAGGAATGGCGGATAGCCATGTCATTGAGTTGAAGTAATGTAGTGTAGTTTGCAGTGGCCAGGCATTAAAAATAATGAAATTTGTCCAGTACCATAGATAAAAGAATAGCATGGCGATGAATATAAGTTGGAATAACCATTTAAAATAACGGCTGACGCGTTGTATTTTATTCACGATTATTGCTCCTAAAAAGGTAAGACGGAATCAAAAGAGGTATGATTGATTCCGTCTTTGTTGATAGTCTCTAGATTAAGGTGCCGCCTGCCTTATGGCAAGTGAGCGTTCCATGTTTAGAGGTTCTGTTAACTAGATTAAACCCGAGTGTTCCTGATAAATTATTTTTGTCGAGCTTCAATCTTTAGCGTTTATCGACATGACACGACAATCTCGCTGAGAGATTCGCCGTGGTTCTTTGTGTCTTTCAGTGTTTCGGTTTTTATATTAGGTATGTTGCTGTAGAGCCTTTGCATGTTTCTTTCATAGGTGAGTTCTTCATTTGATTTTAATCGTTCATCGAGTACGCCTTTTATTGCCCAGACTTTGCCAAAGGCTGCGCCAATGAAGGAACAGATGATTAGAAACCAGTTTACCTGTGAATTATAATCTGCAGATTCCTTTGTCATATAGGCTAATGCAAGCCCTCCTGTTAAGGAACAGAAAAGGCCATAACCATAGAGAAAACTATTGCCGCGGGATGTTGGTATATGTGCTTTTGACCCGTCCGGCGAGTGGTTTGTGATAGAAGTAATAAAAGCCCCCAGCTTGTTTGCAGTAGCAAAGCTTAATAGTGACCCCTTAAAAAGCACAGACAGGACTCCAAAAAAAGCACTTATATTATTGAGGTCCTTAGTGTTGTCAACGCCAATCTTTGAAAAGAATGTATTTGCGCCTTTGTAGCTAAAATGGTAAAAAGGGTAGGCTGATATAAATCCAATACTAAATCCTATGAGACAAATAAATACGGTCATTTTGTAGAGAAGGTTCCGCTGCGTTTTCTCTTCTTTATTCAGTTGAAAAAATAATGCTAAATGTTCTAAATCAAATTCAGTTTTCGCAGTTACAAGCTCCATATATTGCTTGTTATTTTTTATCGTTGTGCATTTTCGCATGAGCCTACTGCGTTGTAGTGCTTCGCTAGAAACATGGGAAGGAAAAAAGCCTGCAATAATCGTAGATTGAATATACAAGGTATTTATCAGGTTTTCAGCCGCCCAGACATCACAAGCTGTTAGAGAAGCAAAGGCAGAAAAAGCAAAAATCACGGACCAGTTTCCAATATAATCAAACAGATTTATATAGGTAATATACCCTCCTGGTAAGGCGGCAGATATAGCTAGGAGATGTAGCAATATTTTTAGTAGCCAGCGCGAAGCAGTTGTGTTTTTTAAAACTTTCTTTGAGCTATGGTTATTTTTCTTTAATTTTTTATGAATAAATAAAAACATAAGTCGGCTGTAGAGAATGCA
>JAHZIV010000103.1 GCA_022601255.1 Gammaproteobacteria bacterium
ATCAGAATATTTTTAAAGATGTTGGTTTTATTATCTCAGCAAAAGAAAAAGTAGCAATTATTGGTGCAACGGGAATTGGTAAAACAACAATGATGCGTTGCTTAGTAGGTGAGTTGGCAGCGGATAATGATAACGCAAAAATAAAATTTTCAGAGCAAGCAAGTGTTGGTTATTATGCGCAAGATCACTCGGAAACATTTAAATCGGATCAAACGTTATTTGAGTATCTGTATCAATTTAAAAAACCAGAAGATGATGAGCAGGTTGTTCGAGGAGCCTTGGGACGTATGTTGTTTTCCGGAGATGATATAAAGAAGCCTTTAAATGCATTGTCTGGAGGTGAGCAAGCACGTGTGCTATTTGCCCGATTTACACTGGAAAAACCCAATGTTTTATTGCTGGATGAGCCTACCAATCACTTGGATATGGAATCGATTGAGGCGTTGAATACGGCGCTTGAGAAATATGAAGGTACGGTTATTTTTGTGAGTCATGATCGTGAATTCGTGTCTTCAGTTGCAACACGTGTGATTGAGATTATGCACGATGATATTCATGACTATCACGGCACCTATGAAGAGTATTTAGAAAAGCAATTAGTGGGCAGTTAATTCTTTTTGTTTAGGTTTGATATTGATGATGATGAGACCGCTCAATGCAATCAATCCACCGATCAGTGAAATGGCATTTGGCCAACCATGTAAAAACACCCACGCCATCATTAACACCAAAATAGGCATTGCATAGAGATAGCTCACGGCTTTACTAATGGGTAGATGGGCAATGCCATAACTCCAGGCAGCATAGCCGACAGCACCG
Source organism: Gammaproteobacteria bacterium (assembly GCA_022601255.1). GTDB lineage: Bacteria > Pseudomonadota > Gammaproteobacteria > Coxiellales > Coxiellaceae > JAHZIV01. The sequence continues at coordinate 820 of JAHZIV010000103.1, forward strand.
GGAAAGATGCCTAAGTAAGCCACCCAGAGTGTAATGTTAAATGGAATGTGTTTGATCTGTTTAATAAGACCCGGCATCCAAAAAAGCATAAAGATAGTACCACCCCAGATTGCCCACGCGGCTAGTTGATAGGGGTCGATGCGTTTTAGCAGCGGCTTTTGTAGCGTTGAAAAGATCGCGCCACAAATGGTGGCAATCAATATATAAAGTGTGCTGATACCAAGATGTAGGTGCTCAACACTGTTGATTGCAATGATCGCAATGCCAAAAACACAAATGCTAAGGCCAATAATGCCGTATTTATGAATCTTTTCTTTAAATAGCAGCATGGCTAATAAGGTTGAGATAACAGGTATTTGGCCCATGATAAAGCTTGCAATGGCAGAGCTTATTTTTATTTCGCCAATGTTTAGTGTGATGTTATAAATACTAAAGCCGATGATGCCTAATAGTATTAATGCGGGAATGTCTTTTAGGCGCACGGTATTTTTACGCGACTTAAAAAAATAGAGGGCGAACATCGCGAGTGAGGCGATTAGATAGCGTAATAGTGCGAGGTTTTCCGGTGAATAATATTCGACGGTTTTGCGGATCCCCACAAATGCGGATGACCAGAGTATGCAAGTTACCAGTAGTGCTATATGAGCAGATATTATTTTACTTTTGGCCGTCATGGTAACGATTATCCAGCAACCTGGCTGGTACAGCAACTTTTTTGCAAAGGTGTACTTTTTGACGGTATTGTACTGACCAATTGATTGGTGTAGGCTAGTGCCTTTCATGGATTTTGAAGGAGGATGAAATGTTTAAGAGGTTTGTGAAATTGATTGCGACTGTTATTTTTTTGAGCAGCGCAACATTTGCGTTTGCAGGCAGTCCTGATAATGGCAGTGGCTCTAGTGATAATAATAGCTATGATGGCAGTCAGATCGGCTTTGGTGTGAGTTTAGACTCCAGCTTGGGCGGAGCTGTCACGCCACTTTTTATATATTCAGCGCCTAGCTTTGATTTAAAAGTAGGAGCGAAAGCATTCACGGGTGATCATACAGCGTTTGGTATTTCTGCTGAGGGTGGTGTGCGCAACGGTCTAGTATCTAAACTTGATTTAACCTATGGTTTGTCGGGTTTTACGGTTTTCAAGAGTGGCTCGGTCGCTGGAAGATCGACGGCTTGGGGTCTTGGGCCTTATATTGGTTTAGAGTATGCGGCATCGCGACACATTGCAATTTTTGCTAATACACAACCTTTTTCATTTTTACATGATGCCAATAACAAAAACTATATTTGTTTTGGCGTTGATGGCAAGGTCGGTATTTACTACTTGTTCTAATTTAATTGCTTAATGCTACTTAGCCGAGCCATTGCTCGGCTTTTTTATGCGCGGTGTCTTAAAGCGCCATCAGCACATCAGGGCAGGCGCTTAAATCTTTATAAACACGATCTAGTTGCTCTTTTGATTCGGCATAGACGGTGACTGTCAGCGCAATGTAATTTTTCTCTTTGCTGGGGCGTTTCTTAATATCGTCTGTCTTGATGTCTGGAAATTCTTTTTGAATGATATCTAATACCAGCTTTTCAAAACCCTCCTCTGTTTTTCCCATTACCTTAATAATAAAGTCGCAGGGAAATTCAATCGGCGAGGAGTGTTCCTCGACATTGTGGCCATTCGTCTTAGTCATTTTATTCTCCTTGCAGTAACGCTTGTTTTTTTGCATCGTATAGATCGCGCATCTTATGCCATAAAGGGCCGACTTTTCCAGTGCCAACAGAGTTTTTGTCAAGCTCGATAATAGGGCAGATCTCTTTGCTCGATCCGGTCACCCAGATTTCATCAGCATTTCTTAACATGTCTCTGTCGATATCGGTTTCTTTAAAAGGTATATCATGCTCTTTAGCAATCTCAAGTATCAGGCGTCGTGTGACACCCTCGAGAATATCGCCAGTTAAAAGTGGTGTGTAAAGGATTCCATCTTTTGTCATGAATAAATTACTGCTGGTGCCTTCTAGCACTTTATTGTTGCGAATCAAGATAGCTTCCAAAGCATTTTCTCGCCGTGCTTGCTCGTACAGTAATATGTTGGGTAATAATGCAATCGCTTTAATATAGTTTTCTTTGCGTCTTGTGTCATCGAGTGTAATGGCACTAAAACCTTGGCTGGCTTCTTCTTTTGATTTTGAGCGCGCCTCTGTGCAGAAGGCAACGACCGTTGGTTTTATGTCATGCGGTATTGCGTGTGAGCGAGTTGTATCGGTACCACGAGTAATTTGCAAATAAATATCGTGTGACACGCCATCTTTGCTGACGTTGTTTTTTTTGAGTAACGTCTTGCAAACGGTACGCCACTCTTCTTGATCCATAAAAGGTTTGATGTGAATGCAGTTAAGGCTCTGATTAAGGCGCGTAATATGTTCTTCAAAGCCGAACAAGTTGCCGCGATACACCGGAATAACTTCATAGACACCATCTCCGAACAAGAAGCCACGATCCATAATCGAGATCTTAGCTTCTTCTTGCGGAACGTATTC
>JAHZIV010000104.1 GCA_022601255.1 Gammaproteobacteria bacterium
ATCTTGTTAATTATTGGCGTATTGGGTACCATGGCTTTATCGGGCGCCGATTCGTTGTTGACGTGGTTAATTCAGCCCTTGGTGAATAAGGGTTTGGTTGATCGAGATGTGCATTTCATTCATACGTTGCCGTTAATATTGGTGGGAATATTCTTATGCCGAGGCATTGCCGGCTTTTCATCTAATTATTTTATCAGTCGTGCTCAGGCTAATGTTGTTCGCGACATGCGTTGTGATATTTTCTCGAAAATGCTAAAGCTGCCGGCGAGTTTTTATGATTCCCACAACTCGGGCATCATGTTGTCGTTATTACTCTACAATATCACCCAGGTGTCATCGGCAGGTTCAAATACGCTTATTTATGCAATACGAGATGTGTCACTTGTCATCGGCTTATTGGTTGTCATGTTTTTGGCTGATTGGAAGCTATTGACGGTTTTTGTATTTATTATGCCGCTTATTTATGTGGTGGCGAAATATTGTAGTTTTCGCATGCGTGGTCTGAGTAAATCTGTTCAGGACTCCATGGCGGACATTACTCGAGTGGCTGATGAGGGGATTCGATATTTTAAAATTATTCGCATTTTTGGCGGATCCAAGCATGAAAGCAAAAAGTTTAACCGTGAGGCCAACAAGAATCGTCATCGTTCATTAAAAATAGTGGTCACCAATAGTGTCGGTAGTGCATCGGTTCAGATGCTATTGGCCATTCCACTAGCCGGCGTTATCTTTATCGCAACACTGCCCTCGATGAATATTACGGCAGGTAGTTTTGGTGTGGTCATGGCTGGTATGCTCAGTATTATTCGCCCCATTCGTCGTTTAACCAGTATGAATAATGAAATCCAACAAGGTTTAGCGGCTGCGGATAGTGTTTTTGGCATTATGGATGAGCATGAGGAGATTGATCAAGGTGAATATCAATGTGATCGAGTGAAAGGCTTGGTCGAATATAAACAGGTAGGTTTTCAATATCAGCAAAGCGATAAAGCAGTGTTGCGCGATATTAATTTTACAATTCAGCCGGGTCAAACCTATGCGCTGGTGGGTAAATCGGGCTCGGGTAAGACCACTATTATTAATTTATTGTCGCGTCTTTATGAGGTGGGCGAAGGTGAAATCACTATCGATGGCGTGCCTATCAATGATTATCGTCTGGCAAATTTACGTGAACAGTTGGCATTGGTGTCACAGCAGACGATGCTGTTTGATGATACGATGGCGAATAATATTGCCTATGGTGTGCATGAAAGCGTGTCGCGTGAGGATATTTTAAAGGTTGCTGAGGCTGCCTATGCAATGGAGTTTATTGAGAAGTTGCCTGAGGGTATTGATACCTTGGTGGGTGAGAATGGTGTCTTGTTATCAGGAGGTCAGTGTCAGCGTATTGCTATCGCAAGAGCGCTCTTGAAAAATGCGCCTATTTTAATTTTGGATGAAGCGACCTCGGCATTAGATACGCATTCGGAAAGAAGTTTTCAGCTTGCATTAGATGAGCTCATGCGTGACCGCACAACACTTGTGATTGCGCATCGATTATCGACAATTCAGAATGCCGATATGATTTTAGTGTTGGATGATGGTGCTATTATCGAGCGCGGAACACACGAGGGCCTGCTCGCACAAGGCGGTGCTTACAGTGAATTATATTATATGCAATTTGATAAGCAGGGGCAGTCAGCTCATGCTGAATAGAGTTTGGTATAAGAGAAGGTCTTTTGTTGCATTTTTGTTGTATCCTGTTTCATTATTATATCGTTTCATCGTTTGGTTGCGACGTTGTTATTATCAACACTTAAAACCTGTTAGAAAGTTTTCGGTGCCTGTGATTGTTGTGGGGAACGTGACAGTAGGTGGTGTCGGTAAAACACCGTTAGTGATTATGTTGGCAAATCAACTGCGGGAACAAGGTTATTTCCCGGGCTTGGTGAGCCGAGGTTATCGGGGTAAGGCAACGTCCTGGCCGCAGGTGGTAACACCTCACTCGAACCCCAAGTGGGTGGGCGATGAACCTGTATTAATAGCCAAAAAAACGCAGTGCCCTATGGTGGTTGGTCCGGATCGAGTGGCAGCTGTTGAGATGTTATTACGTCAGTTTCCATGTGATGTTGTGATCAGTGATGATGGCCTGCAGCATTATGCATTGAGCCGTGATCTTGAGATTGCAGTGGTAGATGGTGAGCGACGCTTTGGTAATGGTTTTTGTTTGCCAGCCGGGCCCTTGCGCGAACCCTTGGAGCGTTTGCAGTCAGTTAAATACATCATTTGTAATGGCGGTGTTGCAAGGCAGGGCGAGCATTCAATGCAGTTTGTGCCTGGTGCAATTTATCAGGTTGAAGACCCTACCTTGTTGCTAATGCCGCAAGATATTATGCAACGGAAAATTCATGCAGTCTGTGGGATTGGTAACCCGAAGCGATTTTTTGACAGTCTGCGTAGTATGGGTTTTGAATTTAGCATGCATGTTTTTCCAGATCATCATCATTTTACTCATGCAGATATTGATATTGCGGATGACGTGATTATTATCATGACGGAGAAGGATGCGGTGAAGTGCCAGCCATTTGTTGATAAGCGGCATTATTGTCTACCGATAACAGTATCATGCCCAGCTTTGCAGGACCTGAGGATAAGAGGAGAAACGCCCATTTTTGGCCGATCTTAAACGCAAAACCTCTTCAAAATGCTCATGTACTTCTGTGTACACTCCGCTTTTTCATCGATTTTGCGATTAACCTCGTCTCAAAACCGGACGTTTTTATCAAACCGTGGAAACTGGATAAAATTCATTTTTACAGTTAAAATAATGACTTGGTATAGCAGTAAAATAATTAAGGAACAATTGTGCTGACATTTGGATGGATTATACTTTTTGTGCTGGTGTTGGGTGTGCTCAGCTATCACCGCGCATCGATGTCTGTTGTGGGCATTGCTTTTGCTGTTATATTGCTGTTCCTGTCGTTTCTGAGCCACTTCAATTCGTATCAAACGATCATTATTTGGCTGATCTTTCTGCTTATTTTTATTCCTCTATGTGTTAAGCCGATTCGGCGTCATCTGTTTTCACGCATTATTATGTATCGTTATATCAAGGCAATGCCGCATATGTCGCCAACGGAACGAGAAGCATTGACAGCAGGAACCGTGGGTTGGACTGGTGAGTTATTCAGTGGTATGCCAGATTGGCATAAGTTTGCGGATATTGCAGGACCACAATTGAGTGAGTCTGAGCAAGCGTTTCTTGACGGCCCCATTCAACAGTTGTGTGAAATGATTGATGGTTGGGAGATTAGTCGTACGTTAGAAATTCCACAGCCTGTTTTTGATTTCATTCGTAATCAAGGATTGTTTGGTATGATTATTCCCAAACAATATGGTGGCAAGGGATTCTCTGCCGTTATGCATTCGGAAGTTATTGCGAAATTATCGAGTGCGTGTTCAGCTGTTGCTACAGTGGTGAGTGTGCCTAATTCATTAGGACCGGCAGAACTATTATTGCGTTACGGAAGCGATGAGCAGAAACAATATTATTTACCCCGTTTAGCGAAGGGAGAAGAGGTTCCTTGTTTTGCCTTAACGAGTCCTGTTGCTGGTTCTGATGCGGGTTCTATTACAGATCATGGCGTGATTTTTAAAGAAAGAGAAAATGGTAAAGAGGTGTTAAAGATTCGCCTGAATTGGGATAAGCGTTATATTACGTTAGCACCCATCGCAACATTGTTAGGGTTGGCGTTTAAGCTATTTGATCCGGATCATCTTTTAGGAGATAAAGATGAGTTGGGAATTACCTGCGCATTAATACCTGCTGATACACCGGGAGTTGTTACGGGTCGACGTCATTTGCCATTACGCAGTGCGTTCCCTAATGGTCCGACTCAGGGGCGTGATGTTGTTATTCCTGCTGAGTGGATCATCGGTGGTGTAGACATGGCGGGCCAAGGCTGGCGTATGTTGATGGAGTGTCTTGCTGCGGGGCGTAGTATTTCACTACCGTCTATGGTTACAGGTGGTGGTAAGAAGTTTATGCTGGCGACTGGGGCTTACGCGCGTATCCGCAGGCAATTTAATACGTTTATTGGAAATTTTGGTGGCATAGAAGAGGCATTGGCGCGCATCGCGGGATACGGTTATGCTGTCGATGCATTACGTTTATTTACTGTTGCCTCGATAGATCATGGTCAAGAACCAGTGGTGGAATCAGCAATCAGTAAGTGCCATACGACACA
>JAHZIV010000105.1 GCA_022601255.1 Gammaproteobacteria bacterium
ATGCTTACCGCTCACATCGATGGCACACATTCCCAGCAGCATCGATAAGCAGTCTATGCCAAGTTTAGCGCCCATGTTAACGCAAATCACCCCCGCCATTGTCAATGTTGCGGTTGAAAAAGATATCTCCTTCGGTGATATACCTATTCCTTACAAAGATTTAAAAAAACTACCCTCCAAAATGTTAGGCGTTGGCTCCGGAGTTATCATCAACGCACAACACGGCCTCATCGTCACCAATGCACACGTGGTCAACCATGCAAAAGTAATGATCGTCACTCTAAAAGATGGCCGACGTTTTCGTGCACGCTTGATTGGTAAAGACGATGGTTTTGACATTGCTATCATTCAAATTAAAGCCGACGACTTGAAGCAAATCCAATTTGGCAATTCAGACCAATTAAAGGTGGGTAATTTCGTTGCTGCAATTGGTAGCCCATTCGGCCTAGATCAAACTGTCACATCAGGTGTGATTTCAGCACTCAATCGCAGCACACCCAAAATCGAGGGCTTTCAAAGCTTTATTCAAACAGATGCATCCATCAATCCTGGCAACTCTGGTGGCGCACTGGTTGATTTAGACGGTCATTTGATTGGCCTCAACACAGCAATACTAGCACCGACCGATGCCAGTGCCGGTATTGGCTTTGCAATTCCAAGCAACATGGTAAAAAGCGTAGTTCAACAACTCCTAAAATACGGCAAAGTAGAACGCGGCATGCTCGGTGTTATCGCACAGAATATCGGGGCAGACTTAGCAGAGGTATTAAACCTGCGGCAAAACAATGGCACACTGGTATCACAAGTGATGCCGGGATCTCCAGCAGAAAAAGCAGGATTAAAAACCGAAGATATTATTGAGTCAGTCGATAACGAGCCGATGCATTCGGCAGTACAGCTGCACAATACTCTCGGCATGATGCGTCCAGGCACAGAATTAAAGATGGCCGTATTACGCAATCATAAAATATTGCATTTAACGGCTACTGTTGCAGATCCGAATAAAATTAAAGAAACCGAGGTGATTCCATTTATTTCTGGCATACAATTACGACAATTTAATGAATTAGAAGGTGATGGTAGTATGTTAAATGGTGTTATTGTTACCGGCGTCAATGGCTTAAGCAGTGCTGCCTTGTCAGGCCTGGAACCAGGTGATGTTATCGTGCAAGCAAATGGCAAACAGATTCATAGCGTCGATGCATTGAAAAAACTTGCGCAGTCACATCCAAAACACCTGTTATTAAAAGTGAATCGCAATAATCTGGCGTTATTTTTAGTGTTGCAAGCGTAATACTAAACCTCACATCACTGTGACCCATGAAATGGCGCGGCAATCCATTCGCCCACAATGACGGGTGAGCACTTACAACAACGTGAAAGTAAATTACAATAAGACCACAAATAAGTACAAAAAATATATGCAACTGTAAAGTTTTAGTCAATAACGCCCGTTATTTTTCACTATGTAAAAACCCGAAGTTAAGAATAACGGATACAATACTGCATTTTCTTTTGACAAAGTTTTCTACCTTGTGTACTATGCTGCTGTAATAAGGAGTTGCGTAAACAACATACATACAAAGGAGAAATAAAATGCCTACGGAAGGACAAACAGCTGCAGGTGCAGCACCCACTAAAGTATTAAATCCAAATGAATATGCCGACTTAGTGGTCAGCACACATCAAGCTTTACTTGAACATTTCATTAAAAATATCACCAAAAGATTAAGAGATGACACCGCAGATATCAGAGCTAATCCTGATACAGGTCTCTTTTCCATCTCAAGACCAGAACACTATCGCAGAGCCTTAAAACAAATTCTTCAGGAATTAATTCATTATGAAAATCTCGGACAATTACAGACTGAGCTGACCGGAAAAAGAGCTGAACTACAGAGCAAAAAAACAGAATCTGATGCGTTTACGTCCGCGAACGTAGGAAGCAGCCCATCTCGCGAAAGAACCGCAAAGCAAGCTAGCCTAGCAACTGATTACGATAAAATCAAAGGCAGAATTGAACAACTAGAAGAAGCCATCAAAAATCTTCAAAGCCCAAGCTGGTGGCTTCAGCAGCTTTCAGATGCACAACAGATCGGCAGACCTTCAACAACAGTATCCGAACATATCAATGGGGTACTGAAACACCTGCTAGGAGAAGCACGTAAACGTGATGATCACATTGCTGAAGAAGCCAAGAAAATGCAGGAGCATGCCGCCTTACAAGCATCTGCATCTGCAGCAGCAGGCCCCAGCCAAGCAGAAGTAGACCGTGCGGCAGCAGCAGAGCGCGCTAGAGAAACCAACGGCGCAGCTGCTGAATCACTTCAATTTGATGATGCTGCAACCTTCCATGGTGGTGCCTCTATTGCTGGCACCTCAGTGGCTGGCGACCTCCCTGAGCGATACATTCCGAGTTCTGCAGCAGATAGAACCTTCATGACAGATACGGGTGGCTGGTGTCAAGAACGTATTGAGCTGCTATTGGCGGTTAACGAGTACGCAAAATCGACATTAGGAAACGCAAACCCTTGCCTGGATGAACTACCAGAACCACTACAAACCTATTACCAACAAGTGGTATTTGAATTAAGGCCACTGGCAGAAATTATAGATGACATCCTTCTGTTTGCACAACACAATCAAGGTGATGAGACTATAGCACTGACCAAGGCGATAACTCCACTCAGAAAAAGTGCATATGCTGAACATGACAATAAGAAGCTTTTTAAACCAACTTACAAAAGATTCTATAGTGCTGATAACACAGTGACTGCAGCAAGGGCGGCTATAAAGGCACAACTTCCAGATGCACACGACAAGCTAACACGTATCTATAATATGTGGCTAAACTGCTATCAAGCTGGCAAACCTCAAATGTCGCTACTGCTACGATTAGATTTAGGCAAAGGAGATGCAAACCTAGGAAAGCATTCAAAAATACGTAAAGGCTTTTATATGAATCGCGAAGATCAAGTTAAAAAAGCTATAGAAAGCGCTGATGAACTTAGAGCCTCAATAACCAGGGCCACTGCAAGACCCGGTCGTAGATAATATTTAACCCAGGAGAAAAAAAACATGTCAAGACCAGACACTACTAAAACAAGCCAAGAGCAATTACAACATATTCTAACAAACAGTCGCGAGACTGTAGCCCTTCAATTAGGCCTAGTCCAAGATTGGTCAGGGAAGAAAGAATATGCTGGTAGTTTTAGCGCTATAACATCCCCCATGCAACGTGCGGTAAGAGCAGTTACCGATCTAGCGGATCCAGATCTAACAGAGCAACTTAAAGGACTCCACACGCGTAAAAGCGATCAATCCACTAATCTACTGAAAGCTTTTATTCGAATGCATCCAAAACCACTTGGTGAAAATCAAGTGTTCCGCGAAGCAATTACCGAAAACTGCATTCATGATGACGGGGAAATTGCAGCATACCTTCTAAGCTTATCAGGCCCCGCTACATCAACAGCCTTTGGAGATTATGCAACGGGTATTTCTGAAGCAGAAATGCAAGCGAGCTTGCCAGCAATCGCTCGAAAATATCCAGCATTGGCTGCAAAGATAATCTTGCATAAAAAAAATTATGCAGAACATGTTGACTCTATTATTGAAGCATGCAAAGTAAGTACTGAGCTAGCAGATATACTGACAAAAAATTCTGACTTCATGAGACGATGTGCTACATACTATCTTGAAGAAAGCGAAGGCTTCACCTATCCGGGGACGCCTCGCTGGCAAGAATTACTTAATCAAGAGGGTGGCCAAAATCATTTGAGCAAAGCTCTCGCTAAGACCAGCTCTAAAATGCATCTACTGAATACTACACTGACAACAGTATTTACTAACCCAGGTTATGAGTTTAGCAATGAAAATATAAGGTCTGATTTAGCCAGTGGATATTTTGTTAAAAAGCGCCTGCGTAAATACCCTGACACGAAGGTCACCTTAACTGGATTACTAGCAAAAGATTTACCTGAAAATGCAATTTCTGCTGTCCAGGGTTTTTATGACCATGATATCAATGACAAAGTGCTCTCCACTGAAATCATTGGGCATGCAAAAGCTGACTCTCTAGGGGAAACATTTGGCAACGTAATGGACCTCCTGGCAAGAGATGAAAACCTTTATCGCACCAGTGAATTTCGTTACTTCGTCGGCAAGACCTTCAACAAAAAATTACTTAAATCGCCTTACGTTGGACGATGCAAAGCCTGGCAGAGAGAGTCTCACGAAATTGCCAGAATGATGCTGGTGTACGGTACAGGTGTCTGTTATACGGAAAATGCGAGAGAGAGAAACACAAAACTAAATAACACTGTTGTGAGTCAACTCTTAAAGCAACGCGCTCAATGGGTAACGCAAGCTGGGTCAATGCGTTATAAACGCGAAAAATTCAGGGTAACCGATAAGCTAAAAGCACACGAGTGGTTAGCAATGATTGCAGCTAATGTCAGCGTGGTAATTGATGCTATTGATACGCCTATCAATGACAGATCACTTGAGCAACAATATATAGTGGGTAAATTCGCTTCACTACAAGGTGCTTTAGAAGCTCGTGTTGCCAAAATTCAGACCGGAGACGCTAGCGCAACTACACCTGAAGACCAAGCGCTCTCTGACTTACTTGAGACTATCTACCAAGGTATTAATAATCCTAATGTGACGGAAAAAGAAAGAGCTGGGTTATCTCGAGCGGAACGATTTATAGAAGAAACCCTCGATGGTAACGCCCTAAATGCCGATCAAAATAAAACTATACTAAGGGAGTTCTACACACAACCTGTTGTTGATGAGTCATTTGCAGCGATTGGGCGAGGTGCTCCTGCTGCCCCTGCTGCCGCTCCTGCTGCCGCTCCTGATGATGATGCTGATGCCGAGAGTGAAGACTCCTTTGCGGCGCAGGGAACAGGCTTAGCTGCAGGGACTGCTGCTGGTGCACCCCCGCTCGACGATGATTCAAACGACGACAGCTTTGCTGCAATCGGAAGAGGAAATGGTCACAACCTCTCTTTTAGAGTAATAAAAGGTGCAGATGGTGCTGGCACAATAAGCATAGAGTCACCTCAAAAAGGACGCACTACTCCAATTACTGCTACACTCACAGACGATAATCTAGAAAGGTTTAAAACACCCGGTAGAGGCAGCGTTCATCGCTGGGCTGGTGCTGTTGGTTTCTTTACTCTTCAAGACGACCCTGAGGACAAACCACTAAGCAAAATTATGGATATTATGCGCCCTACCCGATAGTGGACGTTGATAACGATAAAATTGCAACATCAATATACCGCCGATGATGAGAATCATCGGCGGTCCTATTTTACTGGGGTAGTCCCAATTCAAACTCCAAGCCGAAACAGTATCCAGTACTGCCGTTAACATATCCAATGCTACAAACCAAAAACTCAAACTCGCTACTGATCGCAAGCGATAATTTTTTATGATTTGCGGTAACATATAAATAACTGCAAAACACTGGTTCACCATGCCTACCGTATCATAGAGAGATCGTGAGTAATGCATTAAGGTAATACCACTCATCGAAAACAACAATAGTGCAGCAAGAAATACTGTCACCACCAGGTAACGCCCATCACGCCGCTGGTACAAACCCAATTGAATATGCTGTATGACTAACGCACACAAACCTACCACGGTTACTGCACGATACTGCCATTGCATCTGCAAACCAAAGCCATACATGAGATCCAAGATATAAGATGAGAAAAAGATCGTATACATCCACAGACTTATACCTTTGGTGTTTTTATAACGAATGTTATGCACCACCTGCGGAAGACAAAGAAATAAATACAAGACAAACGAAATATTTAAGGATATAGCACCAATTAACGCAGTCATCACAAACTCCTCATATAATACGCATCATCCCAAAACTGCAATTCATAATACATTGAACGCAAAAAAAATGACTTTAATTTATCAATTTCACCATTATCGCAATCATCCATCCAATCGAATAAATACCGCACCTGCTCTATAAACGCATCATCACGATAGATATCAACCCAAAATTGAAAGTGATTATCACTTGCCAATACTCCTATATTGCTCGCCACCTCAGCATAAATGTAAAAACAAGGCAACAAAGCGGCAACAGAATACAACGCAGACTCAATCTTAGCCGTCGTCAATAAAAAATGTGTGTAAGCAAAACAAGAAGGTGTGAGCTTATCCCGAGATTTAACATTATGCTTATCAAGATAATCTATCTGAATGGAATGCTCCGATATTACTGCATCATACGCAAACTGTAAAAACTTCAAATAATCTGCCGTCTTGTTCATCTTACTAGCCGTGATGGCTAAGGCACGACTAAAATCCAGCAAATAGATTCCATCCTGCTGTAAGTAATAATAAAAAATTTCACGATCAAGATCACCTCGCTGAATCTCTTTAATAAAAGGATGGCGCATAACTTTATCGATGACTAGCTGCGAAGACTGTTTTAATATAGCTGATGTACTAAGCATAACACGCCACCCCGCACATATGATTAACAGGCCCACACCCTTTGCCTAACAGATATTGCGATCCAGACACGATAGCATTATGTAAATAAGCATGAGCATCGGTAACTGCCTCGATTAGCATATGACCCTTTGCCAAATAGGTAGCTATCGCAGCTGAGAGCGTGCAGCCAGTACCATGAGTATTTCGTGTATCAATTCGCGTGGATGCAATGTGATGAATTTGCGTTGTTTCGTGTAGACAGATAACATCATTGCATTGATTACCCGAAAGATGCCCACCTTTCAATAATACATTGACGCGATAATCACACGCCAATATCTTTGCTGCGTTATACATGTCAGCCAATGATTTAATCTTATCATTTAACAAGCACTCTGCTTCTGGGATATTTGGTGTAATGAGGCTAACCTTTGGGAATAGTTTTTTTAACTCAACTATGGTGTCACCACACAATAACCGAGAGCCATCTTTTGCAATCATCACAGGGTCTAGTATTATATTTTGAATCGAATATTGATCAATACAACTTGAAACAATATTAATAATTTCTTCTGAATATAACATGCCAATCTTAACTGCATCGGCACCCATGTCGCTAAAGATACTACTACATTGATGCTTAATAATATCTGCAGGCGGCGCATAAATCTCATCGACTGATTGAGTATTCTGCGCTGTTATTGCCGTAATAACCGTCATGGCATAAGCACCTAATGCCGAAATCGTTTTAATATCTGCCTGGACACCAGCACCACCACTGCTATCCGACCCTGCAATTGATAATACTTTTTTATAACTTAACATAATAATCGACTCGCCTTTGCTGGATCTTGTGCTTGGCAAATAGCAGATGAAACTGCAACACCCACTCCTAATGCCCTTATCGCAGCGATGTTTGTTACATCAATGCCACCTATTGCAACTAGCGGCTTTTTTAAGCTGAGTGCACGAGTTTGTTTGAGTCCATTCATACCTATTTCTGGAGCAGCATTTTTTTTCGTTTCTGTCGAATAGATAGGTCCAACACCTAAATAATCCACGCTATCAACATGCGTCAAAGCGATATCTTTTTGCGATGAGACAGAACACCCAATAACCTTACTCTTGCCCAGCAAACTTCTCACACATTGGCACGGCAAATCCTGCTGCCCCACATGAACCCCATCTGCATTAACAGCCATAGCGATATCGACATGATCATTTATAATTAAAGGTACACCAAACTCATTTGTAATCTGACGCAAATAAAGCGCCATTGAATATTTCTGCAGTAATGATGAATGCTTTTGCCTCAACTGAACCGCTGTCACACCATTTTTTAATGCTAATCTTACAATAGGTAAATATCGACTTGGTTGCTGTGAAACACCTTCAACGATCAAATAGAGAGATAGATCAATTGACATAAGCAGACACCTTAAATGCATACAAGGCATCAAAAAAATGCATCGCTAAGCTACCAGGACCCGGTGACTTTTCCAACGCACCCTCAGCAGCCAAGCCCATCAAATTCATGGCATTCACACAAGCTTCATGACAATCACAATTTACAGCCAAAAACGCTGCTACTATGGCTGTTGAAGTGCATCCCATTCCGGTCACCCTTTGTTGCATTGCTACGCCGTGTGTGACCTTACTCGTCGCAGCTTGAGTTGAGACAATATAATCAACCTCACCACTGACAACCACTACAGATTGATGCCGTTGTGACAGCTGTTTTGCTGCCCCTATAGCAGTATTTGATGCATGCATACTGTCGACACCACTACTATCAATACTACTGCCTGCTAGTGCTAAAATCTCAGTTGCATTCCCACGTATTACATTAACACTGCTTGCTTGTAATATTTCTTTGGCGACTTGATTGCGATAGTCACTTGCACCAACGCCGACAGGATCAAATACAACAAGTTTTTTTAATTTCGCAGCAATTTCAAGGCACAGCCTTGCACGCTCAACCCACACACTATCTAGAGTCCCCATATTGATAACAACAGCATTTGCTAGTGACACAATATCCTCCAGCTCTTCTTCTGCATGCGCCATTATAGGTGAAGCACCCAACGCCAATAATGCATTAGCGGTTTGCTGCATCACAACTAGATTGGTTAGATTATGAATGATCGGCTTTAATTGTCGGATAGAATTAACATCACGACACAGTGACTCGTATTGCATTCCACGCTCCCTACGCTAGTATCAACTAAATCAGGTTCTTAGGGTCAGGTTTTACCTTCTCAGTCGCGTATGCGACCCCCCTGGCGAATAAGCGTGTATTAGAGCATATCCTTTAATGAATGTCTATTTAATTCTAACCACTGCAATGCAATGATTGCATCAGCATTACGTATCTTATTGGTCTTTACCATCTCAAATGCTACCGCACTCTTGAAAACATGCAGCTTAATGTCTTCCGCTTCATGATCCAAACCATGAATGCCACCAGCGTCTTGTGCATCGATCAAGCCACAAAAAGAATGCGTGCATTCATTACTCGAACCCGGACTGACATAGTAATTTGAAATTGGGATTATTTTTTTAATCACACAGTCCGACTCTTCTAATGACTCACGCACAGCAACGTCTTCATACGCTTCTCCGGTCTCAACCAAACCTGCAACAATTTCAAATAACCAAGGCGAATGTTCATCATCAATGGCACCGACACGAAATTGTTCTAGCAATACAACCTTATCGAGTATTGGATCATACAGTAGCACGGCGACTGCCTTGCGACGCTTGACATAATCACGCGTCACGGCTGGACTCCAACCACCCTCAAACAGGCGAAAACGCAGCTCTGTTACCACTACATCAAAAAAACCTGAATGGCTTGTTTTGTGCTTGATGATCTCGACGTCATTTTTCTTATTCATGGACATGGCTGTGATTGTAGCATAGGTCATTATTGATCGCCTCCTAAGCAAGCACTGTATTGACTCCAGCTACCTATTATGAGATCGTGTGCACCCAATGAAGGAGCAAAAATGTCGTTTGATAAGAGCAAAATAGCCAGTTTTGATGTCGACGCACAAAAGTGCTTTACCCCCCTCTGCCCAGAGGAACTACCCGTGCCTGATGCGCAAAATATAGTCGAACCACTCAATCAACAGGCCACACTCGCAAGCCTACGCATTGGCTGTAAAGACGCCCATCCCAGCAATGCTATCTGGGTTGCTGACGCAGACCATCCACAATATAGCGCCATTGAAGGAGCGAATGTAGACATTCGCTGGCCAAGGCATGCCGTACCCGGTAGCAAAGGATTTGAGCTACTCGACGGATTACCGCAGCCCTCAGAATATGATTATTTTGCCTGGAAAGGCGTGGAACCAGACATGCATCCCTACGGCGGCTGCTATCATGATCTTGCCGAAAAACAAAGCACCGGTGTGATTGAGTTTTTAAACGTACACAACATTGAAATTGTAATCATTGGCGGATTAACAACCGACTACTGCGTAAAAACAACCAGTCTACAACTGCTAAAAGCTGGATTTAAGGTTTATATTAATCTATCAGCTTGTCGCGGCATTCATCCTGACACCATTAAATCAGCATTAGAATTGATACAGCAAAAAGGTGCATTAGTATTTGATGATATCAATACCCTTAAAATGGAACTCCAACCAGAGCTAAGCGCATGAAGCAACCCATCATCACCAGCCTACTCGACACAGATCTATACAAACTAACCATGATGCAATGCGTGCTTCACCAAGTACCCAGTGCTGAAGTAACGTATGAATTTAAATGTCGCAATAAAGCTATACTCTCCCCCTATGCAGATCAAGTCAGCGAACAGATAAGCCACCTCTGTGCATTGCGATTTAAAGATGATGAACTAGAATATTTATCGACACTCGATTATATTAAATCTGATTTCATCGAATTTTTACGCCTATTTCATTTAAACGAACGATTTATTGAAGTAAGCACCGATGGCGATGATCTTAATATTATTATTAAGGGTCCATGGCTTCACACCATTCTGTTCGAAGTACCCATACTAGCCATTGTGAATCAAATATATTTTGAAAACATCATCGAAAAGCCTGACCACGACGAAGGCCGTAGACGCTTACAGAACAAAATTGCGCTCATCAAACAAGAAAAAGATATAAAACGATTTATTTTTTCAGACTTTGGCACACGCAGACGCTTTAGTAAAAAGTGGCAATTTGAAGTGGATCAAACACTCACGCAAGCAATTCCAGAACATTTCAGGGGCACCAGCAATGTGGCTAATGCAAAGAAGCTTTCTATTAGGCCTATTGGCACCATGGCACATGAGTTTCTTCAAGCATGTCAGGCGATTGGACCACGCTTGGTGGATAGTGAAAAATATGCCTTAGAATTATGGGCCAAAGAATATCGTGGCAGACTAGGAATTGCCCTGACTGATGTGGTAGGGATTAATGCCTTTTTAAATGATTTTGATTTATATTTTGCAAAACTATTTGATGGACTACGTCAGGATTCAGGTGACCCTATCGAATGGGGCAATAAAGTTCTAGCACACTACCGTAAACATAAGATTGATCCACGCACAAAAACACTTGTATTCAGCGATAACCTTACTGTTCCCAAGGCGATTGAGATTTATCATTACTTTAAAAATGATGCTGAGCCCGTCTTTGGAATTGGCACCAACCTAACCAATGATTTAGGCTATGACCCCATTAATATCGTTATTAAGATGACACGCTGTAATGAACAGAGTGTTGCTAAGATTTCAGATACACCCGGCAAGAGTATGTGTAAAGACCCCTCTTATGTGAATTATTTGCGGAAAGTTTTTAAGGTTGATGGTTAATATTAGTGGATCCCGTGCTAAACACGGGATGACAAAGTAATCCGTCATTCCGCACTCACCCCCATCATTCCGAACTCACCTCCGTCATTCCGCATTTAGTGCGGAATCTACACATCAACGCATTTTTTATAGCGATAGCCATAAAAAAACAACACCGGCAATAACATCAATACAATCCCAATAATAAACGTAATCTCATAATGCCAGAAACCACCCACATCGATAATCGAAACTGGCGGAAAAAACCCAACTATAATAGTAATACCACAACCCAACAGCCCCAATACAGCCGCAAACAACATTTTTAGTTTTAGCTTCGGTATGAATTTTACAGCCAAAACACCACCCGCGATAAACATTAACACATACATAAACATATAAAGCTGCGTACTTAAGTCTGTTAACAACCAATACGATCCATTAACACCTGGCATCAACAAAAAAGCTAAACACACAAATGTTACCAAGACCGCCTGGGTTATCAATAAATTCCCAGCCACCTCATTTTTATTTAATTTACACATAAATTTTGGCAGGAAGCCATTTTTACCGGCGATTAACATCCCTTTAGCAGGGGAAATAATCCAGTTTATCATGCCGCCCAAACTACCCACTAACAACATAACCGTTAATACAGCCAACAAAGCATGCAAATGATACGCACTCAAAAAAAGATTAAACGCTTGCATCACACCATCCACTAAATTAATTTGATTTTTAGGAATGACAAACATAATTGAGAATGCACCCAGTAACATCGTTATCATAATAATGATAGCAGCGTAAAATAATGCTTGCGTCATTTTACTTTTTGCATCTTTAATCTGCTTCACATGTACCGTTGCCAACTCCATCCCTAAAAAAGACGTCATAATCGCCGTCAGAGAAATCCAATTGGATGATTGATGAAAATTCGGCAACAATGCATGCGTACTAATATGAACGTGCATTGGCTTACCTAAAAATAGCCATAACAATCCCATGATAATAATTAAAGCCATTGGAATAATCATGCCAAATACCGCACAAAAACTAGCGAATTTTGCCGATATCTCCAGACCCTTTAAATTAATCAAGGTCATAATCCAAAACACTGAAATAATAATACAAACCAAATAAATTTTATTATTAGCCAAATGTGGGTCAATCAATATCGCTGCAGTACCAGCAATGAATGATAAAATTGTTGGGTACCAGACCACCGTATTAATCCACTGCAACCAAATTGTAAAGAAGGCTAACTTGTTTCCAACTGCTATCCGAACCCAATCATAAACACCATTTTCATTGGGCCAATGACGCGTCAGCTGTGCAGATACCCAGGCAACTGGAATTAAAAATAAAGCTGTTGATATCAGAAAAAAGAATATCAAGCTAGAGCCAAACATGGCTGTCGCTGGAAGATTACGGATACTGTCAATCGAACCCACGATCAGCATTACCAACACAAATGTTCCAATATTCTTCTTCACCATTTTTTCTCTTCTGCTATCATTATAATCTGTCCACCTATGGGGCATTAATGATACCCCATAAGACGACTCATTTTCTGAGTGCCTTATAGCCCATTTTTGCCAGTATACAGTAAAGCATTAATAGTTATAATGAATTATATACAATTAATGATTAATTTAATTGATCATAATGAAATGATTGTGGCAAATCCTCGCAAACGGTACAATCAACAACATGAAAACACAAACAATAACGGCACTGATCCTGTTATTAGCAACAAGTCTGCTATTCATACTGGTCCCCAAAATAGATATCGGCGTATCCCAGCTATTTTTCCAGGATCATCACTTCAAAGTATTCTACCGCCCCTTTATGATCATACGCACCTGCCAACACATCATTCTCGCCATCATGTCACTATTCCTTATCAAGGCCATCTATACGGGCTTCAAAAATCATAACAAACAACCGATCCTGGCCGCGCTCTTTATTATCTCAGTGTTTGCACTGGGCCCTGGTCTTATCGTCAACCTGATACTCAAGAACCACTCCGGCCGTCCTCGCCCCTACACTACGAATTTATATGGCGGCCAGCTTCAGTTTAAGAAACCCTGGCAGTTTAGCCATGAATGCAGTAGAAATTGCTCATTTGCAAGCGGTGAATGCTCGACTGCATTTGCCTTCTTTGCCTTGCTATTTTTAATCAAAAAGAAACGTCTTAAATTAATAGCCGCCACTATTATAAGCATGAACTTTATTTTAACGAGTTATATTCGCCTTGCGATGGGGGGACATTATCTCAGCGACATTGTCATCGGTGCACTGCTGACCTATCTGGTAATGCTGGGATGCTACCAGTTTTTTTTACACCGGGTTATCAATGTCAATAAATTGGCAATCTAGTTTAAACTTATTTGAAATGAGCTCACCCAAGGCTTTGACACCACCACGTTCAGTTGCATGATGACCGGCTGCATAAAAATGAATACCGTATTCTTTTGCAATTGCGACCGTACGCTCAGACACCTCACCTGTAATAAATGCATCCAAGTTTTGTAGCGCGGCTGCCTCTATGAAGTCCTGTGCCGCACCAGTACACCAACCAACTGTCTTAATCTCTGTTGCTTCACCTGCAATATAAATTGGCTGCTGAGATAGTTGCTGCTGTATCCACTGCGTCAACTGCTCACCCGTTAATGCTGACGGAAACTCACCATAACATCCCAATGGGGGCTGCTCACCACAAGAAAACTCACCCTTATATTTAATATCGAGTAGTTTTGCCAATTCAACATTATTGCCACACTTCTTATTTGCATCTAGTGGCAAGTGATATGCAAATAAATTAATATTATTTTCTAATAACGCTGCAATACGTTTGCGTTTAATGCCAACCAAACAAGGGTCCTCACCCTTCCAGAAAAAGCCGTGATGCACAATAACTGTATCCGCTTGCTGTACAATCGCTGCCTCAATCAGTGCCTGATTAGCGCTAACACCCATAACTACTTTAGCAATGTCATCACGCCCCTGCACTTGCAAACCATTGGGGCAATAGTCTTTAAACAGTTGTGGCTGCAATAAATCATCGAGATATTTGCATAATTGTTGACGTGAAATCATGCCTCACCCGCCTCAAACTCTTCTACAAAACCATGATTAGAAACACGACGAATCTTTGCTCCCAACAAAGAAAGCTTTTCTTCAATACATTCATAGCCGCGATCGATATGATAAATACGATCGATAATGGTATTACCTTGTGCCATCAAACCTGCCAAAACCAAACCCGCAGATGCTCTTAAGTCTGTTGCCATCACCGGCGCCCCTGATAACTTTGCCTTGCCCTTGCATTGCGCTATATTGCCTTTGAGTTTTATATTCGCACCCATGCGACGCATCTCTTGCACATGCATAAAACGGTTTTCAAAAACATTTTCTGAAATAGTAGACTTTCCATCAGCCACTACATTCATTGCCATGAATTGTGCCTGCATATCAGTTGGTAGATCCGGATAAGGCGCCGTACTAATATCAACTGCCTTAGGGCGCTTGCCATGCATGTCTACACAAACTGAAGTCTCTTGTACTTCAATATCAGCACC
This sequence comes from Gammaproteobacteria bacterium, assembly GCA_022601255.1. Taxonomy (GTDB): domain Bacteria; phylum Pseudomonadota; class Gammaproteobacteria; order Coxiellales; family Coxiellaceae; genus JAHZIV01. The sequence continues at coordinate 14,875 of JAHZIV010000105.1, forward strand.
TGCCTCTTCTAATTTGTTAAGCGTCGCCATTAAAGTCTCAGGCGCTACATCTTTTACCGTCACACGACCTCGCGTCATTGCACCCGCAACCAAATAAGTACCTGCCTCAATTCGATCTGCAATAATATTATGTTTGCCGCCTTTTAACTCGTCCACACCCTCAATCACAATGGTTTCGCTGCCAGCCCCGTGTATCTTTGCTCCCATCATATTTAAAAAATTTGCAAGATCCATTACTTCTGGTTCAAGCGCTGCGTTGTGAATGATCGTTTCGCCTTTAGCGAGTACCGCTGCCATCATGACATTTTCCGTACCGGTCACCGTGACTTTATCCAGGGTTAACTCCACCCCTTTTAATTTGCCGGCAACTTTCGCGGAAATAAAACCATTTTCAACATCAATTTCTGCGCCCATCTTACGCATACAATCAATATGAATATCAACGGGTCGCGAACCAATTGCACACCCACCTGGTAATGAAACTTCTGCCCGACCATGACGCGCTAATAATGGACCCAACACCAAAATAGAAGCGCGCATCGTACGCACCAATTCATACGGCGCATGCACACTTTCAAGCTTGGTAGCATCAACTTCTATATTTAATTTTTCATCTACTGTCAGATGAATGCCAAGACGACCCAATAATTCCATTATGGTCGTTACGTCATTCAAATGAGGGATATTGCCCAACTGTACCGGCTCGCCTGCGAGAATACTGCCGGCCAATATCGGTAATACAGCATTTTTTGCACCAGAAGCTCGAATAATACCTCTAAGAGGCACCCCGCCAGTAATAATTAACTTATCCATTGATCCACACCACAAATTTCAGCTACATTTAACAGGGCATCAGGAATTCCTTTAAACATCAGCTGTTTGTCCAATGACTTTGCCACACGCAACCACGTCATTAAAACGGTCAGACCTGCAATATTACTTTGCTCGATACCACTTAAATCAAAACACAGGCACTTTAACGAAGTTTCCTGCAAATATCCAGTGCCAACCCTGCAATATTCATTGGCTGTCTCAAAGCGAATAACGCCACTGAATGCCGCGCCCTCATTGTTCGTCTCAATTTTAACCACAGCACCGATCATGAATCACTATTGTGCGTTTTTAACTTTTGAATCAAGGCTGCCATCCCACCGTTTGCCAACACACCTGAAAATTGTGCGTTATAGCTTCGCACCATGCTCACATTCTCAATACTAAAATCATAAATTTTCCACGAACCGCCCCGGCTCATCACATTATAACTGATCGGAATCCGTTGGCCTGTGCGCCTAATAATAACGCTCTTAATGGTAGCTGCACGACCGACTCTACCACGTAATGGATACACATCCACCTTATCATCATCATATGAAGACAGCGCCGCAGAATAAGTTGAAATGACCAACTGCTTAAACTGTCGAATAAACTGGCCGCGCTGCGCACTGGTAGCACCTAACCAGTAACGACGCCCCACAACAGATGCGCCCATACGACTTAAATCCACATAAGGCACTAAATTAGCATTAACAATTTTAGAAATAACGCCTGGCTGTTTGAGCCTATTTTTATTTTTTTCAAGCGCGCTAACCATATTATTCGCCATTCCACGAATCACAATCACAGGATTTGAGGCTGCAAATGCCGCATTCATCATGCACAACAAAGCTAAAATTGTTATTAACCTATTTTTTCTCATTGGAATCTCCATCAGTTTTATCCTCTTTCTTATCGCCCTTCACATTAAACAGTAACTGGCCAATTAAATTTTCCAGTATCAATGCCGAATGTGTTGTCTCTAGCTCACCACCTGGTTTTAAGTTTTTAGTCTCAAACCCTGGCAATAAACTAATATAATTTGCACCCAAGATTCCCTGCGTAAAGATACTCGCAGACGTATCTATGGGCAGGTTATTATAGTGCTTATCAATCAATAAATGCACATCCGCACGAAATGATTTTGGATCCAAACTGATAGACTCCACTCGACCAATGGCAACACCCGCCAATGAAACCGGCGCACGTACCTTTAAACCACCAACATTATCAAATTCAGCATCAAGCTTATAATAATTACTGCTCTTCATGTTGGTTAGTCCACTCACCCAAAATGCAAGTACTAATAGCGCAGCAAAACCCGCTATAATAAACAACCCTACAATAAACTCAAAAAAGCGTTTGGCCAATTTACCATCCTCCCATCATAACCGCAGTTAACACAAAATCTAATGCCAACACCATAACAGAACCATACACTACTGTTCGTGTTGTTGAACGACTAATTCCAGCAGCAGTGGGTTGTGAATAAAAACCCTGGTACACTGCAACCCAAGTCACTATAAACCCAAATACCACACTTTTGATCACGCCATTAAGTATATCCGCTTGAAATGAAACGGCCGAGTGCATATTAGACCAGAACACGCCGTTGTTCACACCCAACCAACGCACGCCAACTAAGTAACCACCATAAATGGCTGTGATATTAAAAAGCACCGTTAAAATAGGCAGCGCAATAAATCCCGCCCATAATCTTGGTGACACCACATACCACAAGGGATCTACCGCCAACATATCCAAACTGCTAATCTGTCGTGTTGCTCGCATCAAACCAATTTCTGCTGTTAATGCCGAACCTGCACGACCCGCAAACAACAACGCTGTAATCACAGGACCTAATTCACGCACAACAGTTAATGCAATCAACTGCCCTAGTTCCTGCTCTGCGCCGAATTTTTCTAAAGTGTTAAACCCTTGCAATGAAACCACCATGCCAATAAACATCGCCGAAATTAATATAATCACTAAGGATAAAACGCCCACACGATATATTTGCGTTGACAACAATGGCCATAGTTGGCGCCACTTGGGAATCCGAAAAACAGTTGCACACAAAAAAATGCCTGAACGCCCCAATCGCTCAACAATATTGATCCCGCTACGACCTAGCTTTAGCACTGCATTACTCAATTGCTAAATCCTCCGCATAAGGTTTTGCTGGGTATTGGTATGGCACAGGACCATCTGGCAAGCCCTTTATAAATTGCTCAACAGCGGGTGTTGTATCATCGACAATATTCTGTGGCACACCTGAGCTCAACACAACACCACCCGACAGTATATAAATATAATCTGCAATTTCAGTCGCCTCTGACACATCATGCGAAACAACAACAGAAGTCAAACCTAATGCAGCGTTCATTTTTTTGATTAAGCGCAACAAAACACCACGGCCGATAGGGTCTTGACCTGCAAACGGCTCGTCATATAACATCATCTCCGGACCTAAGACAACAGCACGCGCTAATGCCACACGGCGCGCCATTCCTCCGGATAACTGGTCGATACGTAACTGTGCGGCACCCCGTAAACCCACCGCTTGCAACATCATCAATACCAAGTCTCGTATCATGGTTTCGTTCAATGATGTGTGCTGGCGTAACGGAAACGCCACATTATCAAACACATTCAAATCTGTAAAAAGTCCGCCCTCTTGAAATAACATGCCCATCTTGCGACGCAACTGGTAGAGTTTCTTCTTCCGAAGCTTAGAAACATTAACATCATTAACCGTGATTTTGCCAGACTGTGGTTTCAGCTCACCACTGATAAGATTTAAGAGTGTTGTTTTACCCGTACCACTGGGACCCATGATAGCCGTAATAGAGCCTCGCTTGATCGACAAGCTCAGACCCGTAAAAATCGGTTTTTCGCCACGATTGAAATAAACATCTTCAATCGCCACCACCAGTGACTGGCTGCTATCCATGGCACCACCCTTCTAAAAGGTTACATTCATCCCCATATCCCTTATAATACCGGAACTTATAGGCACTGCCTAGAAATTAGCGAGAGAAACAGGTCATAGAATGGAAATAGTCACTAACAATCAGCAACAAGACATCTGCGACACAGCAAGGGATACTATTTTAACCGAAATTGCGGCCTTACAGAGCATATCTGACCAAGCTATAAATGCTGATTTTGCCGCCGCCTGTGAGCTCATTTTGAAAGCAGAAGGTCGTGTTATCGTCGTGGGAATGGGAAAATCCGGGCATATCGGTCGAAAAATAGCCGCCACTTTTGCAAGTACAGGCACGCCGGCATTTTTTGTCCACCCTGCCGAGGCCAATCATGGCGATATTGGCATGATGACTCCACAGGATGTCATCCTTATGATCTCCTATTCTGGTGAGACTCAAGAGGTCCTGAGCCTAATACCCAACCTCAAGCAGCTGGGAATAGCCGTTATCAGCATTACTGGCAACCCAGATTCAACGCTTGCAAAATTATCAAAAATTAATCTGAACATTCATATTGGCAAAGAGGCCTGCCCCATGGGCCTGGCTCCCACCAGCAGCACAACTGCCACCTTAGTACTGGGTGATGCACTGGCTGTTTCGCTACTGCAGGTGCGTGGATTCACGCCTGAAGATTTTGCTTTTTTTCATCCGGGCGGCTCGCTGGGTAAAAAACTATTATTACAAGTTAATGATGTCATGTATAAAGATACACAACTCCCCATCGTTCATGAAAGCTGCACAGTTGACAAGGCCTTACTTGAAGTCACTCAGAAGAGTTTAGGCGTCACACTTGTTGTTAACGATGCTAAAACAGTAAACGGGATATTTACCGATGGTGACTTGCGTCGAACACTGGATAAAGGCTATGACATCAAGACAACCACTATGCTGAGTGTAATGACTCGAGATTTTCGTAAGATTGAAGCTGATATGCTAGCCTCAAAAGCGCTACAAATCATGAAGCATAATAAAATCACCTCGCTAGTCGTGGTTAATCGACAGCAGCAGCCTGTAGGTCTCTTACATATGCATGCACTATTACGTGCAGGAGTCATCTGATGCGACAAAGATTCAGCCAAATAAAACTATTGATTCTTGATGTAGATGGCGTGCTAACAGATGGTAAAATTTGGCTATCGCCACAAGGTGAAGAACTAAAAGCATTTCATGTGCATGATGGCGTTGGCATAAAACAACTGCAAAAAGAAAATATAGAGGTTGCAGTTATTACAGGCAGAAGCAGCCCTGCAGTTAGTATTCGTATGCGAGAACTTAATATCAAACATGTTTACCTGGGGCAACAAGAAAAATATCAGGCCTATTGTGAATTATTAGATAAAACTAATTGCGCACCACACCAAGTTGCTATGATGGGAGATGATCTACCGGACCTTGATATAATGAAACATGTCGGTGTTAAGATCACTGTTGCAGATGCATGTGACACCGTAAAAAAACAAGCTGATTACATCACTCAGCGTAAAGGCGGTGATGCTGCTGTGCGCGAAGCCTGCGACCTTATACTGTCATTTAAGCAAGAAACTGTTGGCGCCATATGAACAAGAAACGATTAACAATAAGTTCGCTCTGGATAATTCTATTCATAGTTTTAATCGTTTTACTATTTAGACAAAACCAATATCAACGTACCACTACGAAAAACACAGTGGACAGCATCACAACCAATGTGACCTATCATGAATACGATGCAAACGGCCAATTAGCCAGCATCATCAAATCACCCAAGGTTACACATTATCCGCTTAACAATCGATCTCATTTTATTCAGCCCCGAATGGTATTTTTTAATGCCAACGGCACACAATGGCACGTGCGTTCTGATTATGGAAACAGCTACAACAATGATGTTATTAAACTTTGGCATCATGTCGTATTACATCAGCCCGGTGTTATTAAGCACCCGGAAACAACCATAAAAACTAATGAACTCACATTTTATCCGCGCCGCTCTCTTGCCATTACACACCATCATGCTAAACTGATGCAGCCTGGTACAGTACTTCAAGGCGACGGCGTGATCATTCACACGAAACTGGGTACTGCAAGAATATTGAAACACTCACGAGGTCTTTACCACCCACCCAAGCAGAGCAAAAATGCCTAAATTATCGATCAAACATCTAGAAAAACGTTATAAAGCACGCAAGGTTGTAAAAAATGTCTCGCTGCATATCAATCAAGGCGAAGTGGTGGGCCTACTGGGGCCAAATGGCGCAGGAAAAACTACAGCCTTCTATATGATCATAGGGCTCGTCACGCCTGATAACGGCCAAGTTTTATTAGACGATCAAAACCTTACGCCTCTTGCCATGCATAAGCGTGCACGACTGGGTCTCGGCTACTTACCTCAAGAAACCTCGATTTTTCGCAAACTCACTGTTAGCCAAAATATCATGGCAATTTTACAGCTACGCCAGGACCTCAACAAAATACAGCGGCAAGAAAAACTGGATGAACTGCTAAATGAATTTCATATCAGCCATCTTAAAGATGTTATGGCAGTTAGTTTATCGGGCGGCGAAACACGGCGCGTTGAGATTGCGCGCGCACTTGCGATGAACCCTAAATTCATACTGCTAGATGAACCATTCGCGGGCATCGATCCTATCTCCGTGACTGACATTAAAGAGATTATCACACACCTGAGCACACGCAATATTGGCGTACTGATCACAGACCACAATGTTCGTGAAACACTGGATATATGCCAACGTGCGTATATTGTTAATGAGGGAACCATAATTTCTGAAGGACCACCATCAGAGATATTAAAAAATAAAAAAGTAAAAGAAGTCTATCTAGGCGAAGGATTTATACTATAAACAAAGGAGATTTTCATGCAAACACAGATTACTGGAAAAAATATTGATATTACGCCTGCATTACGCGAATATGCAGAGAAAAAATTACAAAAATTGCAAAATCATTCCGAAAGAATCACCAGTGTTCACATTACCTTTAACATCGACCATGTTAGCCATATAGTGGATGGACAATTAAATATTCCTGGCAACACCTTCCATGCAAAAGCCTCCTCAAATGAAAGCATGTATAATGCTATCGATGCGATGACAGATAAATTATTACGCCAACTGGATAAGCACCATAACAAAAAATCAGACCATCATGATTAGCCAAAAAATAAAGATCAGAAATAAGCTGGGCTTACATGCCCGAGCCGCGATGAAATTAATTGACCTCGCCGGACGATATCAAAGTCACATTGACATTTGTTTTGCCGACAAAATCGCTGATGCAAAAGATATTTTAAATGTCATGACATTAGGTGCAAGCATTGGGTCTGAAATCCAATTACAAGTAGATGGCAGCGATGAGAAGCAAGCCATGAAGGCATTGTGTGATTTAATTAATGATCGCTTCGGCGAGCCTGAATAGAGTCATTGAAAATTCACTTTGAGCGTCTTATGTAAACACTATTAATCGAAATTGATTTTAATCGTAAAAGCTCTAGGAGCATTAAGATAAGGTTCAACAGAACTGATCGGACTGGCCTGCCGTATTGCCGACAATGCCGCCATATCAAGACTGTTAAAACCGCTTGATCTCACCACCCTAACATCACTCACCGCACCCGATGGCTGCAATATAAAACTAGCACTTACATCGCCTGTCTCATTTAAGAATCCAGCCTGTGATGGATACTGCTGGTGCCTTGCAATGGCATCATGAATGATTTGTAATAGTTTATTATAATCCCCAATGGAAAGTTTCTTTGTTAGCAACCGCTGTTGGTTTTGATTCATATTAGTGTTTTGTACTTTGTATTTATAAAAGCCTTTTTTTGAAAGCATTATTTTTTGGTGCGTTTTATTTTGATCCTGAGGACTTGCTAACTGAATTTGCTCAGAGACACGATCAGCTGCATATAGAGACGCCTGAATAATTTCAAACTTATTATTGCCTACTGCTGTTCTAGATAAATGCATACACAATACAATTAAAATTAGCACATGAGCAAATACAGAATATACAAAAGGCTTTCGATAACCTACCATAGATTAACCCCAAGCGTCAGCATAACATTGCGACCCGGCGCAGGGTAATACGCCTCTGCATTACCTGACGTAGTAGAAACATAGTCATTGTATAACACATTAAATAAATTATTTATCCGTAATGATACTGTAATTTTCTTATAGTGATAGGATATTGCGCTATTAAAAATCCATAGACTTGGAATCTTTCTAGCAGTATTTGTATCGTCGCCTGCCGCATAACGATCTCCTGTGAAAATTGCCTCATTGTAAATACTCCAATAGGGTTTAAAATGCAATGATACCGCACCATGAAGTGAATTATCAGCCACAAAAGGAATACGATTACCTTTAAATTGTCCTGAACGAAATCTAGCATCAACATAACTGTATTGCACACCCACTTTTATTACATTACTGATTTTATCAGAGACACCCAAATTAAAACCACTACGACTGGTTGGTGGCAAGTTTCTATTAGTACCAAATTTTTGCGCGCCAACTGGCGTTGGATTAAAGACGATTTCGTTATTTAGAGTCATGTAATAAAAATCAATATTTATCCTATATTGGTGTATAAAAGTCCGTGTTCCTAAATCATAGGATGTTCCTGTTTGTGTCTTTAAATGTGACGTGCCTGGCAATATAGTGGCATTTTCTTCTGATTTTGGAAAACGATAACTCCCAGCTCTCTTTACAAACAAAGTTGCGTCAGGCAAATACTTCCACAGTAATGCTTGCTCAGATACAAAGACACTGTCAGTCGTGCTCCCGTTGTAAAGTGATCCATCACTTTGGGAATGCATATGCGCGGCACGTGCACCTACTCGTATAATAAATTTCTTAGTTAAATCTTGCTGCCATTGTGTATAAGCACTTAAAATAGACTGCTGTTCACGATCTGAAATTTCGCTGCTGGACATAGAATAATGATCATATTGAAGGTTAGATCCAAATAACAACCTAGCTTTATCAATGACCCCTATAATTTTAGGGTTAATCATCAGCACCTGGCGTGACTGCTGAAATGTCCCATAGCCAGTATAATAACGATAATTAATATTATTATTACTTACCCAGCTAGCATTAATAAAGCGCTTCCAGAGTAAATTTAAATTTTGCGTTTTCTCATCAGTATAATCCCCCAATGATCCTGGCTCAGCTTGACGTCGATTTGCTTCAAGTTGCTGTAATGTCAGTGCGCCTGCATATAATAGTTTCTGCTGATAAATATCATAACGAATTCGTAGCTCGCCATTTTTATATTTATATCCCATATTTAATGATGCATTATTTTGATTATTACTGTTATGTTCACGATAGTTGTCACTAGTATCTCTATTTAAACTCAATAAATAATCAAACCCACTGTTATAGGCGTTACCAAAATTTGCATGATACAGCTGATGATTATAACTGCCATAACCAATAGAGACATTACCCGTAGCTTTTCGAGGCTGCTTGGTAATAATATTTATAACGCCGCCCACAGCCTGATCACCATATAAAACACTATTACTGCCGTGGATAATATCAATTTGCTTCACATCTTGAATGGGTATTTGGTTAAGGTTGGCACTAGCAATATCTGGGTTATTCTGCGGTACGCCATTAATCATAATTAATGTATTACTGGCTGCATTATCACCAAACCCACGCATGCTCACAGCAGCATGACTGCCATCACCTGTTAAATCCTGCACCTGGATACTGCTTTGACTAGCGAGCACTTCAGAAATATGCGTTGCCCCAGATTGTTTAATCTGCTTAGCTGTTATTGTTGTTGTGTTTGGGTAATTTAATGCTTTTTGTTTGCTATTATGATGATCAACGGTGACATCAGGTACTTCTGCTGCACGTGCAGAATTCATCAGTAGTAAAAAATTAAGTACTGCCAACAGACAGCCCATCTTAAGTGACATAAAAAGCCCTCCGCTATTCACTTTTGTGTAGTGTTTGCGGCAGGTCTCCTGGCTTATTAGTTTTACAATGAATCGTCTTCCCAGTTTCCCAGTGACAATGATTCATTACAAAGCTTATTTAAACGTCTATATTTACATATCCTGCTGTCCAGTTATGGGCAGGTTATAACAACGTCTAATAAACATGCACTAAATTACAGTTGCGGGGGCAGCCATGGCTATACCATAAAATGGTAATCCCATGTTCCCTATTAATCTCTTATGAGAACCACAGAACAGTGTGATTGTAGGTGACTCTAAGAATAAATCAAGTATAAAGTTAATGCCCAGGGGCACGTATAGGAGGCTCCACAACAGCATACTCATCACCAAATGTTTCATCAAGCCTTTCTCGAAACTCTTTAACAGGTTTACTCCCACCCTGACCGTCTACAGGATTTATATGAAAAAGACCAGCTACTGGAAACACCGGACCATCACTTGCTGCCTCTTCGATTGCTCTAAAAAGTGACTCCTGGCGTTGCGTCATGTTCCGGATAAACTCAGGGTCATAAATGTCTATATTACGCTTGGCGACATTTACTTTATCCTGCTTAAGAGTGTAGACAGGTGAATCATCAACAGCTCCACGGTCAACATTTTTCTTAAGATCAGAAAATATCTCAGCAGGCCTCATACCACTGTTAAGTTTTACTAAAACATCTGAAACTGCGGTGCCCATTGTTTTTAATACTAAATAGTTCAGCTCTGCTTTGCTAAAATCCACTTGCTCAAAATGCGTGCCTGGGTGCTTCGTTTCTTTTACTGCTACATTGAGACTTTTGCGTAAGTTATCAGAGTAGCGCCTAACGATAGCTTGAAATTCAATAGGAGATGACCAATATCCTTTAGTGCTTAACGTTAATTTTTCTAACAGCATATTGTAAGCTCCAGCAAGTACTCTTAGATTCTCACCTGCTAAAAATGAACGATCCTCCCAACCTTTACAAGTTCGACCCATTTTATCTTTAATTTGAAAATCGGAGCATTTAACTGTAATGCCTTTAGGAGCTGTCTCAACAAGAACTGTATGGTCAACATTAAGATGAGCCACTCCTTCAAGACAAGCAAGCGAAGCAGCTTGTTCATCATGATACGCACCTATTAAAACAACACGAGCAGTCGCAGGATCTCCTTGGGTTAACTTAAAAGTTGCACAAGATGATCGCCAATCATGATGATCAACGCCTGTAACTGACCTGCCATCTTGATTAGCCAACCCCCCGGGGAGTGATTTCTGATCAAGGCCATTCTCAATAACTGGAACGCTATTACAAACAACAGTTACTCCCAACCCAAGTACCATTAAAATCGTCATGATACAGGTTATTTTCTCTACCATGCTGAGCTTGTCCCACATTTCTATGAGATTCGTCCAATATTCTTGGGTATTTTTAGGATGAGGTTTTGCAGCCACACCTTGTAAGACTGGCCCACTTCCTACCGGTTTACGCTTTTTTCTATGACTCATGATGCTCTCTTGTTTTGTATGATTTTTGATCATATTAACAAAGGAAACTTAACTAATCAATGTTTTTTCAAAGACGTACGAAGCGTACGTTATTCGCCCGCTATCATCATCTTTTCGAGTAAAATAGAACCTGTATGAACTCGTCCGCGACGATCAACATCATTAGCAACCGTGACAACATCCATAAACATCTCTTTCAAATTACCTGCGATCGTAATCTCATGTACTGGATATTGAATTTCGCCATTTTCAACCCAATAACCTGCCGCTCCACGTGAGTAATCACCCGTTAATATATTAATCCCCTGCCCCATTAACTCCGTCACTAATAATCCTGTATTCATTTTTTTTAGCAAATTTTGTAAATTAATATCGTCAAATGACATCATAAGGTTAAACACACCGCCAGAATTGCCACTACTCTGCATCGATAATTTACGTGCCGAATAACTCCCCAATGCATAACGCGTTAACACGCCATCTTCAACATAGGATTGCTCACATGTCTTAACACCCTCACCATCAAATGCGGCACTGCCCAACCCTCTTATCAAATGTGGATGCTGCACGAGAGACACATGTTCTGGAAAAACCGGTTTAGCAAGACAGTCTAATAAAAAAGATGATTTTCGATATAAATTAACACCACTTATTGCAGACAAAAAAGATCCCAACAGACCTCTTGCAATATCGGCATGAAAAATGACCGGGCATTTTTGCGTTGCAATCTTTCGCGCACCCAAACGCCTTAAGGTTTTTGCCGCAGCATTTTTTGCAAGCAACACATGATCCAATAATTCAGCTGGATCACGCGCAGTCGTGTAATCCATATCACGTTGCATGTCACCATCACGCTCTGCCACAACCTCGCAATAAACACTGTGGCGCGTTGATGGATAACCACCGCTAAAACCATTACTATTGGCATACACAAAATACTGCTCATAACTGCTAACAGTAGCGCCTTCTGCATCACTGATCTCATCATCTTGTTGACGTGCAGTTGTTTCACACTCTATTGCAAGTTGAATTGCATCTCGAGGCGTTACATCCCAATCATGATGCAAATCAAGATCCGGGTAATCAAAAGCCTGCAAATCTTTCTCAGGCAGCCCCGCATACTGATCGCTACCGGTAAATTTTGCGATGCTTAATGCTTTCGTTAACGTGTCATCGATTGAACCTTTACTAAAATCAGACGCACTAGCAGAGCCCGTACATTGGTTTGCATAAACTGTTATCACAAGGCTTTTTTCCTGATGATGCTCAAGCTGCTCAATATCGCCTGCACGTGCTATCGCTGCAAAGCCACGCTCTTGACGTATCATGACATCTGCCGCATCTGCACCCTGCGCCAGAGCATCTTTTAACAACTGCTCAGAAATCTCTAGAAATTTTGGCTCTACTATAGAAGGCATTAATACGTTCTACGACCGCTGCGAGAAGTCGATTTCTTTTTACGAGGCACCACCTTTAGGCGTGTCTTAGATTTTTTTGCCTTAGTCTTAGCTTTGCCATTTGTCTTAGCTTTACGACTTGGTTTTGCCTTGCCATTCGCTTTGGCTTTAGTTTTACGTTTAGTTTTTGTTGCCATTTTACTCGGCATTCTCGCTAAAGCTACTTTCCAAACCTGATCGATCCATTTAACAGGGTGAATGTCTAAGTCTTTTGTCACATAGTCCGGTATCTCTTTCAAATCACGCCTATTGTCTTCAGGAATAATAACGTGCTTGATGCCACCACGTAAGGCTGCCAGTAATTTCTCCTTCAAGCCACCAATGGGTAACACTTCGCCACGCAATGTGATTTCACCTGTCATGGCCACGTCTGCACACACGGGTATGCCTGTAATAGCTGATACTAGAGCGGTACACATTCCAACACCAGCACTTGGGCCGTCCTTAGGTGTCGCACCCTCTGGTACGTGGATATGAAAATCATGCTTATGGAAATAGTCTTCTTTAATCCCCAAAGCTTCCTCAAAACTACGCGTTACTGTTGTTGCTGCATGAATCGATTCTTGCATCACATCACCAAGGCTACCCGTATGTAACGCCTTACCTTTACCTGGCATGATTTGCGCTTCAATCTTGAGTAGCTCACCGCCAACTTCCGTCCAAGCAAGCCCAGTCACCTGCCCTACCTGGTCGTGTTCATCAGCAAGACCATGTCTAAATCGTTTGACGCCCAACAGCTTTTCAAGATTCTTCGGTGTTACTTCAAAACATTTTGCCCTAGCAGTTTTAGCACCCTTCTTAGCACCTTTTTTAGCAGGCTTTTTAGCAGAAACAGCCTTGCGCACAACTTTACGACAGAGCTTCGAAATTTCACGCTCCAAGTTACGCACACCAGCTTCTCGCGTATAACTCTGAATCATTTCACGAATTGCACTGTCTGTAACTTTTAATTCAGACTTCTTCAATCCACAGGCTTCAATTTGGCGTGGTATTAAATATTTTGTAGCAATATTTAATTTTTCTTCTTCCGTATAACCTGCTAAACGAATCACCTCCATACGATCCAACAAAGGTCCTGGAATACTCATCGAGTTCGCAGTAGCAATAAACATCACATCTGATAAATCATAATCTACTTCTAGATAATGATCATTAAACGTGTTGTTCTGTTCCGGATCTAATACCTCGAGCAATGCAGATGCGGGGTCACCACGAAAATCCATTGCCATCTTATCAACTTCATCTAACATGAACAGAGGATTGCGTGTATCAACTTTAATAAGTTTTTGAATGATTTTACCGGGCATAGCACCAATATAGGTACGACGATGCCCACGAATTTCAGCCTCATCACGCACACCACCCAAAGAAATACGAGCAAATTTACGCCCAGTTGCATTTGCAATCGATTGACCTAATGATGTTTTACCAACGCCAGGTGGTCCAACCAAACATAAAATTGGCCCCTTTAATTTCTGCACACGCTGCTGCACCGCCAAATATTCCAGAATACGCTCTTTAACTTCTTCCAGTCCGTAATGATCAGCCTCTAAACTTGCTTCTGCTTTATTTAAATCTTTACTAATCTTAGTAGACTTTTTCCACGGCACATCCAACATAGTCTCTAGATAATTACGACACACTGTTGCTTCTGCCGACATTGGCGGCATCATTTTTAGCTTACCTAATTCACCTTCAGCCTTCTCAAGCGCCTCTTCTGGCATGCCTGACTTTTCAATTTTCATTTTCAGCTGATCTAACTCATCCGCCGGATTGTTATCATCCAGGTCGCCCAACTCTTGCTGAATCGCTTTTATTTTCTCACTTAAATAATATTGACGCTGACTTTTCTCTACTTGCTGCTTCACACGACCTTGCACGCGCTTCTCAACTTCAGCTAAATCTAACTCTTGACCCACTAAATCATAAACTCTTTCTAGACGTTTTATAACATCCACCAACTCTAATACACCTTGGCATGAATCCAAACGAATTGTCATGTGAGCCGCAATACTATCTGCTAATCGACCAGGGTCTTCAATATTACTTAATGAAGCTAATAGTTCCGGTGGGATTTTTTTATTTGATTTAACTAACTTCTCAAAATGTGTCAACAAGGAACGCATCAAAGCTTGGCTTTCAGGCTCAACTTCACCCACATCTTGCTCTTCAATCGGCTCCAATCCAGCCATCATGAAACTATCTTTTTTAGTGCACTTTGCCATTTTGGCGCGATGCGCGCCTTCCACTAAAACTTTAACCGTGCCATCAGGCAGACGCAACATTTGCAGAATTGTTGAAACACAACCAATTGCATAAATGTCTTTTTGTTTTGGAGCATCGATAGATGCCTCTTTCTGTGCCGACAAAAAAATCTGCTTTTCATGCTCCATTGCATATTCAAGTGCTTTAATCGATTCCGTTCTTCCCACAAATAACGGGATCACCATATGAGGATAAATGACAACATCACGCAATGGTAACAGTGGTAATGATGTTGGTGTCTTTTGCTTTTGCTTTTGCTTTTGCTTTGCCTTTTCCATAGCAGATCCTTTTTTAAAAATTATTTCTCGACAGCAGCCGGGTTACTTTCATCATTTTCATAAATATAAAGTGGCTGTTTACCATTTTTAATGACGTTTTCATCGATCACCACCTTCTTCAACCCTGTCATCGATGGTAACTCATACATAATATCCAGTAACGTCTGCTCCGTAATCGAACGCAATCCTCGAGCACCCGATTTACGCTTAATAGAATGCTTTGCAATCTCACGCAGCGCACCTTCACGAAAATCAATTTCGACGCCCTCTAGTTCGAACAACTTATGATATTGTTTAGTTAAGGCATTTTTTGGCTCCGTTAGAATCTGAATCAACGCCTCCTTATCCAACTCGTCTAAGACGGATAGCACAGGCAATCGACCAATAAATTCAGGAATCAAACCATACTTAATCAAATCTTCCGGCTCAACTTTTTGCATTAGTCCCGACTCATTAACATTTCTTGGCTCAACATCCTTAACCGTTGCTGCGAACCCAATACTCGACTCATCAGTACGTTGCTGGATAATTTTATGTAAGTCAGCAAATGCGCCGCCACAAACAAATAAAATATTTGAAGTATCCACCTGTAAATATTCTTGCTGCGGATGCTTACGGCCACCCTGAGGCGGAATAGAAGCAGTAGTACCTTCAATCAACTTAAGCAATGCCTGTTGCACACCTTCACCCGACACATCACGCGTCAACGAAGGGCTGTCGTTTTTACGTGAAATTTTATCGATCTCATCAATGTAAATAATTCCAGTTTCAGCTTTCTCAACATTATAATTACATTTCTGCAGAAGCCTTTGCACAATGTTTTCAACATCTTCACCAACATAACCTGCTTCTGTTAGCGTTGTTGCATCAGCAATGGCAAACGGTACATTCAAAATACGCGCTAATGTTTGTGCCAATAACGTTTTACCAGAACCCGTCGGACCGATTAATAAAATATTACTTTTTGATAGTTCAACGTCGCCTTTAGCTGGCTTGTGATTGAGACGTTTATAATGATTGTAAACAGCAACTGATAATACTTTTTTTGCAAAGTCTTGACCAATCACATATTCATCCAGTAGGCGATGAATCTCTTGCGGCGAAGGTAATTTTACACCCTCTCCGGTAATGGCTTTTTCACTTTCTTCTTCTCGAATAATATCGTTACAAAGCTCGATACACTCGTTACAGACAAATACGGAAGGACCCGCTATCAATTTCTTTACTTCATACTGGCTTTTGCCACAAAATGAACAGTATAATGTTTGTCCACCTTCTTCACTCATATGCTTAACCTCAGTTTCCAATAGTAGTTATATTGGGCCTAACGTACCAAATTTCAATATTAGCATAACTTACTGAAGTTTACTTAGCCCGCTCTTCAAAAACTGAGTCGATCAGACCATAGGCCTTGGCTTCCTCGGCAGGCATAAAGTTATCACGATTTGTATCTTTTTCAATGACATCAATCGGTTTGCCGGTATGCTTTGACAATATTGCATTGAGTGTATCACTCACACGCTGGGTCTCTTTAGCATGAATTTGAATATCGGTCCCCTGGCCTTGGAAACCACCAAGCACCTGATGAATCATCACCGTAGCATGCTTCAAGCAATGGCGCTTACCCTTGGTGCCACCCGTTAATATCAGCGATCCCATACTGGCAGCCTGACCAATACACAAGGTGCTCACATCAGGTTTGATAAACTGCATGGTGTCATAGATAGCTAAACCAGCCGTCACCACACCTCCGGGAGAATTAATATAAAGCGCGATGTCTTTACTGGGATTCTCAGCCTCTAAAAACAGCATCTGTGCGATCACAAGATTCGCCATATGCTCTTCAACCGGACCGACCAAAAAGATAATACGCTCTTTTAATAGACGCGAATAAATATCGTAAGCACGCTCACCACGTGAACTCTGCTCAACAACCATGGGTACTAAATTGGCAACGAGCTCGTCTCGTTCTGCTATTGATAATGTCATCACAATCCCTTGTTAGTTAGTTATTTCAAACCGTCTAGGAATTTTGCCCAGACTCTACAATCTTATCATAAGATTCTGCTTTTTCATTCACTTTTGCAGATTCCAATAATTTTTCGACTGCCATATCCTCTAAAACCGACGCCTCAATCTCTGCCATCACTTGCTTATTCTTCAAATACCAGTCCGCCACTTCTTCTGGCTTCTGATAAGATGCTGCTAACTCATTGATTCTATCTTTAACCTGAGACTCTTCAACCTTCAGATCATGCTTTTTGATTAATTCTGCCAACAACAATCCCAGCAACACTCTTTGCTTTGCCTGTGGTTCATACAAGTGTGACGGTAGATCGAGCTCGGGTAATTTCTTATCGCCCTGCTGAGCTGCCATCTGTTGCTTAGTCATATTCTTAAGGTGCTCAATCTCCTGATCGATTAATGCCTTTGGCACCAATACTTCTTTATTTAACTCTGTCAGTTTGCTTAGCGTTTGCTCTTTTAACTTCGCCTGCAAACGCTGCTTGAGCTCGCGCTCCATATTGCCACGTATTTTTTTCTTAAAAGCATCCATCCCGCCTTCGGTAACGCCCATTTTTTCAGCTAATTTGTCATCCACTTCTGGTAGTTTGGGCTCTTCCACCTTATGCACTTTAATCTTAAATTTAGCATCCTTACCTGCAAGATCAGGCGCATGATAATCATCCGGGAATGGCAGAGTAATTTCACAATCACTTTCAGGTTTCGAACCGATGACACCATCCTCAAAACCAGGGATCATTTGTTTCGAGCCAATCTCAAGCTGGAAGTCATTAGCCTTACCACCTTCGAAAGCCTCATCACCAATAAAGCCTTCAAAATCCATGGTAACGCGGTCGCCTTCTTTTGCTTCACGCTCAACGCCTGTTCACTCGGCATGTTGTTTGCGAATTTTTTCAACCATGTTGTCGATGTCTTTGTCAGTAATTTCCGCAGTGGTTCTTTCAATCTCAGCACCGTTTAATTCATTCAAAGAAATATCGGGGTACACATCGAAAGTAGCCGCATATTCAAGCGGCTCATTTTTCTTAAGGTTTTTAAAATCAACGCTTGGCATCCCGGCAATGCGAAGCTCTTTTTCTTCGATTGCTTTTTGCAGCGTCTGTTGAACGAGCTCTCCCGCTACTTCATTTAACACGCTTGAACCAAACTTTTTATCCAACACCTGCGCCGGCACCTTACCGGGACGGAAACCGTCGATGCGAGCATTTTTAGAGACTTTTTCTAAGCGTGCCTCATAGGCTTTCTTAACGTCATCAACCGGCACCACAATCGTCATCTTACGCTGTAACCCTTCTAAACTTTCTACTGATATTTGCATGTCTACCTCATTCTACATTGAAAAATGGTACGAGAGGAGAGACTCGAACTCTCACAGGTTGCCCTACTGGAACCTAAATCCAGCGCGTCTACCAATTCCGCCACTCTCGCACACGATGCGGATAAGCCGACCATTGAACACCAAATAGCCCCATATCTCAAGCCATTAGCAGCATTTTTTTCAAAAATACTGCCCTAACTGTCTGTTTTTAAATTGTACGTCCACAAACGCTACAAAATACTCAAATATTGACACTGTAATAGTAGCCCTCTAACATACATACAAATTAATCATTAGGGATGATTGTTATGATCAACAGAATAACTAAAATCAAACATGCTGTCATAGTGATCAGTCTCACTGCAGGACTCATCAGTACGGCCTCGTTTGCCGCTACCTGCCCCACTCAGTTGATTCAAGATCACAAAGGCTATTGGCTGTCACATGAAAAGCCCGGCTGGAAATCGTTTCGTGTGACAAAGCATAATGTCAGTGTCAAAGTTAAAAATTTTGCTGGCGCTGTTTATTCACAACAACGTAACCGCATGGCATGTGTGTATCGTGCGAGTGATGGATACTTTATTGCTTTAGTGTCTCACAAAAAGGCCAAGATTAAGCCAACTGGTAAGAATTGGCGGTTTAATAAATCACATGGTGATTATGCCTGTGGCCAGCCAAAAGTAAAAAATATTAGCGGCTGTCAGTTTAATCTTAAATAAAATACAGTGAAAATAACTTTAGTTTAGCCGCAACATTTTTTGAATTTTTTGCCGCTACCACAATGACAAGGATCATTACGACCTAACTTCTGTGGTTTTTGTTCTGTGTCCGAGCGCTGAACTGAATTAACATAATACCAATGACCGTCATAACGCTTAAACTTACTCTTCTCGTGCATCCGATGCTCAGGCTCTTTGGGCGGCTTAAAAGTTGCAACAAACTCCACAAAACCCACATCGCCCTGTTGCTCACTATTCAATACCTGCAACCCTAACCACTCCATACTGTCTGCCCACTGACGCGTATCTTCCAGATCAAATGCCTTCAATGCCGCCCCGCGAAGCGTCGCTCCAATATACTCAGCATTCACCAATGCAAATGCACTGTAACGCGAACGCATCAACTGTTCTGGTGTTTCAGCATGAGATTGGCCGGTTAAATAGGGCTCACAACAACGTTTAAATTTTTTACCGCTGCAACAAGGACAATTATCTTTGGGATCAATATCTGACATGAGGCTATATTAAGGCTTCGCTTACAAATAATCAACGGTATGCTACAATACTTCGCGTGAACACAACACATCATATCATTAACTGGCTGATGACATTGGCCGCTATAAACACACTACTCTTTTGCGTAGTAAATGTTAGCACCTTAAAAATGTCTCCAAAACCCCAGGCCATGACTGCAAAACTTTTCTACTATTCAAGCTATTTTGCTCAGGCATTCGTTTTTGCTGTCTTTATTAGCTTATTTGGCCTAGTGGTTGCAAGCCTGATACATGTGGCAGATGCATTTATAACTGTTTGCGCGTTTATTAACTTCTTGTGTGTGATGTTCTCATTTGTGAATAGCATGGTAATGTACAAATATCGATTTTACGTGAACAGGGATCTTGTGCGCCTGGTGTTTGGCAAAGGGGCCTCTGAAGTTGTGCAGGTACACCCGCTTGAGTACCTGATCTTTGGCTCAGCATTTGCCATTGTCTTAACAATCTGTTTTGGGCTGCAATTTCTAAGCTGGCATATATCGACATACAGCAGTGTTAGTGCTGTAGCACAATATGGCTGCCTTTTATTTGCTATTTTATACATTATCAACCAATTTAGCTGCATTATTCTTAGTGTCAAAAAATCAATGTCCATCCTTCAGTATACTTCGAAAATTTACTTATATGACACATTGTCTCTGTGCCAATTATTTAAATACTGTGGCTTTATTAAAAATAAACTCTACCAAGCACTCAACCAAGAAAGTGATATGCGCTACCCATTACAACCCCTTCAAACCTCTGATAATACAGAGCCACTGAATGTAATGATCATTGTCGTTGATTCACTACGTTTTGATGCTGTTACTGCTGAAACAATGCCAAACGTTTTCCAGTTTTCAAACAATGCCGCTACCTTTAACAAACATTTTAGTGGAGGGAACACAACTCAACCCGGTATCTTCAGTGTTTTTTATGGCATACCGCCTACTTACTGGAAAGCAACTCAACACAATCACGTTCCTCCAGCGATGATTACCAGCATGCAGAAACAAAATTATCAAATGGGAATTTTTGGCAGCGCAACGCTTGAGAACCCGCCTTTTCATCGAAATGTTTTCTGCTCCATACCGAATTTGCAAACTTTTAGTGATGGTAATAATCCCCTTGAGCGTGACAAAAATATCACTGAATCTATGATTCAATTTATCCAGCAACGCAACAAACAAAAGCCCTTATTTGGTTTTTTATTTTATGATTCGCCTCATGGTTATTATGCTATTCCTAATATGCCACCACACTTCACACCCACCAAATGCATGAATCATATTACAGTCAATAATAACAGCGATCCCAAACCGCTCAAAAACTTATATCTATGCGCTGTCTATGAAACTGATGCCCTGATTAAAAGAGTGTTAGATACCTTAAAAGAGCAAGGGTTACTAGAAAATACCATTGTGATGATCACAGGAGACCATGGCCAAGAATTTAACGACCTTAACAAAAACTATTGGGAACACCCCAGCAACTTTGCTCGATTTCAAACTAAGGTGCCTATGATTGTGCACCACCCTAACTACCCAGTAGCGCAACACAATTACTTCACCACACATTATGACATTGTGCCCACTATCATGAATGATGCATTAGGCATTACCAACCCGATCCGTGATTATGGTGTGGGACATCATCTTTTTCAGGAAAATACAGTACCCTTTACTCTCATGGCTAATTACACTCATTATGCCTTAATGGATCGTGATCAAATCGTCGAAATACAAAAAAGCGGTCGCTATCAAATAACAGACCATGATATGAATCATCAGGAGAATGCCGCATTGGATGCTAATACACTAGAGAAAGTCATTGAACACATAAGGCGCTACAACATCACGTAAAATAAATACCCACCAAGTATAAAGTAAACAATTGTGCTTTGCAGTAGTTCCCTGTGAAAGCTGTAGATTTGCTCCAGTTCGAGGAGAATCGAGAACAGTAGCGCAGTTTACACTGTAGTAAATGAGCACCTGGAGCGCAGATTCGACAAAGAAATGGGGCTAATATGCAGCTTTCACAGGGAACTACTCGGCGTAGGCGTATTCATGGACCTTTGTCTCATACAACTCTTCAACAATCAACTGCAGTCGCCGTCGACCTTGATAAATATTTACATCTAAATGATAGGCGATCTTAACACAGTCACAAGATTGGTTCGGCCAGTTTTCAAGATCCACATTAAAAGCAATACCGTTCAACAAAAATTGACTGCCCGGCAATTGCAGCATTAGCTTCAAATGACGTTCTCCAACGAGCCGCTGATCCTTAATATAGAAAGTACCGTCAAACAATGGTTTTGGAAACGACTGCCCCCACGGCCCTGCCTCACGAAGCATCTCTGCCACCTCTAATGTAAAATCATTCGGGCCCAATGCACCATCACTTTCGACACAACCCAATAAATCATTTGGGCATAACTTTTCAGCAACTTCTTCATGAAAAATAGTACGAAACTCTTCAAACCTATCGATACCGATACTCATGCCAGCAGCCATTGCATGACCACCAAATTTATCAATCAACCCTGGGTTCTTGGTAGCAATGCTGTCCAAGGTATCACGAATATGCAAACCTTTAACTGAGCGCGCAGAGCCCTTCAATGTATGATCATCAACCTGCGCAAAAGCGATAATAGGACGACTCACTTTTTCTTTAACTCTAGCAGCCACCAAACCAATAATGCCTTGATGCCAACTCTCTTCAAACAAACATAATCCCATCGGTAATTGCTGATTATTCAGCCTTAAACTGTCGACACTATCAAATGCCTCTTGCTGCATCTGAATCTCTAAAGCACGACGCTCTTGATTAAGTTGCTCTAATTGATTAGCAATGACAACACCATCTTCATACTTATCGACTAACAAACAATTCACACCCAACGACATATCATCTAAACGACCTGCTGCATTTAAACGCGGTCCAATGGCATAACCCAAGTCACTTGCCACGATATTCTCTGGCTGACGTCTCCCAATGGTCAAGAGAGACAACACTCCTTTACATGCTAACTTGGCTCGAATTCGCTTCACACCATGGTGCACTAAAATACGATTGTTTCTATCAAGTGGCACCACATCCGCTACTGTTCCAATCGCAACAAGATCTAAATACTTTGACATTTTAGGTGGTTCTAAATCATTCTTCTCAAACCAGCCCTGCTTATGCAAGTATGCACGCAACGCTAACATAACATAAAAAATAACACCAACACCGGCTAGATTTTTACTTCCAAAGGTATCGCCCGGCTGATTTGGATTTACGATGGTATAAGCTTCTGGCAAAACATCGGGCGCCAAATGATGATCTGTGACAATCACCTCAATGCCTAATTCATTTGCGCGCTTAACACCATCAATACTTGCAATACCGTTATCAACGGTAATAATTAAATCGGGTTCTGAAGTTTTAGCAACATCAACAATTTCTGGCGTTAGGCCATAACCATATTCAAAACGATTTGGAACAAGATAATCAACATGCTTCGCACCCATCGCCTTGAGTGCCTTCATCGCAACAGCAGTACTGGTTGCGCCATCGGCATCAAAGTCACCCACAATAATAATTTTTTGATCTTCCTCAATTGCAAATGCAAGACGTTCAGCCGCTTTCTTAATATTCATCATGCCACTGTAAGGCAAAAGATCCTTGATATCGCGACTGATATCCGACTCGGCATGAATATGGCGTGCAGCATAGATTCGCTGCAACAATGGCGAAAAAGAGTCCAATTCGGATATGCTATCAGGGATATCTCTTCTTACTATTTTTTTATTCATAAAAATTCCATTTTGTTTTTCTGGCATACACCTGAAATATCAAAAACTTATTTTTTTATTTTCAAGATTCTATATAATTTCCCCAGCTCATAGCAAGCACTTTCTTAAGATTTTCTTAAGTAATATTTATACTTGTTTAAATATGACTCTGCAGAAGTTGATTCACTCGCATCTGATGACATTTTCTGGGATAATCTGTCCTCATGATTACCAATATTTACAAGACACCACTCCCAAAATTGGAAATAGATTCCAATTATTTTTTACGCGAACATTCACTCGATGATATTGATGCGTTCTATGAGTACTACACAGATCCTGATGTAGCGCGCTACATATTAGCCAGCACACCAAAAAATAAGGCTGAAGCGAAAGAAGAAATTGTCTATTGCCGCAACCTCTTCACCTATAAGCGTGGACTTTATTGGAGCATTGTTAAGCGTCCGGAAAATAAAATGATCGGTGCGATTGGTATATATATGAACAATCATCACCACCGCGCTGAAATTTGCTACGACCTGCATAAAGATTATTGGCGCAAAGGCATTACCAGCAAAGCGATTACTGCCGTCATGCAGTACCTATTCGATGATGGTGAGATTCATCGTGTTGAGGCTCTAACGGTTAAAGAAAATACAGCTTCGATTAAGTTACTGGAGAAATTAGGTTTTAGATTTGAAGGTGCGTTAAAAAATTATCGCTTTTATGATCAAAAATCACACGATGTCGAAATGTACGGCATTACCGCAGAAGAGTTTCACCAGCAGTCTCGCACTTAGAGCGGGCTTATTGGCATAAACCGATTGCATATAGGTGTAAACTCCTATAATATGGATGACCCTAATGAATTCTTAGACTACTACCAAAGTCCTAACGCCACTCTAGTGTGGCGTTTTTTATTGATGGAAACACTTATCTTTGTTAGCATGGGTGGCTATGAAACAACCAGAAGCACTGAAGCCTTTATTTCTTACTGAAACCTGGGAACGACTCGGATTCTATATCGTACAAGCGCTGCTGGTTCTGTACATGACCCTACACCTGAACTTTAGTGACGATAAGGCTTATGCCATTGCAGGAGAATATTCTGCCCTTATTTATATCTCCCCCATCATTGGCGGTTTTTTTGCTGATAAAATTATTGGCTTTCGTTACTCGATTTTGATAGGTGCGATCGCGCTCTTTGCGGGTTACTGCATGATTACCACGAGCAGTATTCATATTATTTTCTGGGGTATGGCCGTCATCATTCTTGGTAATGGCTTCTTGAAACCGAATATATCCAGCTTCCTGGGTGAATTTTATAATGAAAATGACCCTCGCCGTGAGGGTGGCTTCACTATTTTCTACATGGGCATCAATATTGGATCCATGCTCGCCACACTAAGTTCCGGCTTTATTCAACAACATCTTGGCTGGAGCCCTGCTTTTGGATTTGCTGCAATTGGTATGCTATTAGGTATTCTGGTGTACGTGTGGGGCTTTAAGTACTATGAGTCAAAAGGTATGCCGCATAAAGTCACAGCCCCTTCCATAAAGTTTTTTGCCAATAAAATTGTCTTTGTATCTTGTCTTGCGTTGATTGTCATTATTGCGTATTTGTTCTTAACAAATACTGGATACGGTAATGAGGTATTACTCGGCATGGGGATCATCATGCTATTTGGATTACTCTATGCCGCTAATCGTCATGATGCTATCACGCGTAACAAGATGTATGCCTTAATTATTTTAATTGCCATCTCTATTGTATTCTGGGCACTCTTCTTTCAGATATTCTTCGCGGTGAATCTATTTACCGACCGTAATGTTGATCGTGTGATATTCGGTATTCATATCCCAGCGGCATCCTTCCTGTCTTTCGAACCCATCTTCATCCTAATCCTAGGTGCACCATTAGCAAAAATGTGGCAAAGGTTGCACCGCGCAAAGCGTAATCCTTCATTGGGCACCAAGTTCTCTCTATCAATGCTTTTTACCGCATTCGCATTCTTTGTCTTAATGCTTGCAACTAAAACATTAAACTCACATCATCAAGTCTTTGCGCTATGGTTAGTGTTATTCTATTTTTCTATCACCATGGGCGAGATGTTTTTATCACCGATTGGGTTAGCGATGATAACAGAGCTATCGCCACCACGTTTAACGGGGCTCATGATGGGCGTTTGGTTTATGTCACTTGGTTTTGGTGGCGCACTCACAGGTGTGCTGGCACGCTTCGCCAGTGTCCCCAAGTCAAATACAAACTTAGTTGCTACTGCGCATATCTATGGGCATGCATTTGGTTACTACGCACTATTTTCACTTATAGCAGGGTTGATAACACTAGCCTTAACCCCATGGATTAAGAGGCTAATCTGTTATCATAGCTACAAACAATAACAAGGAGAAATTAACATCATGATAGCTCAAGCAACATACATCTGGATCGATGGCGCCGAACCTACCCACACACTTCGCAGTAAATTGCGTGTGTTTGAACAACCCAGCGCTGAGATTCACTTAAATGATTTTCCGCAATGGGGTTTTGATGGCTCTTCTACAAATCAAGCCAGCGGTAATAACTCCGACCTCATACTAAAGCCCATTAATTTTGTTAAAGATCCGATTCAAGGCGGCAACAATTATCTCGTGTTATGTGAAGTGTTGAATCCAGATGGCACAGCACACAAAACCAATAAGCGGGCACAGTTGCGTGAAATCATGAGCAGTGGTGGCGCTGAGTTTGAGCCATGGTTTGGTTTCGAGCAAGAATATACTTTATTTACGGGGCAAACACCTCTGGGCTGGCCTGAACGTGGTTATCCAGCACCGCAGGGTCCTTTTTATTGTGGCGTTGGTGCAGATGAAGTTTTTGGTCGTGAGTTAGTTGAGAAGCACACGCGCGCCTGTATTGATGCAGGTATCATGATTTATGGCACTAATGCGGAAGTCATGCCTGGCCAATGGGAGTTTCAGATTGGTTACCGCGGCATCAAAAGTGAATCTGCTGACCCACTGACAGTCTGCGATCATTTATGGCTTGCACGTTGGTTGCTCTATCGTATCGGTGAAGACTTTGGCATCTCTGCGACATTGGATCCAAAACCCATTAAGGGCGATTGGAATGGTGCTGGCCAACATACTAATTTTTCCACCAAAGAGATGCGTGATCCTAAAACGGGCATGCAGACTATCATTAACGCCATTGGCGCATTAGAAAAACGCCACAAAGATCATATTCACGTATACGGTGCAGGTCTTGAAGAACGTCTCACGGGGCAACACGAGACAGCACACATCAGTGATTTCAGTCATGGTGTTAGTAACCGTGGCGCGTCGATTCGCATTCCTCGTTCTGTTGAAATCGAAGGTTGTGGTTATTTAGAAGACCGTCGTCCTGGAGCAAATGCGAATCCATATGAGATAGCAACTGCTCTAATCGAAACAGTATGTGGCGTTGGCTGCGAGCAACCTGCCTAGAGTTTTTATAGTGCGAACTTGCTTCGCACAGTCGAAATCATATCAGGCAAAACAATCTCGGTCGTTTACGACTGAGATTGTTTAAAAACGTGACATTTACTCCATATACCCGTAGACTAGCACTTCTTTTAAAGCGGAATATATTATATGTCAACACTAAAACCTTTTAATAAACTGGGACTTACGCCTGCTCTTTTAACAGCATTGGCAGAACTCGGCTATGAATCACCAACGCCAATCCAAGAGCAAAGCATCCCAATACTGATGAAAGGTGGCGATTTGTTGGCACAAGCTCAAACAGGTACCGGTAAAACTGCCTCATTTGCGTTGCCTATCTTGTCAGATCTAGACCTCGCAACCAAAAAGCCACAAGCAATTATCATTGCTCCCACGCGTGAACTCGCGATACAGGTAGCAGAAGCCTTTCAAAGCTACGCAAAACAGATGAAAGATTTTCATGTGCTGCCTATTTATGGTGGCCAAGATTACCAAATTCAATTACGTGGCTTAAAGCGTGGTGCTCATGTGATTGTTGGCACACCTGGGCGTGTCATGGATCACCTCCGTCGAGGCACTTTGTCGATGAAATCATTAAAAACAGTCGTGCTGGACGAAGCGGACGAAATGTTGAAAATGGGCTTTGTTGACGATATTGAATGGATTCTCGAACAAATCCCTCATAAACATCAAACGGCATTATTTTCAGCTACCATGCCTGCTTCTATTCAAAAGATTGCCAAGAATTATTTAAAAGATGCCGAAAAAATCTTAATTAAATCTAAGAAAAATACAGTCGATGCTATCGAGCAATTCTATATAGGTGTTACCAAAAACCAAAAGATGGATGTATTGACTCGGTTTCTGGAAGTGGAAGACATACAAGCTTCGATTATTTTCACCCGCACCAAGAATGCCTCTTCAGAGTTAGCCGAAAGATTAAAGGCTCGCGGCTATGCAGTAGCCGCACTTAATGGTGACATGAATCAAAATGCACGCAAACGCGTTGTTGAACGTATTAAGGCAGGGTCATTAGATCTTGTGGTTGCAACGGATGTTGCAGCACGCGGTATTGACGTAGAACGCGTAAGCCATGTAATTAATTATGATATTCCACATGACACCGAATCATACATTCACCGTATTGGCCGAACGGGTCGCGCGGGCCGCAAAGGCAAAGCCTTATTATTTGTAGCACCTAGAGAGCATCACCTACTACGTGATATTGAGCGTGCCATTCACAAACCCATTAAACAAATCGAAGCGCCTTCAATAAAGGAAATGAATGAAAAACGCAGCAAGCAATTCAGTGAAAAAGTTATCAACATCATCACAAAAAGCAAAAAATTAAAGCCATACCGTGAAATGGTTAAAAACATCATGCAAGAAGGCGATTGTGCAGCCGAAGATATCGCAACAGCGCTGGCATATTTGGTTCAAGAGTCGAACCCGCTACCTTCACATGATATTCAATCAGCGCAACCAGAATCAGATCCTCCGAAAAAACGACGCGGCCGGCAGTCACGTTTTAGCGATAAAGAATCTTCAGGCAGAGGTAGAAAAACCTCAGGTAAAGGCAAACCTCGAGGAAAAACAAGCAAAGGAAAAGGGTCTTTTAAAGACTCAAAAAAATCTTCAAAAAGAGGTGCCAAAGGGCCGCTAAAGGGTGGCGTTAAAACGACCACAAAAAAAAGGCGATCTGGCAAATCAAACTCATCGAAAGGTCGTCGGTAATGAGCCTGAATCCACAATACTAAGCAGTAGCACCAAAAATATTTAAATCATTTGGCGCAATCTCCACTGCTAGAGGTTCACTTAGCTGCCATACTAGTGCTTTGATAACAGCATTAAAAGAGATAAGAGCAGTTGCGCCAACATTCATCATATTGGCAAAGAGGTTATCGTAATGATACTCTCGTATATAACATAACACTGAATAGAAAAAAGTTGCAGCCTCCATAAAGAGTAATGGCATAAGTGGCATTCTCCATGGACCAAAATCCCCAAGTTGTGACTTCAAGCTTTGCTGCCATAGAAAAACACGAGCACATAATACCATGTAGTAGCATTGCGTTTTAATATACACATCTAAAATCTCTTCGTTATTATAGAACATCCTCAACGTTGCAAATGCACAAACGGTCGGAATCATAAGCAACAACACAAATCTTAAATTTGCTATAGAGAGCTCGCATACCTCTTGAGACAAGGCATCTTTAAAAATACATAACTCTAAATTATCATAACTATTATCAGGCATTACACATAGTGCCCATAAAGATGCAACATAAACAGTAGAACGAATTACATTTTCTCTTTCCATTTTACACCCCTTTTAAAATATTATTATTTTGCGACAAATTAACCGCCCTGCTGAAAACATTTAAAAAAATTATTGCTCGTCGCCTCTACCACCTGATCATAGCTTAACTCTTTTATTTCGGCAATCTTCTCAGCAACATAACGTACATATTCAGGAACATTTTTCTTGCCACGATAAGGCATCGGCGCTAAATATGGCGAGTCCGTTTCAATTAATATTTTTTCCAATGGAACCTCTTTTGCAACTTGCTGCAACTCTTTGGCATTCTTAAATGTTACAATCCCAGAAAATGAGATATAAAAACCCATCTCCATGGCTTGTCGGGCCATCTCGATGGTTTCAGTAAAGCAGTGCATCACGCCACCAATTTCAGCAGCATTTTCATCCTGCATGATCTTAATGGTATCTTCACGCGCATCACGCGTATGAATAATCAATGGTTTTTTAGCCTGTTTTGCAGCTTGTATATGTGTCTTGAAACGTTGGCGCATGACATCCAAGCCACTCTCATTGTAATAATAATCCAATCCCGTCTCGCCAATTGCTATTACACGCGGATGATCCGCTAAAGTCACAAGATCAACCACCTCAGGTTCTTGATCGAGTTTTTCACTCGGGTGAATGCCCGCACTAGCATAGACATCATCATACTGATCCGCAATATCTATTGCACGTCTTGATGATTCATCATTAGTGCCAACACATAACATACAACCAACACCTGCATCACGTGCACGCGCCACTAACTGCGATGTATCCATACCATAATCATCTTGTGACATTAGGTTTAAATGGCAGTGTGAATCAACTAGCATAGGCCACTCCTGCTTTTACTCGTGTGTGACTCCAACGAATCAGCAAGCTCTCAATTAAAAGCTGTGGATTAAGATGTGTTACACCACGCAGCCATTGCTGCGCCTTTAGAAGATACGTTCTTAAATTATGTAAAGCCAACTGCTCAGACTGTTCTGACATCCATGTTAATTGCTTAATACAGTCATGGTTAATTACAAACTCACTATCAGCACCTAATTGTAACCGCAGCACATCCATTACAATGCTCTGCTGTGCTGCGACAACTGTGGTTAAGTCTTCTTTTAAGTACTCACTCACAGGTGCAATTGGATTCACCTCGTTTTTATAGACCCGCATTAAATGCTCAAGAATTCGATCTCGTAAACTCAAATAATCTTGCTCATATAAAGACATAGCCTCAAGCGGTGCGCCATTAGAGATTGACAGTAACAATGAGGCTTGCAACGGCTCTTCGATCTTTTCCTGTAACCACTGTAAAGCAAGCTGATTATCCGCCGCGCTAAAGCATAACTTTTGACAACGACTTAAAATAGTTTGCGGTATTGTTGCTGTCATATGAGCGATCAAAATCAATACCACATTTCCTGGTGGTTCTTCTAGCGTCTTCAACAATGCATTTGCAGCAGCTGCATTCATCATTTCAGCAGGATATACTATCGCTACCTGATAGCCATCTCGTTGCGAAGTCTGGTTTAATTGTAATGACAATTGCCGTATCTGGTCAATTTTAATGGCTTTACTATTTTGCTCAGGCTGCACTACAAATAGATCAGGGTGATTACCAGCTTGTAGCAGCTGACATGAACTGCAACTACCGCAAGCATTATCCTTCTGCTGTTGACACAAAAGCGTTTGCGCCAAATAAAAAGAAAAATCGAATTTACCCAAACCTTTATTGCCCTGCAGTAATAGACCTGGCGGCAATCGGTCCTCTGCTAATGACTTCTGCATCAGCTGCCACTCAGATTGCAACCAAGGATAAATTAAGCCTGTGTGAGACATTGTTTATACTCTTCAATTAATGGATCTATAATAGCAGCTATTTGTTGCTGCACCTGATCAATATTTTGTGTCGCGTCAACCACCTTAAATCGATCGGGAAATTTTTCTGCTCGAATTAAATAACGTTGTCGTGCACGCTCAAAAAATTCTTCGCCTTCGTGCTCAATACGATCTTTCGCACCACGCTTGGTAATACGCTTTAGTGCAATCTTAACTGGCGCATCCAATAATAAAGTCACATCAGCCTGTAAGTCACCCTGCACCCATTCTGCCAACTCACGTATGTGGCTCAGCGGAATACCACGACCACTGCCCTGATAAGCAAAGCTTGCATCGGTAAAACGATCAGATATCACCCACTGACCACGCTGCAATGCAGGAAGAATAACCTGTGAGATATTTTGTGCACGACTGGCGAAGAACAATAATAATTCCGCATCAGGACTCATGATCTCTTCACGGTTTCTAATCAGTACCTCACGCACCTCTTCTGCAATAGGTGTGCCACCCGGCTCACGCGTTACCGCAAACGAAATATCACTGCTTTGTAAGCGTTTTTCAATAAATTCGCGCGCCGAACTCTTGCCAACACCTTCTATGCCTTCAATTGTTATAAATTTTCCCACTACTTTTGTCATCACGTTCCTCAATATTATACTATCGGAATAAGTCCAACGATATTTATAGACACATAAAGCATAAAATATAAGAGGCAAACTCTATTAAAGGTGCCCGCCTCAAATGACCCGGAATCACATCGAGATCTTTTAGCTGAAATGCTCTCTGATGCTCACTGCCACGCTGGTACTGATTCACTGCTAATAAATGACCACGATAAGTATCCGAGAAGATATGCGTGCCGTCACCTCGCGATACATAGAATAATGCGGTACCCGAACTAGGATGTAACGCTGCAATGATAGATGCTTTGCTCGGCATCGCAATTGGCGTCGGAGGCAAACCATAATGCCGATAGGTGTTATACGGTGTCTTCGTACGTAAATCACGCTTAGTAATAACACTGCCATAAGGTTTTTGCAGGCCATACAACACTGTCGGATCAATCTGTAATCTCATTCGCTTCTTTAAGCGTCTAACGATAACACCAGCTATCTTATCACGCTCATTAGCCACAGCAGCTTCTTTTTCTACCATAGAAGCAACAATTAGAGCCTTATAAGCATCACGATAAGGCAGATTTTTCGAACGCTGTGGCCACTCACTGTTGATAATATTCTGCATCCTTTGATAGCCACGCTTTAATACATCAAGATCCGTATTACCCCAAGTAAAAGTATAGGTATCAGGAAAAATCAACCCCTCTGGATGTTTCTGTGCTGGATCCACCTTAGCCATAATTTGCTGAGCCGTTAAGCCATTCAGCGTGTTACGCAGATTGGGGTCTTTCTGTAGGTGCTGCATAATATTACGAAACGTCCAACCCTCAATCAGTGTCACACGGTGCTTAACCAGATTCTTCCCGAGCATGATATTATCAAGCAAGTTTCGGGCGCTCATGCCAGGACGAATACGATACTCACCAAACCGCAAGTGCTTACCACTACTGCGGAACTCGGCAAAAAAGGTAAATAATGTGGGGTGTTTAATCAAGTTCTTACTATAGAGGCGCTTTGCTAAAATTTTAATACCTGTATTAGGATAAACTTTAACAGAAGTCACACCCGCCAAACGCAACGGCCTATAACTAAACTGGTAGAACATCCATACGAACCACACCAATACAAAGGCGCAGACAACACCCAAAATCGTTAAGATTTGTGCAACTCTTCTAGACATTTCATAAGGTTATCATGTTATACTGCTCAGCACTATGCAAAATTATAAAACAGAATTTATACAATATTGCCTTGATCAAGGCGCCCTCAAATTTGGGCAATTCACACTCAAATCAGGCCGAGTCAGCCCCTACTTCTTTAATGCTGGCGAGCTCATGAAAAACAGTGCTGGACTGGCAAAGCTCGGCGATTATTATGCAGATTGCATCGAAGAAAATAAGCTTAGTTTTGATATTGTTTTCGGGCCTGCGTACAAGGGCATTCCGTTGGCAGCAATCACAGCAGCAACACTTTACAATAAATATCAACAACAGAAAGGCTTCACCTATAATCGCAAAGAAGCCAAAAATCATGGCGAAGGCGGACAATTTGTCGGTGACACCGATCTTGCTAACAAAAAGATTTTAATTCTAGATGATGTCATTACAGCAGGCACCGCCATTGCACAGTCCATGCAATTACTTAAACCTGTGAAAGCGGTACTCTCCAGTGTCGTCGTAATGCTTGATCGACAAGAGAAGGGGCAAGGCGAAACATCCGCCATACAAGATATTACAGAACAGTATCAAATTCCCGTGATCACCATAATAAACCTTGATGACATTCTGTCATTTTTGCAAAGTCACGATGAATTTAAACAACACATAGATGCCATCGAGAAATATCGACACCAGTATGGGGTTTAAAATTCACCAGGCTTAGTAAACACCCAAAGAGGACCACGCAGCCTCACGGTACTTCTTAGCTGCAGCAACTGGATCATCCGCCTGATAAATGCCTCGACCCACAATGACAACATCACTACCGTTATCTCGTATCACTTTTTGTGGCGTTAGATACTGTTGACCTAAAGAATCACCACCCTGATCGAGCTTTACTCCAGGCGTCATATGAATAAAACCAGGATCATCTGTCAACCGCTGTTGACAAATAAAACCCATTACAAAATCTTTGTGCTGCATTGCCAGCGTGACATTTTCTTGTGTGTATTCACCCTTGGCTGTTGTGCCAGTGCTACTCATTTGCGCCAACAATAAAAGCCCGTTGCCTTTAGACATACCAACAGTTTTCAGACCCTCAATGATACCGGGGCCCGGAACAATATGTGCATTAGTGATTTTAGCCCAATCAGCAATGTGGTAAATTCCATCTGCATATTGATGCTTAACCGTATTACCAATGTCTGCAAACTTACGATCTTCAAAAATAATAAAGCGATGTTGCTGCGCTAAATGCTGCAACTCTTCAATCAACGCCGTATCAAAATCCTCAATGATATCAATATGGGTTTTCAATACGCAAATCTCAGCGCCAACAGATTCAACAAGATTCAGTAAATCATGTTTATGTGTATAATCAGCCGATAATGCCAAGTTGGTTTTCTTCTCATGCATAAGCTCAAACAGTTCCCGTGAAACCGAGTTTTCTGCATGTTGTACACGTTGTTTAAAAGGAATTCTGCTCACCATGTTTTTGACGTTAGCACAGTTAACTTTGCCAGGCAAGCCTTACAGCCTTATGTCCATATTTTGCCAATTAATCGAAAAATGATTTGGTTTTTTCTAGCAAAATTTACATGTAAATTCTGCTATTCCAATACAGCTGCATTATGACTATCTTTGTCTACAGGCAATATACATCTCCAATCCCTGGAGCATGATATGCCTCAACAAAGGAACAACAATGAAACAACAAATAAAACAAAAACCACACAAAGAGATGCTACGAATTACTCCTAATCATCGCAAAAAACATCCGCGCTATTTTATAGGAAATGAATATCCTGGCATCTATTTAACAGAACGGGAATTTCAAGTTGCAACGCTGATCTCCAACAAGAAATATCGTGAAATTGCAGAACTCTACCAATTATCAGAGCGCACCGTTGAATACTACGTTACAACAATTAAATATAAATTGGCTTGCAGCTCTAAAACAGAACTAATAAAAAAACTTCATTTATTGGGCATTTCAAACTAATCATCACCACACCCAAAACGCACACACCCCCTCAAAAAACTCGCCGAATAACAGAATGGCAAATAACTTAATCGTTGATTTCCACTGTAAATCAAATCACCATCTTGATTTGGCATTCTGTTTGTAACAGATAAATCACCTCTTGCATCAAATTCATTATGAAACACATCAAAATCAACCTTTCTTAACACATCATGCATTGGTGTACTACTAACATCTAAATGACCACTCTTAATTTCAAGCTGCATTAACTGCAATAAATGCCATATTTCCCTTGAAACCTGCATAATATTATTTACTTTTCGAGTTTGCACGACACTTTCAATTAACGTTGGCTCATTAATAGAATAATAACCGTACGAATTGTTACCATCCGAGTTAAATTGAGTTGCTCGCATAATAGTAGGCATATAATCAAGCCCATAATCCTCCACTAAAATATTTTGCAGCAAATTTATAGGCACAGAACCATCATCGACTGCGGGCTTGAAACACGGCAAAATTCCTAAAACTAAATTTATGATGTGTTTTAAGGTATGCAGTTGATAAGGACAACAACGCAAACCTTTCTTGGTCATATTAGTTGAAAACTGCTGCCAAATTAAATTATGATTTACCTGTCTTCGCATCGGTATTGTTTGTTTCCACACATACTGATAACAGTAATTACGCAGATGCGACCATGCAGGATCGTGTTGCAAACGAGAAAACCACTCTTTTGTAAAAAACAATACGTCACAATGCCAGTCATTACCACAGTCTCTATGATTTAAAACACTTCTAAATAACTTCCATTGGTTTTTAAGTTTACGAATATTAAACTGGCGTAGTTGATATTTTTTTATGAGCCGTGCTAACCCACTCGTATCATTAAGCCTAGCAAGACTAAATATCGTTCGTGATCCTGCACTGATATTCCAAGGAATGGCTTGATAGCCATTGTTTATCGACTCGAATGCTTCCCAAAATCCGAATAAAGTACCAGGTGTTAATTCACATAATGGAACCACGCGGTTTGCTAACTCAACATGTACTTCTGCA
>JAHZIV010000106.1 GCA_022601255.1 Gammaproteobacteria bacterium
ACTGTGCTGCTCGCTCACGGCATCGCCCAAATTGTTCGCATAGCTAAACGGCGGGCTTTGCCTATACATGTGCATTCTAACGGGAGACCTCGCTTGAAACCGTCTATCTATGGAGCACTTTGAACGATACCGTTCGCTGTGCTGCTCATGTATTGTCGTATACACTGTGCTGCTCGCTCACGGCATCGCCCAAATTGTTCGCATAGCTAAACGGCGGGCTTTGCCTATACATGTGCATCCTAATGGGAGCCCTCGTTTTTAGCCTAACATATTGATTCATCTGGCTGTATAAAATTTTTATTACGTTGTCTAAATCAATCTGTTACACTCAACAGTCGCCCGTGTATGAGGTAATGAGATACATGTCAGAAGAAGAAATTTTCAGTCATCACTTCCTTGTTGCAATGCCAACATTGCAAGACGTTAACTTCAGCAAAGCCGTTGTCTATATCTATGAACATACCGCAGAAGGCGCTATGGGCTTCATCATTAATAAACCACTCAATGTCACACTAGGATCAGTTTTACAACACCTTGATATTCATGATTATGATAATGATATTGATGAAAAGATGGTTTTGATGGGCGGGCCAGTAGGGCAAGAACATGGTTTTGTCATTCATGAAGAAGGTCCAGAGCTTTGTATCACAGCCTCAAAAGACATCTTAGTCGACATCTCTCAAAATAAAGGACCTGAACGCTACGTCGTAACGCTCGGGTATTCAGGCTGGGGCGCGAACCAACTCGAAGCAGAAATTAATCGCAATGATTGGTTGGTAGTGCCGTTTGATGAGAGGATATTATTTAATACACCAATAGAACAACGTTGGTATAAAACAGCCGGCTTATTAGGTATCGATATCAATCAATTGTCAGGTCAAATTGGCCATGTCTAATGCTGATACTGCAGCTGTCCTATTAAGTTTTGATTTTGGACTCTCTAAAATAGGTGTCGCAGTCGGTCAGCGCATTACACAATCAGCAACACCCCTACCCGCCTTGAAAGCCCGTCAAGGTAAACCTGATTGGCAACTGATTGAAACATTAATTAATGAATGGAACATTGAAGCATTTGTCGTGGGAATG
Source organism: Gammaproteobacteria bacterium (assembly GCA_022601255.1). GTDB lineage: Bacteria > Pseudomonadota > Gammaproteobacteria > Coxiellales > Coxiellaceae > JAHZIV01. The sequence goes on from JAHZIV010000106.1 coordinate 1,087, forward strand.
CCCTACAATATAGATGGCGCTGAACAAGAGATGACAGTATTTGCAAAGAAATTTGCAAATCGATTACAAGGTCGATTTGAATTGCCAGTGCATTTTGTGGATGAACGCTTAACGACAAAAGATGCGCAGTCACAATTATTACGACAACATGGGAAACTGTCAAAAATCAAACGCGGTGATGTTGATAGTTATGCAGCGAAATTGATACTGGAAACTTTTTTGAGGAATTAACATGTCGAAAATATTGAAACCAAAACTCAAACATTTGTTGACAATAGAAAGTTTAGATCATCAAACAATCCAATTTATTTTTACCCGAGCACAACACTATTTGACAAAGTTTATCGATAAAAAGGCGATTGACAATGCATTGACTGGCCGTGTGGTTAGCCTGATGTTTTTTGAGCCAAGCACGCGTACCACAAACTCCTTTCAAATAGCAGCTCGCCGATTAAATGCCATTGTGGTGCAACCTAATATGGAGCAAGCTTCAACTCTGAAAGGAGAATCGTTAATCGATACGATGCATTCTCTAGAAGCGATGGGAACGGATGTGTTTGTTTTACGCCATCCGGATAACAATACAGCAAGTTTTGTTGCTTCTGAATTAATGGGGTCTGCTACGGCACTTATTAATGCTGGTGATGGTACCAATGAACACCCGACGCAAACCCTAACAGACCTATTTACAATTTATCAAAATAAAAAAACATTTGAAGATTTAAAAATAGCTATAGTCGGTGATGTTGCACATTCGCGTGTTGCACGTTCACTCATAAAGGGTTTGAAAATCATGGGAGTAGAAAGAGTTCGGCTCATTGCACCAAAAGAATTTGTTCCAGAGGAACACGAAGCATGGCATTGTGAACTACACGATGATTTTAAAAGCGGTGTTGAGAATGCGGATATAATATACGCGTTACGTATCCAAAAAGAACGCATGCAAGCAGCATCAATGCCGGATATTGATAAATATCATAACAACTACAGTATTACGGAAGATAACATCTCCTCTGCTAATCGCGATGTGGTCATAATGCATCCAGGACCGATTAATCGTGGCATTGAAATCGAATCAAATGTTGCAGATGGGAAACATTCTGTTATTATGCAGCAAGTAAGGAACGGTGTCGCTGTTCGTATGGCACTATTAGATTTAATATTAAACTGAAATCTCCTATGGATACCTGCTATGAACTTCAGTATACTGGCTAGCCTATTTCACATAAATACAAGACGGTTATGTCAGAATTAGTTATAGAACAAACAGCTTTATGGAACCAATGTTTGGATACGTTGCAACAAACGATTGCATCGCAACAATTTAATACATGGATTCGCCCACTACAAGCCGAAGTTAACAATAACGAGTTAACATTGTATGCGCCAAATCAATTTGTATTGGATTGGATTAACGAACATTTTTTAGCAAAAATAAAAGATGCTGTTGCAAAAATTACCGGTGAAGAAAAGCCAAAAATATTTTTGAAAATTGGCTCACGTAAACGTGACTTAGGAAGCCCTGTAGCGGGAGCTACAGCAGCTGTAAGACCAATAGAAAGTCCTGCTCGGCGCAAGGATGGTAAGTTAGCTTTTGGTAATAAGTCTGGTACATCACATCAGAGCAATTTAAATAAAGCATTTACCTTTGACGCATTTGTAGAAGGTAAGTCTAATCAATTGGCATTTGCGGCGGCTTCGCAAGTTGCAAGTAACCCTGGGAAAGCGTATAACCCACTTTTTTTATACGGTGGCGTTGGCTTAGGTAAAACTCACTTAATGCACGCATTAGGTAATAAAATACTCGAAACAAATCCGGATGCGAAAATTTTATATTTACATTCAGAACGATTCGTTGCAGACATGATAAAAGCACTGCAACGTAATGCCATGAATGACTTTAAAAACTATTATCGCACCTTAAGCGTATTGTTGATTGATGATATTCAATTTTTTGCAAAGAAAGAACGTTCGCAAGAAGAATTTTTTCATACGTTTAATTCCTTATTAGATGGTCAGCAACAAATTGTATTGACCTGTGATAAATATCCAAAAGAAATTAGTGGCCTGGAAGAGCGATTGCAGTCGCGTTTTGGTTGGGGATTGACGATTGCAATTGAACCACCAGAGTTAGAAACACGCGTGGCTATTTTGATTTCTAAAGCAGAACAAGCAGGTATTGAGCTGCCACATGACGTTGCATTTTTTATTGCGAAACATATCCAGTCGAATGTGCGCGAACTAGAGGGCGCGTTAAAACGCGTGATTGCAAATGCACACTTTACCAATAGTGATATTACCGTTGCTTTTACACGCGATGCATTAAAAGATTTATTGACCTTACAAGCGAAGCTGGTGACGATTGATAATATTCAAAGGACAGTTGCCGAATATTATAAAATCAAAGTCTCTGATATATTGTCGAAACGGCGCAATCGCTCATTAGCGCGCCCACGACAAGTGGCAATGGCGTTAGCGAAAGAATTGACGAATCACAGCCTCCCCGAGATTGGCGATGCCTTTGGCGGGAGAGATCATACTACCGTGCTTCATGCCTGTCGTAAGATCAAAGAACTCATGACAACCAATATCGATATCCAAGAAGATTATAAAAATCTTTTGCGTATTTTATCTGCATAGATTAATTCTACGGCTCGCGCGCGGTTGCTCTTTTCATACGTAAACCCTGATGTTGACTCGGATTATTGTTGATCCGCCCCACTACAATTGCTAGACTTGATGACCCATATTGATAACTGGACGCGCCCCATGAAACTGAACCTAGAACGAGAGAATTTATTAAAACCCCTGCAAATGGCAATTGGTGTTGTTGAGCGTAAACAAACACTGCCTATTCTATCCAACGTCTTGCTCAATATAGAGGATAGTAAAATATCCGTTACTGGAACAGATCTTGAGGTGGAATTAATTGGGCAGGCCCGGTTCATAAACTCGTTAAAAGAAAATACAAAACTTACGCTTCCTGGTCGAAAATTGATGGATATTTGCCGCGCGCTGCCAGAAGGAGCACCTATTGAGCTCTATCAAGATAAGGGGCGAATGGTTCTCCGTTCCGGAAAGAGTCGTTTTACCCTTACTACGTTGCCTGCTAATGAATTTCCAAATGTTGAGGCGCAAGAAAGTCATTTAGAGTTTAAATTAGAACAGCGTGAGCTTGCTTATCTGCTGCATAGCTGTAGCTTTGCCATGGCACAGCAAGATGTAAGATACTACCTAAATGGTATACTTTTAGAGGTAAATCCCAGCAAGATCACGGCAGTTGCAACCGATGGCCATCGGTTGGCAATGGCAACGATTGAGGCTGATATTGATGTTGAAAAAAATACACAGATTATCATTCCCCGTAAAGGCGTGTTAGAGCTGCAGCGTTTATTGAGTACACCAGAAGAAAAAATAAAGGTACATATTAGTAACAGTTATATTAGAGTTTCCTCTAATGAATATACTTTTACCTCTAAGCTTATTGACGGGAAGTTCCCTGACTACGAGCGGGTCATACCAGACAAAACAGATAAAACCGTATCTATTGAAAAAGAAATTTTAAAAAAGGCATTGAGTCGAGCTGCCATCCTTTGTAATGAGAAATTTAGAGGGTTGCGTTTTGAGTTTAGAGAAAACTTACTAAGAATTTTGGCGAATAATCCAGAGCAAGAAGTTGCAGAGGAAGAGTTGATCATCGACTATCATAGTGAGCACTTAGATATTGGGCTGAACGTTACTTATTTTATTGATGTGTTAAACGCCATACAAAGCGAGTCTGTGCAATTACATTTTTCAGACTCTAATAGCAGTCTTCTAATTGAAGAACAAACAGACCAAGGTGTTTGTGTGTATGTGATCATGCCCATGCGCCTATGATTCTAGACTTACAGGTTACACACTTTAGAAACTTAAGTCAGTTACATTTACCCTACTGCTCTCAGTATAATGTTTTTTATGGAAAAAATGGCTCTGGTAAAACGAGTATCTTAGAATCCATCTATTATTTAAGTATGTTTAAATCATTTAGAACGTCGGCTTACCAGCGCCTTTTGCAGTACCATAAAGATTCTTTTTCTATTTTTATAAAGTTGCAACGAGACAAAAAGCTTATCCCAATTGGTGTTCAGCGTGATAATACGGGTGCAAAGCAGATTAGAATCAACGGTGAAAAAGTTAACTCCATTGCACTGTTAGCAAAACAACTTCCGGTTATTATGATTAACCCCCATACGTATCGTTTTTTTCATGACGGCCCAAAGGTGCGCCGAAGTTTTATGGATTTTGGATTGTTTCACGTGAAACAAGAATTTTATGATGTTTGGAAACAATACCAGCATGTATTGAAACAGAGGAATGCATGTTTAAAGCAACGGGCGGCTAGAAATGAGGTTGAGGCATGGGCTTCAGATTTTTGCAGTGTAGCTGAGTTGATTCATCAATACAGAAAAGAGTATTTAGCTATTTTTGAATTAAAGTATTTAGCACTATTGGAAGAGATCTTGCCAGATTATAAAAATCTTAAGTTAAAATACAACCCTGGCTGGGATATAGAGACATCGTTGGCGACATTGCTTGAGCAAACCTATTATGCGGATAGTAAGGTCGGCTTTACGCAGCAGGGACCTCATCGTGCAGATCTGCAACTTTATTATGATAATGATATTCCTGTGCAGGATGTATTTTCACAAGGACAGCAAAAATTAGCCAGCTATGCCTTATATCTAACCCAGGGCGCTGTGCTACAGCAGTTGGAACAGGTCAGCCCCATCTATTTGATTGATGATTTACCGTCAGAACTTGATTGTGATAGAAACAGTCAAATAGTTGAAATCTTAAAACAGATCAATGCCCAGATTTTTGTGACGGGTGTTGAGAAGAGGGATTTAGAAAGTTGGGCTGATTTGAAAAATATGAAAATGTTCCACGTGAAACAAGGGGTTGCAAGCGGATGCCAGCAAGAGATAGTATAATGACACTAACAGTATCGGGCATAATAATACCAGTTGCAGAAGAGTAGTTATATATTGGCTATAGATTTAACCAGTGAATTTTAGGCTTACCGGTAAACTGAGTCAATTTTGGGGTGGTCTGGCTATATGAGGCAGCATTTCATCTTGTAGTGTCAAAAAGGCTTAAGCACCTGTATTAATAATGTGTGCATTTAAAGCACAATATGAGGGGTAATAGCATGATTGATTGTTTACAGGCGAAGTTAGTGGTTGACAACACCTTGTTTTAGTAGAAAAATTAGACTATTACACGTATTTCAAGGATTCGTTTTATGGATGATGAGCAACCAGAAAAGCAGGAAGAGCCAGAAGAATCTGAGCAGTCTGAAAACCCGGAGCAACCAGAAAACTCCGAGCAGCCTGAGAGCCCTGAGCAATCGACACAAATGGACTTAGAGCCGTTACTGGCACCTATCAGTGCAGCGAAGCCCACCGGAAAGGATCTGCGTAATGATGCAAAATCCCAATACTACACACTGAAAAATATTCGTAATGATCTACGCAAAAAAGAAGCCGATGCGTTACTAGAAGGCGGCGAAGTAGAAAAAATCAAGTGGGATGAAATCATTAAAATCGCCAGTAATATCTTGATTAAAAAGTCAAAAGATTTGGAGGTGGCGGCTTGGTTGGTTGAAGCTTTATTAAGAGAGCGCGGATTCAGGGGGTTGAGTGACGGTGTTCAGCTTTTAATTGGGTTGGTTGATCAATACTGGGAAGAGCTTTATCCGAGAGAGGATGGTGACTTTGAAGTAACGATTGCACCTATCGAGGGCTTGAGTGGTGCGACGAGAGACGGCGTATTAATTAAGCCGCTGTATATGTTACCGATTGTGATGCTTCCCGAGGATAAAGTCATCACAACCTGGGACTATATTAAAGCACTTGATTTATTTACAGCATCTTCGAGTGCCGATAGTGAGCAATATAATGATATTACGTCACTCGATGATCTCAAGGCAGCATGCCAATCACTAGAAGCCGACGTGTTTATCGAGAAAAAAGCACGCATTAAGGTGAATACTAAATACTTTGCCCAGTTGCAGAACCTTTTACATGAGAAAACAGAGGGTAAGTGGGTATTCTCTTTTTCAATCGTCGAGAGAGCGCTCAATAAATGTTTAGAAGCCTTGCACTATTTGGGTGCCTTTGCGTTTGAGAGTGCAGATGGGTTTGTGGATCCAAGATTAAAGGATCAGGCAAATTCACGCAGTCGTTACATAGTGAATGATGAAGAAGAAGTTAGATTGGCGCTAAAGGCAGTAGAAAGATTCTATCGTAATAATCATCCTCAATCACCCATGGCTTATGTCATCCGAAGAGCAGCAAATTGGTCAACAATGAGCCTGGCGGAACTCATCCCGCAGATATTAAATGATGATCGCAGTCAGCAGGAATATTGCCGCATGGTTGGGTTAGATCCCAATGAATTAGGTCAGGCAGATGATTACGTTGAATCAGAAGAGGATTATGCCCTTCCTGCCAATGAAATCCCCAGTGAATAGTGAAAATCCCCGGGCGTCTGGCAGTCCCAATCTCACAGCTGGTGTTTTGGAAGTGTAAAATACCAAATATAATCAAATAGTTATATTTGGTATACAGAGCGGTCGAAAGGATTGACTAAATTCTGGAAGATTCGTGAATCTGTACTATATTGATTACAAACCTTTTAGAGGAGAGGAAACAAATGACAACTGTACAAACAATCTTAACTAAGATACGGCCACCTCGTATCCAGATCACTTATGATGTGGAGACCGAAGGTGCGTCTGTCAAAAAAGAGCTGCCCTTTGTGGTAGGTGTTTTGGGTGAATATTCGGGCAATGCTCCGAGTGTTCCTCTGGACCCTTACAAGCAAAGGACATTTGTTGAAATAGACCCCGAAAACTTCAATGAAGTTTTGGCGAAACAGCACCCTGGAGTGAACTTTCATGTCGCTAATAAACTGGCTGACGATGATAGTGAAATGAGTGTCAATCTTAAATTTGAGTCGATGGATGATTTTGAGCCATACAATATTGCTCAACAAGTTCCAGCGCTCAAGAAGTTGATTGAAGCTCGTAACAGGTTGAATGAAATAATGGCGAAAGCAGACCAATATGAAAATTTAGAAGGTATGCTTGAGAACTTAGTTCAAAGTAAATCTGACTTAGAAGCAATCCAGAAAGCTGTCGGTGAAGAGCCTGCAGATGATGCAGCTGGCGGTGACGCATCTGGCGATGCAGCACCAAAAGCGAAAAAAGGCAAATAAACCATAAAATAAATGGGGGATAAACAAATGCCAGCAGATAAAAATAAAAAACCTGCAGCCGATGCTAAAACAGAAGCAGCAGAGCCAATAACATTAGACGGTATACAAGCTACACTTCCACATGGTGACCCAGAGCGCACTAAGCAATTATTGCGTACGCTGACAAACCAATGTTTGGAAGGTACTATTACCTATGATAAAAACCTAACTAAAACAATCAAAGAAGCGGTTAAGGTGATCGATGCAAAACTTTCAGCACAAATGGCTGAAGTTATGCATGCACCTGAGTTGCAGAAACTTGAGGGTTCTTGGAGAGGTTTATTTTACTTTGTATCAAACACTATGTGTAGTGAACTCTTGAAGATTCGTTTATTTAACGCTTCAAAGGTAGAGCTACTTAAAGATATGCAAAAGTCTATGGAGTTTGATCAGAGTTATATCTTCAAGCAAGTGTACGAGCAAGAATATGATATGCCAGGTGGTACTCCATATGGATTACTCATTGGTGATTATGAGCTGACAAGTACACAGCCTGATATAAACTTCTTGACTTGTATTTCGAAAGTTGCAGCGTCAGCGTTCGCGCCTTATGTAGGTGGAATTACAAGTTCCTTCATGGGATTTGAGACATGGGATGACTTATCTAAGCCTGCAGATCTTTCTAAGATCATGAACTCTTTAGAGTATGTGGCTTGGCGAGGATTCCGTGAATCAGATGAAGCTTCATTTGTAGCTTTAACAATGCCTCGTGTGCTATCTCGTTTACCTTACGGTAAAGATACAAACCCTGTTGAAGAGTTTGACTTCGAGGAAGCGCCAAAAAATAAAAATGGAAAGCATGCGCCTATGCCAAACAATCACTTTACTTGGATGAACTCCAGTTATGTGATGGGTGCGAGAATGACTGAGTCATTCTTTAACAATGGTTGGTGTACTGAGGTGCGTGGTGCCGAGGGTGGTGGTAAAGTTGAAAACTTACCAGCTTATATATTCCAAAGCGATAAGGGTGATTTCCATCTACAGTGTCCTACTGAGGTGGCTATTACTGATCGACGTGAATTTGAGTTGGATAATTTGGGCTTTATACCATTTTGTCACTACAAAAACACAAACTATGCTGTGATTTTTGGTGGCCAAACCACTCAGAAACCACTTGTCTACGATAATCCAAAAGCAACATCAAATGCAGCCATTTGTGCAAGGTTACCTTACGTAATGGTAGCTTCACGCATTGCGCATCATTTGAAAGTAATGGGTCGTGATAAAGTGGGGTCGTTGATGGAGCTTCCTGATGTAACTGCTTGGTTAAACAATTGGATTAGTGAGTACGTTAATGTAAACCCAAGTTCTGGGGTTAGATTACGTTACCAATTCCCATTGTCTGCCGCAAAAATTCAGGTAGAAGCCGTGCCAGGTAAACCGGGTGCGTATAATGCGATTGCATGGATTCGACCTTGGCTTGCCTTGGAGGAATTGAAGACATCGATTCGATTGGTGGCTGAGCTTCCTGGAGGCTAAATCCAAATACAAGGAATGTATTCATAATTCTAAACCGTGGGGCCTCTTGGCCCCACGGTTTTTTCATACAAAATCAATAAGTAATGCGTTATAATGGGGCTTGTATTTTAAGGATAGCGGATATGGATGTTAATGATTTCCAAGAAATCGCCGATGCAGCTCTTCTGGATGAAGTTTTGAAGATATGGCTGGAAGCTAACCCTAGCCGTAAAATACCAGACCTGCAAACACTCAAGAGCTTCTTAACACTTGATATCGCCAATATCGATAAAATGCTATCTGATCAACTGAACCTTGTAATGCATCACTCTGAATTCAAGCAATTAGAATCCAGTTGGCGCGGTTTGGAGTTGATCGTCATGCAACCTAAAACGCCCAACGTAAAAATTAAAGTGATGCATGCGAGTTGGGAAGAAGTCTACAAAGATGTTGCTTTTACTCTGGAGTTTGACCAGAGTTATTTGTTCAGGCAAATCTATAGTAATGAATATGGCTTGCCAGGCGGCGAACCTTTTGGGCTTCTGGTTGGCGATTATTATGCACGTATACAAGGCGATCATTCTATCAGAGATATTGATACTTTGAAGGGTCTTGCTGCTATTGCTGCGGCTGCATTTGCGCCGATCATTGTGGGCGTTGATCCCAGAAGTTTAATGATGAGTGCATTTTCAGAGATTGGGCCACGGGTTGATTTTAATTTTTTATTTAAGGGAGAGAATTACAATTATTGGAATCAATTGAGAGAAGATGATAATACACGTTACTTAGGATTGGCATTGCCCAACTTCTTGTTGCGCGAACCGCATGATAATGAAAAACAACCATGCCATGCATTTTATTTTAGAGAAGATTATTATGATCAAACAGGACAAGGTTATTGCTGGGGTAACGCGAGTTATGCATTTGCTTCGATAGCAATAAAATCATTCTCAGAAACAAACTGGTTTTATGATATGCGAGATTACAATCCGGAAGCGCAGTCGGGTGGTTTTGTTCGAGATGCGGAATTGTTTAAGCCAATCAATGAGACTTCTCCGTTCTTGCCAAAATATTCTGTAGAAGTTCTACTGGATAATGAGATTGAATGGGCTTTTTCACAGCTGGGCTTTATTCCATTAAGGCAGGTAAAACACATTGGGCTGCCAGTTTTTTACAGTAATAAATCTGTTTACAAGCCGAAACATTACAATAAGAAGATTGCAGATGCTAATGATGAAATCTCTTCAGAAATACAATATCAATTATATGCCAGTCGTTTTTCTCATTACATCAAAGTAATGATACGCGACAAAGTTGGTGGCATGCAGACAGCCGCTGATATTAGTGCGTATCTCAATCAGTGGATTCAAGAATATGTGTCGGTCACTGTTCCTCCAGGAATGAATAAAGCGTTGTTCCCCTTAAAGGGCGCTGATATTTCTATAGAGAGTGTACCGGGATCGCCAGGAGTTTATAAGAGTACTGCTTATATTCAGCCGCATGCCTTTTTAGAAGGCATTAATGTAGACATGAAATTTGCGACTGAAACAGAAGTGATCGGACGATTGCTTAATACGCCGGGAGTGGAGTAATCAATGAAGAAGGTGTTAAATAAAGTCGAATATGATCATCTAACAATAATTGATAAGATGCTGGTTGCCGATAAGCATGTCGAGAGAAATTATGATGCTCGAGATCGCGATATGAGCTCGATTATTCGAGACGTTTATAACTTACTAAACTCGCGTCGTTATGCTTTCTTGATGTCGAGTGATTACCCAAGAGTTAAAGACTCAATTCTAGACTATGGTTTGGAAGGGTATTCGGATTTTTTAGCGGCCGATGGGACAGATGAAATGCGTTTGGCTAACGAGATCCGTTGGACGATAGAGCGTTTTGAACCACGGTTAAAGAATGTGTCAGTGAAGTCTGTCGCGAAAGAAAGGGGTGACTTGGTTGCTTCTTTCGAAATCAGTGCTTATATTAATACGGGTGATGATCTTAATTTATTGCAATTGAAGATTACATTAGATGCGGCGCATCGGTTGTTAACATTGGAAGGTTGAGTATGGATAAGAAATTTGAAGACTTTTTAAGTTACTATAACAGCGAGTTAACATTTATTAACCATAATGCAGAGCAATTTGCGAAAAACAATCCTAAAATTGCTGCACAACTGCAAATTTCTCCTAATGCGCGGCCCGATCCTCACGTCGAACGCCTTATTCAATCGGTAGCATTTTTGAATGCACGCATGCACTATAAGATTGATGATGATATGGCAGATGCTGCTAGTGCACTGTTATCGACGTTAATGCCAAATTTCTTGGCGCCAATACCGTCGCTCTCTGTTGCCCAGTTTAATGTTGATGAAACAGTTGATAAGATACAAACGATTGAACGGCATCGAGAGCTTGAGTTTTTAACGCCGAATACCGAGCATTGTATTTTTCGTACGGCATATGATACGGAAGTATTGCCAGTTGAAATAAAAGCAGCAAAACTTGTAGCAGCTGCTACTAAAGATGATTCATTAAATGAAGAAGACTCTATTAAATCACTGCTAAACATAAAATTGGCCACCATTAATCCTGCAGCTACATTTTCAAAAATGGCGCCGAAGAAGTTACGCTTTTTTATTAGTGCAGATGAGGCGCATGCGTATGCGCTTTATGATTTAATTATGAAAGGCACGGTAACGCTAGTATTAGCGACCAGTGATACCGATCCGAATACTATTCGATTACAAGCGGATAAGCATATTCGCCAGGTAGGGTTTGAGCTAGATGAAGCTTTATTTCCCTATAAAAAGAATGCGTTTACAGGCTACCGGCTATTGACTGAGTTGTTTGTATTTCCAAGAAAGTTTTTGTTTTTTGATATTGTAGGCATCACGCCTGAGATGTTGGCGCATGTTAAAAATGAATTACAATTGTTTTTTTACCTAAAGGACAGCAATAAAGATATCGAGAATTTTGTTACCAAAAATTTCTTTGCGCTTAATTGCACGCCCATAGTCAATTTATTTACTAAAACAATGGAGCCTATCAATAATGATTGGCGTGAACCAGAGTATCGTATTGTAACGGATGCACATTCGGAAGCACATTATGATATTTATGATATCCAGTCGGTGACGGCTGTTTTTGGTGATGGTAAGCAGATGCAGTTAGATCCATTCTATGCAATTCGACGTGATACTGCAGACAACGAAAATGCCATATTTTGGAATACGCGACGTGTTA
>JAHZIV010000107.1 GCA_022601255.1 Gammaproteobacteria bacterium
AATCTAAAATTTGAATTTGGACTGTCGGGGTCTGCTTCAGGTACTCTTAGTTTTTCGGAAGCTGCTTGTAACTCTTCAAGCACAGTTTCAGTATAATAAAAGTGTCTATCAGTATCAGCAACAAATGCTTTTAAACCCTCATACTGCTCCAAGTGATGACCGATGATTACATTACTGTCGACAAAAAAATGATTGCTTGTTAAAGCAGTCACACCATTTGTAGAAAAAGCTCTTCGTGCACTACGCACCATAGCAGGTCTAAAAAGACGATTTAAAGTACCAATCACGTGACAACCCGGCCGATAATTTCGAATGACATTAAGCGCATTCTACATCATTTGATTTAAATTGTCAGCTAAGAGAGTTAACCTGTATCTAGTTGAGGAAAGTGGCCCGATCTATCGGGTGTTTAGTGAGGCATCAAGAACAGGGATGCTCGTTTAGCAATGGTTATGCATGCTCCCAGGGTTGCACATAATTGAGGATATAGGCCATTATGAGCCCTTGTGTTTTTCCAAAAACCGGTTAAAATGCCCAATCCCGAGACATTTTTGGAGATAAGACAGTGGCAGATCACTTTCAATTTGAAGCAGAGCTAAGAACCGAGCAAGGTAAAGCCGCTGCGCGACGCATGCGCCGTAACGATAGAGTTCCAGCAATTATCTATGGTGCGGGCCAAGACCCCCAGAAAATCAGTATGTTACATAAAGACATCCATACAGCATTGGGGCGTGAAGCCGTCTATTCGCATATTTTAAAGATAAAGTTACAAGGTGGGAGTGAAGAGCAGGTGGTGTTGAAGGACATCCAGCGTCATCCGTTTAAGCCGAAGATCGAGCATGTCGATTTCTTGCGTGTGAACATGAAAGATAAGCTAACGATGCATGTACCGCTGCACTTTTTGGGTGAAGAAGAGGCGCCTGGTGTGGGTGAGGGCGGCGTATTGTCCAAATTAATTACAGATATTGAGATCAAATGTTTGCCAGGAGACTTGCCAGAGTTTATCGAGCTGGATATTTCCACATTGGCTATGGACCAGTCGTTACACTTGAGTGACCTTAAGTTGCCAAAGGGAGTTGAGTTTGCCCATATGGAAACTCTGGACGAAGCGCATGACCACCCCGTTGTTAGTATTCATCAGCCTCGTGTAAACGAAGAGGCAGAAGAAGCTGCTGAAGCCGAGGCGGCCGAGGCAGAAGGCGAAACTGCTGAGGGTGAGGCTGCTGAAGGTGGTGATGCTGAAAAGGCAGCAGAAGCAGACGGTGCAGACAAGGCTAAAGACGAGCCTGCCAAGGAATAAGCTATTTTGACAGAGTCAGCAACACATACTGGATCTGGCATTAAATTGGTTGTTGGCTTAGGAAATCCGGGTTCGCAGTATGCCGCGACGCGGCATAATGTTGGCGCCTGGTTTGCGGATTCATTGGCAAAGCAACACGCCATTTCATTATCAAACCAAACCAAGTTCCAGGGTGCAGCAGAAAAGTTTCAACAAGACGGTCGTGTCTGCCATGTTTTTATTCCTAATACTTATATGAATGAAAGTGGCCGTGCTGTTGCAGCCATCATGCGCTTTTATAAAATTGAACCTTCTTCGATGTTAGTGGCGCATGACGAATTAGATTTTGATGCGGGCGTGATTCGCCTGAAAGAAGGTGGTGGTCACGGTGGACATAATGGTTTGCGTGATATTATAGCGTCCATTGGTACGAAAGATTTTTATCGCCTGCGCATTGGTATTGGGCATCCGGGCAATAAAAGTCAGGTGACGTCCTATGTATTAAAGCCGCCAGCAAAACAAGAACAACAATTGATTCTAACGTCGATCGATGAAGGTTTGTCGGCGATGAAAGAATTAATGCAGGGCGACTATCAACGCGCGTTTACGTGGTTGCACAGTGAGTAGAGGTTAATTGTATGGGGTTTAAATGCGGTATTGTTGGCCTGCCTAATGTGGGTAAATCCACGCTTTTTAATGCGTTGACAAAAGCGGGTATCGAAGCAGCGAACTATCCGTTTTGTACGATTGAGCCTAACGTGGGTGTGGTGCCAGTGCCGGATGATCGTTTGCCAAAGATTGCAGCGATTGCTAAATCGAAGCAAGTCATTCCTGCCAGTATGCAATTTGTCGATATTGCGGGCTTGGTTGCCGGTGCATCGAAAGGCGAGGGTTTGGGCAATCAATTTCTAGCAAACATTCGTGAAACACAGGCGATCGCACATGTGGTGCGTTGTTTTGAGAATGATGATGTCACGCATGTTGCGGGTAAAATTAATCCGCTGTCTGATATCGAAGTGATTAATACCGAGCTTGCTTTAGCAGATTTAGAGACGATCGAGAAAGCATTACTTAAGAATGCTAAAGATTTAAAGCGTGGTGATAAAGAGGCAAAGATATTCCAAGCAACGCTTGAAAAGATGAAGTTACATCTTGATAAGGCATTGCCGGTGCGCAGCCTTGAGTTGTCTGACAAAGAGCAAGCGTTTATTCAGCAGTATCATCTATTGACGTTAAAGCCAGTGTTATATGTTGCGAATGTGGATGAGGCTGGTTTGTCTGGCAATGAGTATTTCGATAGCGTTAAACAATTAGCGGAGCAAGAGGGTGCGGCAATCGTCGCGATTTGTGCATCGATTGAGTCTGAAATCATAGAGCTTGATGAGGCAGAGCAACAAGAATTTCTTGAGAGTTTGAATTTAGAAGAGCCTGGCTTGAATCGTTTGATACGTGCGGGTTATGAATTGTTGGGGTTAGAAACCTATTTTACGGCGGGTCCTAAGGAGTCACGTGCGTGGACGATTACCAAGCATTGCACGGCGCCACAAGCGGCAGGTGTGATTCATACGGATTTTGAGAAAGGATTTATTCGCGCGGAAGTGATTGCTTATCAAGATTATATCGATTGCAATGGTGAGACCGGCGCGAAAGATACGGGTAAGTGGCGGCTCGAAGGAAAAGACTATCACGTGCAAGATGGTGACGTGATGTTATTTCGATTTAATGTCTAGCGTTGTGTTTGGCTCTTGATGTATGGCCATTAGCAACATAGACATCCAGGACGATAACGGCTGAGCCATCAGATGCAACGGAACGTTTGCCTGGATTTTCCCAGACACGTGCGTTCTTTTTTGCTAGTTTAATTTTGTATTGGCCATCATCGTCATGGACAATGCCTGCGTTGTGTCTGGCGCTAAACCCTTTTTCAAAAGCTTTCCTAAATGCTTCAGATTGCTCTCTGTTAATTGCAGCATCTTCTGGAAAATAGGCATACACAGTTGTGTGGTCGTGCTTAATCACTTGAAATTGATCTGGATGATTTTTAGGATCGAAGGTCTCCGTATTTCCATTATGGTCAAATGTGATTGTTGCTACTTCATTTGCTGGCGCTGCAGGTGCAAACAAGCCAGCTAGATTATCCCACCAATGTTTCTTGGATTTTTTTGGTCGATGATTTTTTTGTTGTTCGTATCGTGCAATTTCATCTGCCATACTGTGGGATGGCTCAACGGGTGCGGGAGCTGCACCACCCTCGGCCACTGTGTAGCGCTCAGGATGAAACAGCCGATCAACGTTATCAAATATTCGCCTCCATTGAATGCGCTCTTCATGGTTGAATGGAATCGATAACGTACAAGATCCGTGATCTTCAGTGAGTGTGTTTGTCAGATTTTGATCTTTTAGAATCTGAAGCAGCGCGTCTGCTTTTTGTAAGTCTTGTAAAGAAAATGTGATCGTAAAGCGCTCGTTATCGTCATTGAGTTCGTGACAGAGAAAAGAACCTTCCTGTATGTAGTCTTTAACTACTAGCTTGGTTAAACGAATTACATTTTGTAGAGAGTGGGCTTTATTTAGAGCAAGTCGCACACCTTCAATTTGTTCTTCAGTGAGCGTTGTGTTAGCTGAGATAAATAGATTTTTATTTTCAGCTGCGATAATGGTAATGCCGTTTCCATGAAGGTGCTGTTGCAGGTGTTGCGCTACTGCTGGATCGAGCTGCTTTATGAAGCGTACGTTTAAAACTTTGGTAATCGAATCTGTTCTGGCTTCGTTAACAACGAAAAATTGGTCTGCAAATGGTGCGAAATCCAAAGCTTCTCTAATACTTACATTAATCTCTTCAGAAGTTTGGTGTTCGATACATTCAAAATTCTTAGCAGCATACTTTTTTGTAATCAGGTAATTTAGAGTTAGGGCATATAGAGAAAACGCTGTGAATAAAATGCTGTAAGTATCATATTGATCTTCAACAAATTCAGCGAGCATAAATTCCATGAAAATACCAAGTGACATTCCCATGTAGATCACTGTATTGAATATATTGGTTGTTTTGTTCATGCTCTCTGGGGAATATGCTGGGCTTATTAGCTGCAGGTTGTTATGAATTTTTTGTGCTTGAGTGAGTGTTGCAAGATTTGCCTCTGAGATAGCGGGTTCACTAGAAAGTCGTTGTTGGTTTAATTGCAGTGCGAGCTGCATGCCGTCTTTAAGTGCCGTTAGTTCATTAGGACCAATACTTTTTCTATTATTTGAGTAATATAGTAGCCTAATGTCATAACAACCATGTATTGTATTTATTGCAGCATCCAGGGCTATCTTGCGTTCCTTTTTAATAAGCAGCGAAGGATAGAAATAAAATATACTTAAATTAAGGATATTATAGATAATCGCAGAGAATCTTGTAAAGCGATGGCTATCAAAATATAGGTTAGGCCATGGCAACGCACTGAGTCGCAATATAGGAATGAGTAAGCTGATAGTCAAAGTTGCAGTCCCGGGGACGCGTTTACCAAATTGTATACCTTGTGTGAACTTCACTAAAGTGTGTATGTGGTCTCGAGGTGCTATATACTGCGTGACTGCTTCAGGAATCTGTACGTTTTTTGGCATGTGTCTCTCTTGTACGTTACAACTTTATATTTTGGGCTTAAATTAGCACTTGGCTTAATGTTTGTCAATTCGGTGTAGCACGTTTTGGCGGCTGTGCATGGGGGCATTTTTATTCATTTAGGGCTCTGGTTTATAAATGGCCAGCTTGACAAAGTGGGGGGCAGGACGCAAAATGCGGCCCCTGCATGTGTTTATGATGCATAGCGAACGCCCGTACAGGGAGCGACACGAGCAAGCGAGTGTTGCAAGTACGGGCAGGTGTTGGAAAGAATGCATGATTATCGCCATGGATGGCAGCTACAGATTTATGGCTATGTAGCTCAGCTGGTTAGAGCACAGCATTCATAATGCTGGGGTCGGTGGTTCAAGTCCACCCATAGCCACCATTCCTCAACGGGCCTATACCTAACTCATTGTTTTTCATAATATAATTATTTTTTTTGGGCAAAACCCCCATTTTTTGACTATAACTTTAATTAATGGACGAGAAAATTGGAGTCACTCATGGAGAGTTGAGTATGGAATGGCGTTATCCGAATAATTTTGGGGGAGCTCATGATGCACTTACAAGATACACCAAAGCGAACGAGCAAGGGCTTCACGCTCCTAGAGCTATTGATAGCAATTGCTATCGTGGCTATATTAGCCGCTGTTGCCATTCCTAGTTATTACCATTATATGAAGAAATCAGAATATGCCGCGGTTGTGCAAGCAGCCGATGGTTATAAAAACTATGTGGCTTCTTGTGCACACCAGAAAAGTGGTTTAACCGATTGTCACGGAGGAAAGAATGGAATTCCTGCTAATGTCTCAGGGCAAACAGTCGGTGCAGTGCAATCCATATCTGTTAAAGGTGGTGTCATTACGGTAACACCCATAGCTGTAGGTGGTATTGCTGCAAAAGATACCTACACTTTGACACCCAGCTACAATCAATCAAATAAAGTAATAACATGGGTTGCGTCCGGTGGTGGGTGCACTAATGAACTTGTAGATTGCTAAGGCTCTAATAGTGTAATGGCCTGCTGTTGTTTTGTTTGAATATTGACTATAATAGTCATTGCTGCAAAACAGCCATAATGGATAGGCCCGTGAAATTAAGACATTTCGAAAAAGGAATCACATTACCAGGGATCTTGGTTGTAGTGATTATTATCGCGGTGATTGCTTTCCTGATAATCCCAAGCACTGTCTCTTATTTCCACCGACGTCGCCTCATGCGGGCAGCGGAGGTGCTGTATCATGACCTCCACGATGCGCGTTCGGAGGCTATTCATCAACAAAGAAACATTACGATCGTATTTCAGCAAGACAAGCATTGGTGCTATGGTGTTACCACAGCATCCAATTGTAATTGCATGCATGCTGCAAGTTGTAATCTGGGACAAGTAGATAGCAGTGAGTACCCGGGTGTTGAGATGGTGGTGGCTGCAACAAAAAAATCAGCGGCTCTTTCGATTGTGTATCACTCTGATAAAAGTATTACATCAGAGGTTGGTGCTATGCAGTTTGTTGCGGGTGGTAAAACAATACGAGTATCTGTTAATGCACTTGGTTTTCCCGGTATTTGTTCCGTAGGTGATGTGGCGGAATATACACCTTGTCAAGGTTATCAACATGATCATCATTGAGCTCACTTACATAAAACCAATTTCAGATGTAGAGCATTTCCTTGAAGCGCACATCCAGTTTTTAGATAAATATTATGATAAGGGTATATTCATTGCTTCAGGCAGAAAGGTGCCGCGTGATGGAGGCGTGATATTGGCGATGACCGATAAATCAAGCGCTGCTGAAATTATCAAAGAGGATCCATTTCATCAAGAAGGGATTGCTGAGTATCATTTGATTGAATTTGAGTCCAGTAAACACGATCCAAGGATGAGTGATATTTTTGCTTAATCATAATTGGTAGAATACCCATGTCACAGATAGTAGATTGTTAAACACGTACTGTAGTTGAATATGTGGAAGCATGGTGGTAGTTTGAGGATTCTGCTGTGAATGTTTTGTTTGAGTTTTAAAAGGACATTATATGTTAGTAGAGTGCGAAAGCGATGTTGAGATAGAATTTAGTAGTATTTTAGATGCTTCAAATCAAGAGGCTAAAGAATTTTTTATTTCTCAAGGTGGTTTTTGTAATTATAATTTACCTTCATACATAACGTTTGAAGAGATACTAAAAGAATCAAATGATTTATGTTGCGGAGTTAAAATAAGCGACTGCCAGGCTGTGAATCCAGCCTCGTGCGATGAAATAAATCACACAATGCCTGCTAATAGGGATGGAAAATATTCATGGAGACCAATGTCTCTTATAAACCCTATACTATATGTTGAATTGGTTAATGTTGTTACAGATAAAGATAGCTGGGACTTTATAAAAAATAAATTTAAACAGCGAGAGTATATAAGGGAGAATATACGGTGTGAAAGTTTACCTAAAATACGCAAAGAGCAAAAATCAATTAGTGCAGCCCAAATAAAGCAGTGGTATAGAAGAGTTGAGCTTATATCAGTTGAGCTTGCATTGGATTTTTCACACCTTTATAGGACAGATATAACTAATTGCTACGGGTCTATATATACACACTCAATAGCATGGGCATTACATGGTAAGGATAAGATAAAGTCAGGAGTTAATAGAAATAATGGAGCACTAGTAGGAAATCTTATTGATAAATCTATTAGGGGTTTTTCATATGGAGAGACTAACGGTATACCTCAGGGATCAGTTTTAATGGATTTTATTGCTGAGATAGTTTTAGGGTATGCGGACCTACTAATTTTCGAAAAAATAAGATCAACTAGCATTGATGATTATAAAATAATTAGATATCGAGATGACTATAGGATTTTTGTAAATAACCCTCATGATGGTGAAATTATATTAAAAGTATTAACTGAAGTTTTAATTGATTTAAAGTTAAAGCTGAACAGCCAAAAAACATCTTGTTCAAATGATATAGTCTTGCATTCGATTAAAGATGATAAAATATATATTTCTTCAAGAAAATTATCTGGTAATACCTTGTATGAACATCTTTTATCAATTTATGATGTATCTAAAAAATTTCCCAACTCTGGAGCCTTGGTAAAATTGTTATTGAATTTAAATAGATTAATAGAAAAAGGAGTTAGTCGAAAATATCTCACAGTGTTTATAAGCATGGTGAGTGAAATATCAATCAATAACCCAAAGTCATACCCAGTATGCTGTGCTATATTAAGTAGGTTGTTAGTGTTTTACGAAAACACCGACATAAAGAAGTCGATCGTTGATAAGGTAGCTAAAAAATTAGGCACAATCCCTAACGCAGGCTTGCTTCAAGTTTGGCTGCAAAGGATAACTCTTCCGTTTTACCCAAGCCATCCTTATGAGGAAAAATTATGCAAAATAGTAAAAGGAGAGGATTTGTGTTTATGGAAATTCGATTGGCTTCACGAAAAACACTCTTCTTTATTTGATCATATTCAAATAATTGATGAAGAAAAATTAAAATCAATTCCAAATATCATACCTGAAGAGGAAGTTGATATATTTAGTTATTAGTTTGCATTAAATAATCAAGAACACGTGTCGCGGGACTTGCTCTAACCCGTCCACATGCTTTTTGGAAGAGGTGGATTAACCATAACAAACTGATAAATATACAAAATTGATAATACATGGCAATATTTGCCATATGGTAAAATATACACTATAATGGGTCATATATGGAATGGATAGTTGTATGTTGTTGGGAAGTTCCGGATAAGAAAAATCAAATATTGGAGGTGTATTATGTCGGTACCCATGAGAAAGCGCCATACTAAAGACGAAGTACTACATATCGTGCATAAGGGTAACGTGTATAATATCCCTAAAGAAGTGGCGAATGAATATAAAGTTGATGCTTCTGTCAAGGTTTCTTCTGATTCGGTTTTGGCAGATGATCTCTTTGCTGATTTAGACCAGAAATATACGAAGGCGGGGGTTTTACTGCAGGGATTACGCAATCGTGAAGGGCTGTCTCAGGTTGAATTTGCAAAGAAAATAAATGTAACCCAGTCTGATTTATCAAAAATGGAGCATGGCAAAAGGCCGATCGGTAAGACTATTGCTAAACGCATTGCGGAAGCCTTTAACGTAAATTACAGGCATTTTCTTGAATAGATTATTCAACGCGTACTGTAGCTGAATATGTGGAAGTGGGGTGCAAACTAGCCTGACCATTTTGGAATTCATGCCAAAATGGTCAGCGGGATAACAGTTAAGCTAGCTTATTCTCAGCAAAAATTTTCATTGCCGCTGTTAAAAAATCCAGTAGTTTTGGGTGCACGTTATCAAAGAAGCGCACAAACTCCGGATCAGAATAATACATTTGTCCAAGAGCAACATAGGTCTCTTTTGTTGGCGTCCAAAAAATCTTAGTAAGCTCATAATGTTTCTTTATAAGCACTTGCACAGATGAAGCGTCTGGCGTTTGTTTGTTATCAATCGCTTCGGCGAGTGCCGCATAGAGCGCATCATTTTCACGCTTATTTTCCAGCCATTGCTCTTTGCTCCAATGTTTTACCTTTTGTTTACTCTTATTAATTACATCACGATCTACGCCGTTCTTAACGAGAAAGTTCTCGTATGCTTGTTGTTTCTCATCGGTAAAGCCCTCAAAGATATCGTCAAGTTTTATCATTTTTGTACCTCTTAAATGTTTTATAGTTTTATCGATGGTCTTGATGAGCTTATGAGTGCGATCAAGATCACCTTGTAAAAGATTCTTATGTGACTCCAGTGCTTCAATCTTGTCGAACTGTTCGCCTTGTAGAATCTCCCGAATACCATCTAATGGAAAACCTAATTCTCGATAAAACAATATCTGCTGTAGCAATAAGAGCTGCTCCTCCTCATAATAACGGTAATTGTTATCGCCGTAATATGCAGGCTTAAGCAATTCAATCTCATCATAATAATGCAGCGTACGAACACTCACACCTGATAGCTTCGCTAATTGTTTGACTGTATACGGCATTTAGGCCCTCCAAAATATGATAAAAAACATCCTAAGGTATCACGTGACGTGAGGGTCAAGCATTCTGATGGTTTTTTTGCTGGTTAACTTCACGCCCGCTTTATAGTATCATATCGTCATATTATGAGTTTATTGAGCCCCCAATTATCAGCCTTTATGGCCGTTGTGAAGTGTAAAACCGTGCATGCGGCTGCTAAAGAGATTCATCTCACTCAGACAGCTGTCACGCAGCGTATTCGTACGTTGGAGAATGCATTAAAAACCACCTTGTTTATCCGCACGCGTCGGGGGATGCAGCTCACTCAAGAAGGTGAGGCGCTATTGCGTTATTGTCAGGCAGCTTGCGAGTTAGAGGGTGAAGCTTTAGCTATTATTCAAGGGGCGGGGGTGCAGACTGAGGTCGAAATTACGGTGAGTGCGCCTACGAGTATCATGCGCTCCAGGGTTATTCCGAGTTGTTTACCCATCGTGAAACAGTTTGCTAATTTATTGATGCATTTTAATGTGAGTGATGTCGAGCAAAGACATCAGTCATTGCGTGCAGGGCAGTCGGATTTGGTGATTATTCAACAGCAGCATTTGGCCTCAGAGATGCAGCATAAAAGGTTAGCGCCAGAGCAATATGTTCTGGTGGGGGCGTATAATTGGAAAGGCCGAAAACTGCGTGATATTGTGCAGAGCGAACGTATTATTGATTTTAACCCGGCGGATCAAGTGACTTATGATTATTTAAAACAATATGAGTTATTTGATATTGCCCAGCGTAGTCGATATTTTGTTAACAGGACCGATGATATCGCATTGCTAGTATCTGAGGGTGTTGGTTATACTGCGCTTGCCAAAGAGTTTGCGACCCCTTATGTAGAAAAGAAACAGCTCACCATTTTGAATAAAGGAAAAACCTACAATATTTGTCCATTATTAGCTTGGTTTGATCGGCCGGAGCCACCGGAATACTTTTCTGCGATTGTGAATGCGATTGTTTAACTGAAAAATACATCTACCATCTCATCACTGACACCACTTAAATTATTTGGTCGCCAATGAGGTTGCTTGTCTTTATCAATTACCATGGCGCGAATGCCCTCAAAGAAATCCTTTGATCTTAAAAACCGGTTGGCAAGATTAAGGTCGGATTGGATGACCCGATCAAAATCATGCTGTTGAGATCGCTGAAAATGTCGAAAAGTAACTTTTAAGCTTGTTGGCGAGCGTGACAATAGTGTTGCAGCAGTTTCTGTTGCAAATTTAGAGTTCGAATTTTGTAGCGCAGCTATAATCGCTTCGACAGAGTTTTCACTGAAACATTGGTCAATCATCTTTTTATGTTGATCCAATTCAGAGTCATTGGGTGTTTGATGAAATCTATCTAATATGCTTTTAACCGCAGCAAAATCTTTTTTTGAAAATAACGTATCGATTAACTGTTGTTCAATGTCATTAAATTGTTTGCTGTCTACCACATGTGTCACAAGTTTCAGTTGATAGGCATCGGTAACATTAATCGAGTTTCCGGTTAGTCCCATGTAAAGTCCTAATTGGTTAGGGCAATTAGATAAGAAGTAAGCAGCAGCAATATCGGGAAAGAATCCAATTGCTGTTTCTGGCATTGCAAACATCAGTTTATTGGTGGCTACTCTAAAGCTGCCATGAACTGATATACCAGCACCGCCGCCCATGGTAATGCCATCGAGGAAAGATATATAGGGTGTTTTCAAGTGCTTTATTTTACGGTCACAGAGATACTCATTTTTAAAATAATCTTCTGAACCTTGATCATCTCTATTGAGATACAATGATTTAATATCACCTCCGGCGCAAAATGCGCGATCACAATTTGATTTAATAATAATGGCTTTTATATTTTGGTTGTCATCCCACTGATCTAGTTTATCGTGTAACGCTTTTAGCATATCAAATGATAATGCATTCAGCGCTTTAACACGATTCAGTGTAATTGTTGCGATGACACCACCTTTTGCTTCGATTTCATTAAATAAAATATCTGACATTATTCTGTTACCTGTTCTTTTGCAATCGTTGCAATTGATGTAAGCAATTGTTTTGTGTAGTCGTGTTGTGGCTGTTGCATGATTGTTTGTGTATCGCCATATTCAACGATCTTTCCTTTATACATGACGGCGATTCGATGCGCCATATAGTTTACCACCGATAGATTGTGCGTAATTAATAAATAAGCTAGTGACAGCTGTTGTTGTAATTTAATTAATAAATTTAATATCTGCATTTGAATCGATACATCCAGTGAGCTGGTGGGTTCATCTAATACTAATAATTTAGGCTCCAATACCAATGCGCGCGCAATGCAAATACGTTGTCTTTGACCGCCAGAGAACTCATGTGGATAACGCCACTTTGAATCTAATGGCAGCTCTACTTTCTCAAGCCATTCATCAATAATGGCTAGCGCCTGGTTGCGGTTACGACACTTCTTTTGTGCGATCAACCCTTCTGCAAGGCAATCTGCCACCATCATGCGTGGATTGAGTGAGGCATAGGGATCTTGAAAAATAATTTGAATATCAGATCTCTTTGCAAGCATGCGTCTCTGCGATAGTCGAGTGATGTCATCATTCTCAAGTATAATTTTACCCGAATGCACGTTTAATAGTTTTAATAAACTTTTGCCAGTGGTGGTTTTCCCTGAGCCGGATTCGCCAACGAGTGCTAATGTTTGTTGCGGTTTTATCTGGAAACAAACATCATCGACTGCTTTGACATACGCTTTGGTCCGTTTGAAGATACCTTTTCGAATAGGGAAGTAGACTTTTAGATTCTCAACAGTCAGCATGGGTTTGCGTGTATTTTCAACTTGACCTACTTGGTTATGACTAGGAATCGCAGCAATTAACTGTTTACTGTAAGCGTGTTTTGGCGATGCAAAGAATTGTTGTGCGGGCGCATGTTCGACTATCTTGCCGTTTTGCAATACCACGATATCATCAGCTAGATGAGAAACTACGGCTAAATCATGACTGATGAATAATAATGTCATGTCGCGTGATTTTTGTAATTTTTTCAGAAGATCGATAATCTGTGCTTGAATGGTGGCGCATAGCGCAGTAGTCGGTTCATCGGCAATTAATATACTGGGTTCACAAGCAAGGGCCATCGCAATCATGGCACGTTGACGCATGCCGCCAGAAATTTGATGTGGGTAACATCGGTAGACGCGAGCCACATCATGGATGCAGGTTTCTTCCAGCAGATCAAAAGTTTTCTTTTTGGCTTGTTTTTTAGAGAGCTTAAGGTGTGTGGTGATCACTTCATCAATTTGATTGCCAATGGTAAAAACAGGATTAAATGCTGACATCGCATCTTGGAAAATCATGCCGATTCTTTTACCGCGGATATGTCGCATCTGTTGTTCAGAATAATTAAGCAGATTGTTTTGCACATCATTATGGTGGAAACTGATGTCGCTGTGTCGGCTGACGCGAGCCATGATGGGTAGCAGTTGTATGATGGCAAGAGCAGTAAGGCTTTTCCCGCTTCCCGACTCCCCGACCAGCCCAACACACTGGCCCTGCTTGATATCGAATGACACATCATCAACAACTATCTTGTCGCCAAATAAGATCGATAGATGTTTGATGGTGAGCAAATCTCGCATGGTTATTATCATACCTGAAAATAGATATACTCACATAAGAGTCACATTAATAGATAACATATTATTAATTTGCGGGGTGCTAACAGCCTAAACGAAAACCAGGGGTGTTTAATAGAGGTTTATTTCTTTCTTTTAATCGCTTGTGGTGCTCAGATTTAAGTTGTTCTGGGGTAAGGGTGCGGCCAAAGAATGCCTGAGGGTTTGTTCTTGCTAGTGCCTTTGCTTCTTTTGTTAATGTTCGTATGCCATTGTCTATAGCATCTAGTTTCTCATTTAATTGATTGCGCTCTACAAGTGATCCTGTTGTTTTTCTCGATCTTTGATGTTTGAATGCACTGCTTCGAAATTGATTCACTTTTCTGATTAAAGCAGATTCTTTTTCTTTTCTGAAGAGCATTGTGCTCTCTTCTGCTTTTGCAGGTTTTTGATTTTCGTCAGGTGAGAAGCCGCGGGTTACTTTTATTGTACGTTGGGATACCAGCCCCTCTAAAGCTTCATTGGAATTTTTAGCATTTCTTATCTCTTTAAGTAGATCATTTGCCTCTAATATTAGCTGCTCTATTTCTATTTCATCTTGTAGTTGTGTTGTTAATGCAGCCATTTGTTTATTCTGGTTTTCAGTTTCGTGTATTAATCTTATTAAGCTATCATTTGTTTTATTAACTTTTTTTGTGCGTGTAGCGGCCGCATCTCTTGGCCTGCTTGGAATGTCTATCGGGCCTCCTGCTGGAGCTTCTATAGCAGCAGGTGCATTTAGGCGCGAAGCAAGATCTTTTTGTTCTTGAATTCTCAGCCGGGTATTTTGTATGTCCATCTCAATGTGTTTTATTTCCGCATCTAAACAGTTTGCATACCAGACATGCTTTAGCAACCAGCCATGCAGATAGTTAAATGGGTTGTATGATTTTAATTTACGTTGATACCGAGCCCTTGCAGAAGTATATTTTGTATGTGCTGCAGTTAAGTCTTGTAATGTACGCCGGAGTGTATTTATGAAGTAGCCTGTGCGTTGCCGTAGCACTGTCTTGAATTCTTCGGAATGCATATCAGGTGGAGCCCAAGTGCGCGATGACGTTCGTGCTGCAGCCATCGCTGTGCCAGGCTCATCTGGCCCGAGCGCTTCGCCTACTAACGGAGCTGCCATCTGGTCTGAGTGAGGCGCAGGCGCACTTTCCGCCTCTGGTGTTTTAATAGGGTTGGGCGACTCTGGGTAGTGATCGAGCGTAGTGAGATCTAGAAAACGCTTTGTTCTGGTTAAATCTGCCAACTTATAAACCCTTTAATAGTGATTTTTAGTGTATATTACCACACTTCTATTAAATAATTATTAAATTTACCAGTGGTTGATTTTCTAGGAATCAATAAGTTAGGTGCAAATATCGCATGAGTATCCTATTGTTGATCGATATTCACATGAAGTGAATTTATATTGATAATTGCTCATTAATCAGTATCAGCTGCCGCTCCAATGCGCCTGTATTGGCCTCGATGACGGCTTGTGCAGCTTTGCCCATGGCTTGACGGCGTTGTTCATCAGCCAATAATAGGTTCACGGCATCGGCGATCTCATTCGCATTGTTGGTGATCAAAGTAGCACCCGCTTGTAGTAATAGCTGACTGACTTGAACGAAGTTATGCAGTATGGAGCCAGTTAAGATAGGCAGGCGCGCGAGTGCTGGCTCAATCATATTATGTCCGCCCACGTTGACAAGACTGCCGCCCATAAAAACAATATCACAAGCCGGGAAGAATTGAGTCAGTTCGCCCAAGGTGTCGCCAATCAAAACTTGCGCCGATGTCGTGGGCGGTTGTTTGCTACTGCGGGTAACGGTGTTTAACCCGGCTTGTCTACACAGTTGTTCTACGGGTTTAAACTGTTCTGGGTGTCGTGGCGCAATGATTAAAAGTGTTCCGGGATTTTTTTTGATGACTTGTTTGAATGCGTCAATAATAATTTTATCTTCACCCTCGTGCGTACTGGCCACCATCCATACGGGACGTTGTTCAATCAGCCATTCTTGTCGCATGTGTTGTCGCTGTGCAGCGAGATTTTTTGGTCTGCTGCAGTCAAATTTCAGATTTCCTGTGACGTTTGCTTTTTCTTTCGGTAATCCTAATGTGATAAGCCGTTTGGCATCCGCAGCCGTTTGTGCTGCAACCATGCTGAAGCAGGGCAGCATCTCTTGTGTAATGGACAGAATTTTTAGGTATTTATTTTTTGATTTTTCGGACATGCGTGCATTTGCGAGTATGATCGGAATATTGTCTGCTTGGCAGGTTTTTAATAAATTGGGCCACAGCTCTGTTTCCATAACGATGCAGAGTTTTATGTTGCCGCGTTTGACAAAGCGCCGAATAAAACTGGGTAGATCAAAAGGGAAGTAGTTTTGTATCACGCTATCGCCGAGTTGTTGGCATACCATAGCGGCACCCGTTGGTGTGGTATTGGTGATGATGATGTTATGGTTCGGGTGCTGTGAAAGGAGTTTTTTAATTAGCGGCATCACGGCGAGTGTTTCGCCGACAGAAACGGCATGCAGCCAGATAGAAGGTTTTTCGCTAGGCTTTATGAAGCCGAATCGTTGCATGATGTTATTGCGATAACCAGGATTTTTTCTGCTGCGCCATAGGAGCCTAAGCACCAAAATGGGCAGCAAGGTGTAAAGTACGGCTGTATAAGTACGGCGTAATAGGCGCGCAGACAGCATCAACGGCGATAGGTCTCTTTAATAAATAACGACAAGATAAACGATAATACTAGCGCTACAGGTAAAATGGTTAGTGCTAATGTGTAATCATGAGACGTGTAACTGCGGATGCCGTGATTTAATGTGTTATGCCAGCCGAGGTCTAACAGTTTTCCTACGATTGGCTGAAATAAAAACCCGCCCATCATGATGATAAAGTTAGCGAACGCGACAGCAGTACCTGCAATATTTTGTTTATTGTTTTCTTTGCTGAGTGTGAAAGTCAGTGGGTGAGGGCCACAAGATACCCCGAAGAAAAATAACAATAGGTACAGCAGGGTTGTATCGATGCCGGGAACATAGAATATAACGATTGCAAAAATGGCTGCAAAAATAGACGCAAGCACGAGAGGCATTTTTCGATTGCCCAGTATATCAGACAAAGCACCTGTCGTTAGACTGGAGAGTAGCCAGCCGAGTAGCATAATGGAAATACCACTTGCGGCTTGTTGTGCCGATAGGTGATAGACTTGTTGCAAATAAGGAATGCCCCATAAATCACAGAACACGGTAGATGGCATATACAGTAATGCGCCAATTATTCCGATCAACCACATCTGTTTATTTTTGATAATTACCTTCAGGTATGCGCGCAGCTGCTTGTAGGTCAGTGCATGTGACTCTCCGGTAGAGTCTACTTCAGTACTGCTGTTAATGGGTTTTTTGGGTTTATCCTTAATAAATAAAAATAACAATACAAGTACTACGATGCCCACGTATAAGGGGAATCGAATTGTGTATTGATAACCGTGAGACAGCACTAAGTAAGTGGCAAATTTTTCGGTGAACACACCAGCCAACATACCAAAGGCAGTGACAGCACCGGTTGCAGTTGCAAAATACTGTCGTGGTAACCACACGCTTGCTAGTTTTAATGCAGTGACATAGGCAAATGCAGTTCCAATACCGATAAGGAAGCGGCCAAAAATGGCTGCGGAGTAACTGTTTGTTGCAGCAAAGATGAATACACCTATTAAACATACGGCACAGGCAGCAATTAGAGATCGGCGAGGTCCAATCTTATCGACTGAAACACCCGCGGGTAATTGCATGGGTGCGTAGGCAAAGTAGTAAAAGGACGCGAGCAAGCCAAATCCAGTAGCGGTAATACCATAATGTGTGAACAGTTGGTTTTTCATGGTGTTGGGGTAAACGCGTAGGAGATAGTTGTATCCGTAGAACAGGAGACCCGAAATAAAGACAATCCACGAGGTTGCTGTGATATGTGATTTGAGAGAGGTTTTAGTATCAGTCATGGTGGTGCTTCCATTATTTTATCCCCTCTTATGAGGAGTGTGTTGAGGTCGTTTTTTATCGGAGAACAAGGTTAAGAGATGAGGCGACTTTTTGCAACACCTTTGTTTTAAAGGGGCTATAATTTGCCCAATATATGGACATGCTGGGTTGGGTCTTGGAGGGTTGGTAAAAATGCGGCCACTAAAATTTCTACTACACTATCCAAATCAATCTGTTACACTCAATAAACGCGTTTAACTGCTTTTTCTAGGTTAAAAAATTATGGCACCAAAAAACAAACAACCGAATTATTCAGCGGAATCGATTGAAGTCTTAAGCGGCCTCGACCCCGTTCGCCGTCGTCCCGACATGTATACCGATACAACACGACCGAATCATTTAGCGCATGAAGTCATTGATAATAGTGTCGATGAGGCCATTGCTGGCTTTGCAACACGCATCGAAGTCACACTGCATAAGGACGGCTCACTGTCCGTCGTTGACAATGGTCGCGGAATGCCAGTCGATAAACACAAACAACATAAGGTGTCAGGTGTTGAGTTGATCCTAACGCGGCTTCATGCTGGCGCGAAGTTTTCGAATAAGAATTATGAATTCTCAGGTGGTTTGCACGGTGTCGGTATTTCTGTAGTGAATGCGCTATCTTCAAAGCTCGTTGTGCAGGTTAAAAATAAAGGTAAGCTGTATGAGATGGAGTTTAAAGACGGTGATAAAAAAGCGCCATTAAAGCAAAAAGGCAGTTGCCCGTTGCGCCATCAAGGTACCATTATCCGCTTCTGGCCGAATGAAAAGTATTTTGATAACGCCAAGTTTGCGATTAAACCGCTACTTAATATTTTACGCGCCAAGGCAGTGCTGTGTTCTGGCTTGACGGTCATATTTGTTGATGAAAAAACAAAGAAAAAACAAGAGTGGTGCTACGAAGATGGTTTGAAGGCGTATTTGACAGATCAACTGCGAGGTGCCGAGTGTTTACCTGAAGAGCCTTTAACCGGCAAATGCAAGGGTAAAGAAGAGCAAGCTGAGTGGGTTATTAATTGGCTGGTGGAGTCAGAGGAAACGATTACTGAAAGTTATGTTAATTTAGTGCCAACGATTCAAGGTGGTACTCATGTTAATGGACTTCGTTCGGGCCTGATTGAAGCGATGCGTGAATTCTGTGATTTACACAAGTTGTTGCCACGTGGTGTTAAGTTGACGGCGGATGATTTGTGGAGTCAGTGTAATTATATTTTATCGACTAAAATGCACGAACCACAGTTTGCAGGTCAGACTAAAGAGCGCTTGTCATCACGCCAAGCAGCAGTGTTTATTGCTGGTGTGGTTAAAGATGAATTTAGTGTTTGGCTAAACCATCATGTAGAAATGGGTACGCAATTAGCAGAGTTAGCGATCAGTAATGCGCAGAAGCGCATGCGCATCAGTAAAAAAGTGGCGCGCAAAAAAGTAACTGCAGGCCCTGCATTGCCAGGTAAATTGGCAGATTGTTCGTCGACGGATGCGATTAACTGTGAATTGTTTTTGGTGGAGGGTGACTCCGCGGGCGGTTCTGCTAAACAGGCACGTGATCGTAATTACCAGGCAGTGATGCCATTGCGTGGGAAAATACTGAACACTTGGGAAGTTGAGTCTGAGCAAGTACTGTCTTCACAAGAGGTGCATAATATTGCGATTGCATTGGGTGTCGATCCAGGGACGCCAACGATTGAGGGGTTGCGTTACGGTAAGGTTTGTATTCTTGCGGATGCTGATTCAGACGGCAATCATATTGCAACACTGTTGTGTGCATTGTTTTTAAAACATTTTAGGGACTTGGTGGTGCAAGGTCATGTGTACGTAGCGATGCCGCCACTGTTTAGGATTGATGTCGGCAAGGAAGTGTTTTATGCCTTAAATGAAGAGGAAAAGCAGGGTATTTTGGATCGTATCGAGGCGGAGAAGTTAAAAGGTAAAGTTAATATTCAGCGATTCAAAGGATTGGGTGAGATGAACCCGATGCAGTTGCGTGAAACTACAATGGATCCGGATACGCGTCGCTTGGTGCAGTTGACATTGGAGGGTAATGGCACACATTCTTTGAAGGTCATGGATATGTTGCTCAATAAGAAACGTGCAACTGACCGTAAGAGTTGGCTCGAGAAAAAAGGCGATCTGGCAGAAGTATGATTTATTATGTTTTTAAAGTGTTAATCAGTGCGCTGTTAATTGTGATCATTGCGGAAGTATCAAAACGCAGTAGTTTGGTGGGTGCAATTTTTGCGTCGATTCCTTTGGTATCTGTGTTAGCAATTTGTTGGTTGTATCTCGATACTCGTAACACTGAGGCCGTTGCGTTATTGGCATCAGATGTTTTTTGGTTGGTAATTCCGTCTTTGATTTTCTTCGTGGCGTTACCGGTGATGTTGCGCTTGAAAGTGAGTTTCGCAGTGAGTCTCTCATCGAGTTTGGCCCTGATGATTGCGGGTTATTTTGTGATGATCGCGGTGCTGAAGCTGGTTGGCATTAAGTTGTGATACCGCTATATTATGTAAATACGCAATTGAAATGCGGTATTGCATAGATGATTCTTGATTTTTTCGCTGAATATGCCTATAATCATGTAAATCTGCAGTTTAAATGAGTATTTACATATGTTCCAGCGATCTATTCAATCAGAGCTTGAGCACCTAATGACGCAATATGCTGTCGTAACGATCACAGGCCCCAGGCAATCAGGCAAAACAACTTTGGTTAAGTCCTCTTATCCCAACAGGCCTTATTACAATCTTGAAAATCCTGATACACGTGCGTTTATTGAAAGTGATCCGAAACAATTTCTATATGATATTGATTTAAAGCAAGGTGTGATTTTAGATGAAATTCAGAGAATTCCGGAATTGCTTTCATACATCCAGGTATTGGTTGATGAAAATAGAGTGCCAGGTTCTTTCATATTGACGGGTAGTCATCAGTTGCAATTGAGCGAAGCTATTTCACAATCCTTGGCGGGTAGAACGGCATTATTGGAATTATTGCCATTATCAATTAACGAACTTAAAAGCAATGAGATCCAATATACTGCAAATGAATATTGCCTTAACGGGTTTCTTCCAGCCATCTATCAGCATAACCTTGACCCAACGATTAATTCAAGAAACTATATAAACACGTATGTAGAAAGAGATATCCGGCAGATTATTAATATAAAAGATCTGCATAGTTTTCAAAAATTCATTAGACTGTGTGCTGGTCGTATTGGCAGTACTATTAATCGTGAAAGTTTAGCCAATGAAGTTGGCGTATCGCAAAACACAATAAAGAGTTGGATGTCTATCTTAGAAGCATCTTATCTTACATTTCACTTACAACCATATTTTGAAAACTTTGGGAAACGCATTGTTAAAGCGCCAAAGTTGTATTTTTTGGATGTAGGGTTGGTTAGTTATTTGCTAGGCATACAGTCTACCGAGCAAATGAAACATGAAAAACTAAAGGGAAATATCTTTGAGAACCTAATGATCATGGAAATATTAAAATATCAATATAATCGTGGGCAAGATGCCAATATTTATTTTTTTCGAGATAGCAATCAAAATGAAGTGGACATTGTGTTAAAAATTCATGACAAGCTTATTCCTATTGAGATTAAATCAACCTCGACTTTTCATCATTCATTGTTAAAAAATGTCAGGCATTTTCAGGCTCTTGTTGGTGAGCGAGCACCTGTGGGGTTCTTAATTTACACAGGTGATTATGAGCAGAAGATAGATAATATCCAGGTGGTCAATTATAAAAATATGCATGAAATAATGCGAATTATCCAAGACAAGGGATAGGTTTAATAAATCTTATGGCGGCATGACTCTGTAGTTGTAAGCTTTAACTCTGCATTGTTAAAATCGATGGAATATTTTCAGGGTCTGTCAACCGCATGAGGTGGTACGCAAGCCCTGAGAGACCATACAGAAGGCTCAGGTCGATGCCATCGCCAATGGCGAATGCATTGTAACCGTATTGATCGAGGTGGCTGAGTAGGCGATTATTCTCATGCTGTAACATTTCTTGTGTCACTAGATCGGGGCGTTTTAAATGTGCGTTAAGTATAAAGTTATGGGCACCTAGATAACCATCACAATAATAACCTGGTTTATCTGGTGTGAATTCATCACACGCTTTTTGTACTTGTTCAATGGCTCGATTTAAACCGCGCTCTACTTGTTCGGTGGGGTGTGTGTCCAATAAACTTAAATACCCCTCGCCGACACCAACACAACCATGAGACCAAAGCCCGCCTTTTTCTAGGGTGCGCATGTCGGGCCAATAGCCATATTGTTCATACACTTCATCTAGATAATTTAGCGATTGTTGAATCCAGGCTTCTATATTTGCATCATTGAGATATTTGTTTGCGTGAGCCAATGCAACATTGATGCCAGAAACACCGTATGCAAATCCAATCATGCTTGCGCCATCAATCGGTTTGAAATGTTTATTTTCAGGATATTGGCTGGGGTTGGGATAGTGCTCTAGTAAATGGTCTACAAGTTTTTGTAGTAATGTTTTGTCAGCTGTGACCATCATCATTCCTGCGACACCATTGCTAAGACCAAACTCTTGGTCATCAGCAATTTTGTCCTCAGCGTTCGATAATAACGGGTCAATTAGACTGCCTGAAACAAGAATATTAGATCGCTGCATTTGTTTGAATGCATAGGAGAGGCTGGTGCGATCTATAACATTAAAGTTTGATGCCGCAGTTTCATTTCGTTGCATAAAATTATTTTCAAATATAGCAACATAGCTGCTAGCAAGGCTGGGATAAGGTTGGTCCAAAAAATACTTTGAGGCAACGGCAAATGTTAGAGCAATCCCTAGACTGCCAGACCAAAATCCATGAGAGGTGATACTTATAGTAAATACTCGTTTGAGCCCTATGGGCGCTACAGTAATACAGGGCCATGTTATATGATGCTCTTTATTGATAGTAAGACGATTGATTTTTTTCAACAGAGCATTTGCATGTTTATGTGCTATTGTTTTGGTGCTTGAATCAGAGAGTTTATTGATATGTAATTTATGCGTGTTTTCAGCACCTGATTTTTTCTTGTTGTCATCATCTTGGTTGAGTTGATAGGTTGCATAACTACCTGCAATAATATGTTGCTGTATATGTAAATCGTTTTTTTCTAATGATCTCAAGTGTTGTTTGACGCGATCAAGGCCACCCATGTGAATTTTAATGTCTACTTTTTCATCGTGGCCATTGAGAATGCAATTCTGTTGTGGGTCATAGCTAAAATAAGGGATGTCACCATAGGTTAGGTCTTGTTTTTCAGAGGCAACTAAGCCTGAATAGGTAGGCTGTTCTTCTAGCATTGCATCGAGCCAGTTAAAGTGAGTCTGCCAAGCAGTTTCAGATTCCATAATATCAGGGTGAAAGCTTTCTCTAAGCAATATGGCGTAACTGTTAGTGCCCCTTAATAAATAACGGGCAGGAGTAGTGTTAAAAAGATTTAATGGCGATTGATCCGAACATAAAAAGTCCTTGTGTTGAGAGATGATTTGGTAGCACTCTGTAAATCCTCGTAGTACATTTTGATAAGATAGTTCATAATCTTCGTGAGGGCGGCCATTGTATAACACCCTATTGTTGGCTGCGTTGTTGATTTCAATATCAGAGCGTTTAATGACGACATCATTGGAATCGGTGCCTACTATATTAAGGCCAGCATTAAATATTTTTCCAGAGCCATCTCCGGATAGTCCGCCGATACTCCAGCCTTCGGTTTCATCCTCAACATCCAGTCGTGTTGGTAATAACAGGCTGTCTAGAACGGAGGGTGGTTTCTCTAATGAGGCGTTGGCTTCTAGGGCGGGTTTTAATAGACACTCTAAGTCAACAATAATGGGATGTTCGCCGTGGGCGATGATATTCTCGAAATGAATATCATCGCCATTAAGGCTATACATGACAGCGAGTAATGCACCATAGCGTTGATAGCAACGTTCCACCGCATCGATGGATGTGCATGAATCATGGGTCACAAATTCACACCAGCCATAGCCATCGCGCTTGATAATGGTAAAGGTTTCGAGTGTTAAGGCATAGTGTTGGTTAAGCCACCGTATCAATCCATTGTAAGCAAGATCAATGCCTAAGTCTCTAGGTTTATAAATAATCGATTGCTTGAGGTTATTTTTATTTTGAAAGTCAATCCGCATAACATGTTGGCCAAGACGATGCGTGTCACCAGTGCCGCTAATGTGATGAATACGGTAAGTATCATTTCCAAGCATCGCTTGACTTACCGTTTGCCAATCAGCATCTAATCGTGTGAAGAAGAGTTGCCAGTTATGGATGATGGTGGCGACTTTATTGTCGATGGCTTTTTTTAGTGGTGGGTATTGATTCAGAAAGTGTTCAATGTATTCAGCGCTCGCCATGTTCTTGGTGAATTCAATTAGTTTTTGTTTGGTTGTTTTCTGTATTTTATCTTGGTCGGCAACATGAAGCTCCCATAAGGAGCACTTTAAAACCATTGGAATGAAAGTGCTTTCATATTGCTCCATGAGGGTGTTAAGAATTAGTTTATGGCTGATGATATTATGTAAGTGTTGACTTGTGTCAACTTGCTGGCAACATAGCTGGTAAATATGCTCCATAATGGGTGCTAAGAAAAATAGAAATCGTTGTTTTGTATCTGTAGAATCTCTGTAAATATGCCAACGTTGTAAGTCATAAGGGCTTTGAACTTCTGGTGCTACCGTGGTCATTATTAGTGCTCCTTATTTTATTGTTATTACTGTCTCCACGCAGGTGAAATTATACCAGGAAAATAAATTTGGCGGGATTTTTTCTTAGGAAATTATTTTGATTTTGTTAATACGATGATTGCTCGAGGAGCACTCATAAGTTGTAGCAATAGTTTTTTTAAGGCAGTATATTGGCTGGATAGATAAATATCATGAGCAAGAGTTAGTGTTTCATGTAGTTGATAAGCATGCGGTTGCTTTGTGTAGGAGATACTATAATTTCCAGCACTGTTGGTCAGTGTATAGTTATTAGGTAAATGGCTAATGGTGTACCCTGCAGGAATTTGCACAGAAAAAATCTGACTAATTTTTTTAGCACCTATCACGAGTGGGTATAAACGTTTTCTTTGAAAAAAATAGGGTTCGGCATACAGGCGTGATCCGATGTTATACCCTAGCCTCGCAGGGAAATAGGCCTTTTGTTTGAAAATAATAAAATTTGCAGTACTAAGGTTGGCTGAGAGGTGTAATGGCTGCGTTAGTTGGTTCATATTTGTTGTGTGTATATTGGTTGTTTCAATAATGTCAGGAGTAAGCCTGGCTAAAAAATTGAAGAATCCACTTAAACCTTTGTCAAAGCATAATTGTCTTAGGGCGTTGCTTAATGAGCCATAGCTATAGATATTATTAGTGCCGATAATACTTTTATTTTTTTTCAAATGCAGGTTTAGTTTTATTTCAGTTTTGTTAAAGGCTGCTTGTCCTGGTGGTGTGCCCATGACTTTTGAGTGGGGGCCTAGAATTAGCGCCTTTTTACCCCTTAATTCAGTATCCAGTGTGCCAAAGGTGGCGTAAATATTGGTTGGGTTGAGAAAGAGTTTATACTGCGGTGCATAAGCAATCGCATGGTTGATTTCCTCTGTCGTCGGTATTGGGTAATGACGGTATTTTAGGCCCCAATTAATCATTGCGGGCTGAACGTCGATACCAACAGATTTAGCGAAGGCCATTAGCAGCATCACGTAATCTTTACAGTCGCCATAGCCATTATTTAGAATTTCTTGAGGCGTGTGTGGGATGTAGTTAGATTGCACGTCAGACGCCACATTAATGTAATTAATGTAATTGGTGATCCAGTTATAAAAGCGAAATAGCGCTTTTCGACCTGTCGCGCCGTTGGCAATCGCTAGCGCTTTTGCTTTCACTTCTGGTGTCACGATAAACTGTTTCTTGTAGAACTGCCACCAGATATCACCAAATGCATGCCATGTTGGTGTGGTGGTGATTTCAAAATAAGGTAATAGATCGGTTGGTGAAATCATGTTGGGTTCAGTTTTATGTGCTGGTGTATCATTTATCGAAACGGTAATGGTTTTAGTTTTTTTGGTATTGGAGGAGGTGACTTTGAATGCTTTGGAGGCATGCCAGTAAATGGGCATTTTGGCAGGAAGCTTTATGGTTGCCTGTAATTTTTTCATTTCTAAATTAAAGTCTGGTTGTAGAAAGAAGTTAAAACCAAATGGTGTGGGGCGCTTGTTGGTGACTTTCCATTCGATAAAAGTAATATCGCCCGGAATCAGTTGTGGATAGACGACAGTTTTGACAAGTTTTTTGGTAAAGCCAGGCGCATCTTTAGCCGCGGGTGCGGGACTGGTAAATATCTCTTTTTTGTTGATGGGTATCCTGTTTCCTTGAGAGTTCAGGAGATAGGCTTTTATTACTTTGACGGTTTGGAATTGTGGGAAGTATTCATACCGTGCTTGTTGAGCCCGTTTGGCAGCATAGGCGGTGTTGAGTTTCTGTTCAACGCTGCTGAGTGTGGTAGTAGCCGTATTGGGGTAAATAATGATATTAATTTTTTGTGAGAGGATCGTCGTAGGTGAGTCTGCAAGTACAGTTACGGGGAATATCAGTAGATATAGCAAATAAAAGTATAATTTATACATACAAATGCACGGTCTCACCCTTTAAACGACGATATTTAGCTTTATTTGCAGTGACTAATTGTTGAGCCTGCAATGTGCGCGGTTCCTATGGCTACACCGAATGTAATTACACCTATAGAATGTGCATGACCCGTAGCGGAAGGCAGAAAGACACTACCAACTACGGCTCCTTTGGCATGGTCGTGGAAAGTGCGTTGACCAATAATCTTTCCGTTTGCATCTTTAGCAGTCGCTGTGCACTTTACATCTACTGAGCCAGGTTGTGGAGTAGATGGTGTTTGTGCTGATGCGTTTGCAACACCTAATAGTAATGCGCTTGCTGTTACAGCGGTCGCAAGAAAGTTTGATTTAGACATTATTATCTCCTTGTATAATGATCACAAGCGATAAGTGTATCACCCTGTTTTGAAAATATCAAAATCAACGTCCCATAGGGGTTGGTTCGTGGACTATGGTGTTAAAGATGCCGGTATTGAGTAGGTAGGCGCGTGCTCTTGCACCTGTTGGCACCAATACAGATCCTACAATTCTGCCTTTCGTTTGATGATGAAACGAACGTTGACCAACAACCTTGCCATTTTTGTCTTTAGCTATCGTAGTGCACTTAACATCGACAGAGTCAGGTTGAGTCGTTGTACTTTGTGCAGACGCACCAGCAACGTTAAGCAGTAGCGCGCTCGCCGTTACAGCGGTAGCAATAAATTTCGCATTAGACATTTTATTCTCCCTTGATTGAATCGTCACGAATTCAAAGTGTAACACTATTGCTAGCGATTAATAAAGTGAGGAGACAGTTTATTCTGACGGGTGTTTGTCACTGATTTTTAAGTTGTAGTAAATATGCTTGAAGCGTGTATACAACCATTGGCCAAAACCAATAAACACCCAATTAATAGCAGCCGATATTAAAGAAATTATCGGTGCACCGATTACACCAAACAACAGCCCCTTAACGCCAGTGACATAATGCAAATCGTTTTGTGTGGCACTGAGGTGATGATAGACATAAAAAATGTCAGCACCAAATAGAGCAAAGATTCCACCAATCACCATGAGCAAGCCAACGCTGCAAAGATAGCCAACCAATAACAGTTTAAATAATGAGCCTGCCGATAGGCCGCGCGTTTTAAATGATTGAAGTGCCATGATAACCCCCTTCCGCTCTATAGATATTTATCGATGTCATTATAGTACATTCTAGGCAGGTTTAATGGCTGAATTATAATAATTCCTTAATATTAGCATGTTAGACTGCCAATAATATCAGTTAAAAAGAGAAAGAGGAGTCAGATATGCCGCCAAGACAACCATTACAATTATGTTCTGCAGCTGCCCGCCGGAGCGTGGCGAACAGAGGCGATAATTTCTGGACATCGCTTTATGCAAGCAACATTTATCTCCTTATAGATACAGAGGTGGAGACATTAGGTATACTAAAAATCAGTGTGACTGCGGGTACATCAAATGCAGATGCAATTAATGAGCGTATTCGAGCGTGCATTGCTTTGAAAACTGCTGTTAGTCAGGGTGCTACTTATACCGATCAACAGAAGACCATCTTGCGCGCATGGATGACTTTGAGAAATTGTTATAAGACTACGATAGAGGCTTACGATGCCGTGGCATCGCGTGGAACATCAGCAGCACCAGCTGAACCTGATGAGATGCGTCAAAGCAGGGTGGCAGGCTGGGCATTTGGCCCAAGAGAGCCGAAGGGTTTTCTGAATCAGGTGAATGCCATTTTTAATAAGGGCAGACAAGCGAATCGAGAGCTTTTTTCTGAGGCGGATAAACTTAAATACAGTTCAGCACAAGCGATATTGATAGCGCGCAAGAGTGCATTAGAGCAGGAAATTAAACATAAGGGTCAGTTTACGAATGTGGGTCTTAAAAGAAAAAAGATGGAAGGATTAACACAACTGATTCGACTCATTGTGGCCCATCAACGACAGAACAGCCTCCCTTTAACTTTAGAGGGTTTTGATGCGTTGGTTATACAAATTCAAGCAAGCCAGGAATATGGCAGCGCATTTACTTCGGGTTGGATGTCTGGCTTTTCGATGTCCTTTTTTGGGTTGGGTAAGAGTCGCATTGAGGTGGCGCTCGATGAAATTAGAGCGGGCCTAAAAGAAGCAGCATTCATGAGGATGCAGCTTGGACCGTAGTAGTGACGACTATCTTGCGCATTGAATCCATGTTATTATTTCACCTACTTATGGGTCACTATTTACAGAGGGCATTATGAACGAATCAGCTTCAAACAACGATGATAATAACGACAATCAATATCCTCGCAAAACATCTAGTTTGGTACTTGGCGCATTAGTGATAGCACTGGTGTTGTTATTGGGTTGGTATTTCATCGCGCCTTTGTTTGGCATTGTTGTGGGGCTGACGGCGGGTGCGTTAGCGGTTATCGTGGCGACGTTGGTTGTAATCTGTGTTGCGATTGTGTTGTTCCATATATTGGCCGGAGTCATGGCGCTGGTCATTGGGCTATTGATATTTATCTGGTGTGTTATTGCAATTGCGTTATTCCCGGTGGTATTCCCAATCTTGGTGCCGTTATTGATTATTATGGCATTTGTAGGAATGTTAAGACGCCGTAAGTGAGTATCTCTCAGTGCTGAAGCATAAGACACTCAGAAAATGAATCTTCAATGTCCTTTTACGGAAGTAAAGCGCAGCGAAGTGGAACGAAGCGAGCCATGAAGTAAAAGGATGTTGAAGAGTCACTGGGTGTCTTATGCAAGATAGCTATTAATATCGCATCTTATCTTCTTTCTGATCCCACTCTTTAAACAAAGCCAGCGCTTCTTCTCGCATGCATTGTGTCATGGGTATGTCGCGTTCGTTAATAGGCTTGCAGACTTGCTCATAAAAATAAGCATCATCAAAACCAATTTCTTTGGCATCTTCACGGTTAACTGCAAAAAATATTTTGTCGATTCGCGCCCAATAACAAGCCGAAAGACACATGGGGCAAGGCTCACAATTGGTATATAAATGACAGCCCGAAAGATTAAATGTATTCAAGGTATCGCAAGCATTTCGAATCGCTACAACCTCTCCATGTGCGGTAGGGTCGTTTGTAGAAGTCACTCTATTGACTCCCTTGGCAATGACCTCGTTGTCACGAGTAATGATGGAGCCGAAGGGGCCACCTAAATTTTCTTTGATGGATTCACTCACGAGATTGAGTGTGAGGTTCATGAATTGTTTTTCATCTGAATTTTTCATAAAAAATACCTAAAAGTAAAGAATAGCATTAACTGTAAGATCACCACAATTAAATAAATAATGGTTAACCCCAGTAAGTGCACAATATTAAAATGGCTGATCATCAGCGTGCCGATTGCGCCGACTATCATCAGGAAGCAAATTTGTACCGCTGAGGCTATGCCGACGTTTTCCGGAAATAATTTTAAACAAGCACCGAGAATATTTGAAAATATAAATCCCAGACTAAAATCAATGACAGCAATCGGCAGAATAAATGTCAATAAACTTAATGGTAAAAATATAGCAAAGAAAAGTTGTATTAATGTGCCCAGTATTAGAATGGTGAAGCCTATCTGAACCAGTTGTTGTGGTGAAAAACGACCGAGCAGCATCCTATTAGTCAGTGTTCCCACTAAGTAGCTAGAGCCCACGAGCAAAGCAGTATTGCCATAGGTGATGGAGGTATGATGAAGGGTGTTTTCGATAATGAATGGACCTAGGATAGGGTATATCATTTGTTCGATAAATACAGTGCCTAAGATGGCAGCGCCAAGGATAAACGTTTTGTTTGAGAGTATTTTTTGATATTGCTTCAATACATGTGTTAAAGAGAAGCGCTGTATTGTTCGAGATTTTTCTCGCACAAACAAACCGAATGCAGCAATTAATATGAAACCAAAAAATGCATAGGCGATAAAATTAGCTTTCCAGCCAAAATGATATTGTAATATGCCGCCAACAAAAGGTGCAATGACGGGTCCAGAAGCATAAGTGACAGAAGTGTATACGATGGCGATATTAAAACGCTTGCCGGTAAAATTGTCCACGACTAAGGCTCTTGCGCCAATGGATGCAGTGGAAATCATAATGCCTTGGATGAAACGAATGAACATGAGTTCGTTGATGCTGCGAGCACCAATTGCTGCGATGCTGAATGCGATAAATAAAGAGAGACCAAAGAGTATGGTTTTCCTACGGCCAATAATGTCGATGAGTGCCCCGAAGAAAATACAGCCGATTGCAAAACCAATCATAGTGACTGTTATAGTATTCTTCACTAGCATCATTGAGGTGTGAAAGTGATTCATGATGGCGGGCAGCGAGGGAGCATACAGGTCAATGCTGATGCCAGATAAAAAATTTAATAGCGGCGCTATGATGATTAGCATTACCAAGTAATGTTCGCCTTGAACATTCAGCACTGGTTGTTTTAATAATCGCATTACTAGCCCCTAGAGTTCGTACTTGGATGTTGTAGTTTAGCTAGCATATAGGCTGGGATAAGCCTTGTAAATCATTTTAACGTCACCAGCAATATGATATGATGCTGAGCCTATCGCGATCAATCAAGGAGAAGCCCGATGCGTTATTTAATGGTTCCATTATGGATAGCAATGATTTTGGCGGCACGTTGTGTACCACATCTTGCCAATTTTTCACCCGTCATCAGTCTTAGTCTGTTTGCTGGCATAGTATTTCATAAACGCATTGGCATGCTAGTGTTATTAGCGGCTTTGCTGTTGTCGGATGTATTATTAGCATATTTGCACGGTTATATGGTCTTTGGTGTTTGGACTAGCTTCGTATACTCTGGCTTGATCGCAACGATGTTGCTGGGTTCGCGTTTACAGGTCTCGAATCGTTTCAGTCGATATTTCTTGTGTTCGCTCGGAAGTTGTGTGGGTTTTTGGTTGTGGACCAACGTGTCTTCTTGGTGGACGATGTATGCACATAATGTAGCGGGGCTGATGCAATGTTATGTTGCTGCGTTGCCATTTTTGCAACGCTCGTTGGTGGGCACGTTGGTGAGTTTGCCGATTTTATATGCGGTGTTGCGTTCTACCCATTCACCTGTCATTGCGAACACGCTCTCCCGTCATTGCGAGCGTTAGCGCGGCAATTCGTAAACTAATATGTCATTGTATAGATTGCTTCGTTGCACTCGCAATGACGGAGGGGCATGCGCAATGACAAAATTATTACTCTGTGATGACATAGTCTAGCGGGATGTCCCACTCATCCGCTTCAATCGTTGACACTTTTTGAAACTGATAAGCGACACCTACTAATAACGGACGCTTCTCAACAGCTTTTTGATGTGCACATTCTAAGATACGATCATAATGACCGGCACCGCGACCAATGCGATTGCCCTGTTCATCAAAACCCACTAACGGCAGGATGATTAAATCAAGTTGTAATACATCAAAGGCCTGCTTGTCTGCTACTGGTGGCTCGGCAAAGTTAAAATGATTATAAGAAAACGATTCTTGTTGTTGGTATTCATAAAACTGCATGCCTTCTGCCATCACTGGCAGATACAGTTTTTTATCTTGGTGTGAAAAGATATGCTCGAATAGTAGTGTGCAATCCACTTCACGACCCAGTGCCACATAGGCTGCAATCTGTTTGCTGTTGCGATAAAAATCTGCATGCATGATCTTTTCGCAAATTGTTTTTGAATGTTGTTTTTGTGATTCATGTCCAAGCTTACGGCGTTGTTGTAATAGTTGGCTGCGAGTGTGTTCTTTATTCATGTCGAATTTTTTAGATCGCTTGGTTAAAAGGACTCTGCAATAACAGAAGTAGATTTGCTTGAACCCAACGGTTCAGGTGGGAATCTCTGGCTTGCATCAGGCGCTCTAATATTTAGTTCGCACAACAGCAACACATCATCTGACTCCCTGCAATATAAGTATCGGTTCAAAATTATTATCTATCAAAAATTACCACAGAGTCAGAATCATTATACTGCAATTTGGTCTTCTGCGGCTAGTATATTTTGAATGCGTTGCAACATTTCGCTAACATGTTGATTGTTCTTTTCATCATGTGTGTTATGTTGTTGTTTTAATGTAATCAGCTCACGACACAAATTTAAAGCTGTTACAATCGCAATGCGATCTGCGCTTGTTTTGCCCGAGGACTGGCGTAATGAACGCATCTTTTCATCAACGGCTTTTGCCGACTCAACCAAAACATGCGCTTCATCAGGTGGGCACTTAATAGGATACTCACGATCAAAGATAGTGACTGATATGATGTTTTCTTGCTCGCTCATCGTAACTCATCCTTTAATTGCGTAATGATTTGTTTGATCTTTCCAGCAGACTTAATATTAAGCTCCTGGAGCCGGCTGCGCTCGCGTGTGCTATTTGCCAG
Source organism: Gammaproteobacteria bacterium (assembly GCA_022601255.1). Taxonomy (GTDB): domain Bacteria; phylum Pseudomonadota; class Gammaproteobacteria; order Coxiellales; family Coxiellaceae; genus JAHZIV01. The sequence goes on from JAHZIV010000107.1 coordinate 32,601, forward strand.
CTTGTGCTTCAAAGCCTGGTTGTCTGTTCTAAGACGCTGCAGCGTTTGAATGAGTGATTCAATCTGGAATTCCAGGTTGTTGAGTTCGGCCGTGTTCATCGCTGTCATCCTTGTAGTATATTCAAGTACTAATATCTCATATGTGAGAGACTACATAAGAATAGAAGGTTAGACGGTTGAGGTCAATACGTACATCTCGGTTAAAGTGGTTTTGTGGCCTGTTTTAGCCATTCGAGTGCCGACCCTGATAGATTTTTGATCAAAGTTTGCTGTACTTGCTCGTGATACTGGTTTACCTGATGGATTTCAGTGTCAGTCAGTAAATTCTTATCGATCAAATTACGAGCATATGGAACCAGGGTTAAATCCTCAAAACCATAAAAAGGCCCGTGGCCGGTTTCACTTTTTTCAGCGCTCACGACCTCTTTGGTCAGGATGAGGTTTTCAATACGGATGCCGTATTGGCCGTTTAGGTAGACACCGGGTTCGTTGCTCACCACCATTCCCGGTACGATGGGAACTTGGGTGAAGGCGCCAGAAATACGTTGAGGCCCTTCGTGTACACAGAGGTAACAGCCTACGCCATGGCCGGTACCGTGACCAAAGTCGAGGCCATGTTGCCACAAGAATTGATGTGCAATCGTATTCAATTGTTCGCCGGTGGTGCCGTGTGGAAAAATGCAATGGCGCAATGCCAGGTGACCCTTAAGCACTAATGTGTAGTGTAACTTTTGTTTATCGGTGGGTGTTCCCAGATGAACGGTGCGTGTGATATCGGTGGTGCCATTTAGATATTGGCCACCTGAGTCGATCAGTAACAGAGAGTCATTGCCAATCGGGATGGAGGTTTCTTGTGTGACGCCGTAGTGGATGATTGCACCGTGTTCGGCGTAACCACTGATGGTTCTGAAACTCAAGCCGCGGAAATTTGCGTCGGGTTCGCGCACGTTTGTGGTTTGTGCGGATACGGTGAGTTCGGTTTGTCCTTGCCAATTGTTTTCCAGCCAGTCAAATAAACGACACAGTGCTAAGCCATCACGTCGATGCGCTTCAATCATGCCTTGTTGTTCGGTCGGATTTTTAATTGCTTTCATTAGGGTAATGGGTGATTTATCTTGTATCACAGTGGCATTTTCAAGTTGTTGTGCAATCCACCAGCTAGCTGTGCTGGTTTCCAGTAACACGCGACCCGTTTCTTGTTGCAATATGGCTGCTATGGCATCGTAAGCGTGGCATTCAATTTGATATTTTTCGAAATAGGTTTTTTGTTCAGCATCTATTTTTGCGGGGTCAATAAATAGCATGGCTTTGTTTTCTGTAATGAGGGCATAACAAATTGCTAGCGGGTTATAGGCAATGTCTTGACCTCTAAAATTAAACAGCCAGGCAACAGCGTCGAGCATTGTAACCACGTGTGCATTGGTGTCTTGTTGATTGAGAGATTGACGCACGGCCTCAATTTTTTCTGCGGCTGTGAGTCCGGCATATTGTTCATCCCATAGGGTAATGTGTTTTGAGGATAGTGCGGGCCTGTCTGCCCAAATTTGATCGACTAGGTTTTCATCGATGCTCACGAGTGTGCCGCCGGTTTTTTGCAGGGCTTGTTGCCAGCGATCTGCTTGACCAATACTTAAGAGTCGTGGATCGACGCCGACACGTTTACCAGCAGCGTGTTTGCTGAGCCAATCTGCGATCGGTGGTGCCATGCCTTGTTGTTGTTTCATAAGTGTAAAGACGCTGGCATCGAGTTGTTGTTCTGCCTGTAAAAAATAACGTGGGTCGGTCCAAAGATAGGCATCTTCAAGACCGATTAATGCTTCACCTGCGGAACCATTGAATTCTGTTAACCAGCTGCGGCGATTCCAGCAGTCTGGGACATATTCGTTATAATGTGCATCGGCGGAGGGGACGAAGTAATAATCCAGTTGGTGTTGTTGCATGAGTTGTCGCAGTGCGGTAAGTTTTTCATTACTGGATGGTGATGACATATATTGCTCCTAGTTTATTGATGCTGGTATTTATAAATTTAAAATGCTAAATTCTAGCAGTATTTGTTCTATTAGGCCATTTCGTTGTTTGTGGGGTTATCAGCAGGTGGGTTTTATTTGGCCGCGTATCCGTCAGGCGAGCTTGAATAGCAAAAGTAAAGCGCAGCCGACGGGATGGAGGCGAGCCATTTTGCGGTAGAGCTGCTCGAGCTCGCTAGGATATGCGGCAGTTGATGGTGGGCATTAATTGATTAAAGAGTTATGTATGAGTACAGATATTATTATAGTGGGTGCAGGTCTGGTTGGTACCAGTCTAGCAGCAGCGCTCGACTCCGAGATTAAAATAACATTGCTCGAAAAACAGTTGCCCGATTTTTCAGTTGTAAAAAATGATCGCCCATTGTCGTTAAGTTTTGGCAGTCAGCGATTATTAGCCCGTTGGGGTTTGTGGCCATCGTTAGCATCACACGCAAGTGCAATCGATACCGTGCATGTGTCTGAGCAAGGACGTTTTGGTGTTGCAAAATTTAGCGCACAACAGCAGAAAGTTGCAGCACTCGGCTATGTGGTTTCTTTCAATGCATTGCATCAAGCATTGTACGAGAAAATCTGTCAGCAAGATAATGTGACTGTAATTCAAAACCACGAGATTAATCGTATCGATTGTGATGCAACGCAATCTTCAATTTTTTTTAATGGTGTAGAGGGCGAACAGCAACTTAATGCGCAGTTGCTAGTGGCAGCCGATGGCAACCAGTCGCGTTGTCGCGAATTGATGAAGATCCCGGTAAAGCAAGCAGATCAGCAAGGTTTTGCTTTGATTTTTCAGTTAGCGTTATCAGAGGCGCATCAACAGGTGGCCTATGAGCGTTTTACAAAGATGGGCACGATGGCGGTGTTGCCCTTGTTTTCTGAGCAAGAGGCGCGCTTAGTGTGGACGTTGTCAGAAAAGAATTACGATGCTGTGAAAGAGTGGTCGGATGAGAGTCTATTACAACATGTTCAAGAAGTTTTTTCGGGCCGTTTAGAAATTGATGGTTTAACACGAACGCAAATGTTCCCGTTGCAAACCATTATTGCGCGCGAACAAACGCGGCCGGGTTTTGTGTTGTTGGGTAATGCTGCACACAGTATTTTTCCAGTGGCAGCACAAGGTTTTAATTTAGGTTTGCGTGATGTTCAAGCCTTAAGTGGCATATTGAATGATGCTCGCCAAAATAATCAGACACTCCATGATGAACAGTTATTGCAGCAGTATTTGGCATTACGTAAAACCGATCAGAAGCGCATTGCTGCGATTACCAAGGGTACTTTAGATATATTTGATTTAGATCTGCCTGGCTTGGGGGCGTTGCGTGGTATGGGTTTGTTGTCTTTGGATATGCTGAGTGTTGTAAAGAAACGTTTTGCGAAGCGTTTGATGGGGGCGTTATGATGGATCACAAATATTATGACGTTGTCATTGTCGGTGGCGGTATGGTGGGATTAAGTCTGGCATATGGCTTGGCGCAGCAAAGTTTTCGTGTGGCGGTAGTTCAGGATAAAGCGCCTGAATTAGCATGGGATGAGGATGATCAAACGGCGCGTGTGAGTGCGATTAATCTAAGTTCGTATGATTTTTTGCAGGATATAAATGTGTGGTCGTCACCTTTGAAAAAAATGCATGTATGGTCGGATGATGCGGCGATTGATTTTGATGCGATGCAGATTGGCGAGCTGGAATTAGGTTACATTGTGGAAAATCGACGTATTGTTGCGGCACTGTATTCGCTTTTGCAAAAAGAAGATGGTGTCGATCTTATTTGTCCTGCGAAACCAAAGCAATATGAATTATTTGATAATGGAGTGCGATTAACGTTAGATGATAACGTGATCGATGTAAAATTGTTGGTGGGAGCGGATGGTGCAAATTCCTGGTTGCGCCAACAAATGCAAGTGGCTGTGGAGCAACGTCCTTATGACCAAGATGCTATCGTGGCGGTCGTGCAGGTGGAAAAGGCGCATTGTCAGACAGCCTACCAACATTTTTTGCCAACCGGTCCGATTGGTGTGTTGCCATTAAAGGGTTCACATCAGATGGCGATTGTGTGGTCGAGTGATGCAAATGAGTCGGCGCGTCTGATGAATTTATCCGATAAGCAATTTAATTTTGAACTGACCAATGCGTTGCAAGATAAGTTAGGTTTTATGAGATTGTTAAATCAACGCATCTGTATTCCATTGGTGATGCGGCATGCACGGCAATACTGTCAAGAACGTTGTGTGTTGGTGGGTGATGCGGCGCATACGATTCATCCGTTGGCGGGCCAGGGCGTCAATTGTGGTTTTAGTGATGCGATGTGTTTGATTGATGTGTTGGTGGCAAGTCGTGATGCAAAACAATTTGCAGCATTTAAGTATTTACGACGATATGAGCGTGAACGCAAATCGCAGAATGCATTAATGATTAACGTGATGCGTGGGTTTAAAGAGATGAGCGCAACACGCCATCCGTTGATGACGTTGTTACGCTCACAAGGTTTTAAGCGCGTAAACCAACTGAACTTGTTAAAGCAGTGGTTTATGCGTGCCGCTGTTGGGCGGCAGTAGTTTTGTTATTGCGTTGGTGTTGAGGCGGTGGCATTGATGGCTGGCGCGTCTCCTGCTGCAAATGGCAGTAATGGTTCTTCCGCCTCCTCTTCTCTGCCGAAGAAACGTCTAGAGACGTATGTTTTTGCGGCTTCAGTAGCCATCATTGCTAAAGGTAATGCGCCGGATAATTTCATGGCGCCTGCGCCAAACAGTATTGGCGCTAAGTTATGCCACATATCCTCAGCGGGGGCATCGAAGATGAAATGCCCGGCAAGGCCTGTCAATGTCAAGACGCTGCTCATTGCAGGCATAAAGTTAATATTGACAGCTGCATAGCTCTTGCCAAAGTCACGTGCAAATTTTGTTGCTCTGCTATCACCGGATTTGTGTTTTAAGCAGTTGGAGTTGTGCACGCTCTTAGTTAATGCCTCTGTCGCGACATTTAGGAATGGATATACAGCAAATAAAAATACACCGGCACCTATCGCAAGCGGTGCATTTTCTGCTAAAGCTTCTGTGAATGATACAGTGCCACCCGTTTTTAGACTTTTTGTGTGTAATAACCATTTCATGCTGGCTGAGTTTGCCAAGGTAAAAATAGCTAATGCAGGTTGATACTTAAGGGTGTATCTCTTCCAATTGTTTCCGATAGCTCTGCATGTTGAATAGTTGAGATCAGTATTGGGTTTTTCCCACCTATCATACAGTTTGCCTAACAAGTGCTGTGTAATGGGCGATAGCGCAAACAGCGTTGTTGCGCCGATCCACCCAGAGGCTTGTGAGTTGACTGCGTCCTCAAAAGTTTCTTCAGGGTTCATCAGTTTGTGTGCAGTGATAATGCCGAGCATCATCATTGAAAAAATCCATGGTTCGGAAACCCATTCTCTGGCATATCTTTCTAGTAAGCTTTTTTTCTTTTTCATAGTGACCTCCAAGTATTTTAGGTATGAAATTGAAGCAATATATCGAAGAGACTATTTGCTAACGGCCATGTTGATGCTAATGGCTTCCATTTCCAGATCAATCTAGTCAACTTTAATTATATTTCAATTTATGGAGTATAATATCACATAATATTTATTTTTAATAATTAACGTAATATTAAATGCTATGAGCATATTGATCATAAAGAGGTCATGTTCGTTTTCTGGTAGCTCATTTTGTCATTCTAGATCCCTACTGAATACGGGATGACGAAAGCAGGCCGCATCCCTCCTGTCATTCCGTATGGCACTTCCGTCATTGCGAGTCACGTAGTGACGTGGCAATCCATGTAAAGCTAGCATCATTGTTTTGGCTTTGGCTTGACCCACAGTAGGAACAAGGTTGCTACTACTGCTAACACAATCAGCGTTACTGAGAATGGCATTTGCGTGGTAGATCCCAAGTGTGCATAAATTAAGCTTGATAAGAACAATAATATAAACTGCAGTCCACCCCACAAGGCACCGGCAGAGCCGGCGATGTCGCCAAAAGGTGTGAGTGCATTGGCGGGGCAGGTCACGCCAGAAATACCGATGCCGCTGATATAGATGGCAAATGGAATCATCACAATCCAGATATTGCTATAACTAGAAAAGGCGAACCCAAACATTAATACGCTCCCCAATACTATCATGCTCATCATGATGTAATTGGGTTTGTATGTGCCGAGTGTGGAGACTGTTTTGCCACCAATAAAATTACCACTGATTAAGGCGCCACCGATAAACAGCCCCAACCAACCGTATTCGACAGCATTTAAGCCCATTTCTTTTTGGAATAAAAACGGTGTCAGTGCCATATAAGCAAACAAGCCAGAATAGACTAGTGTAGAGGCAAGTAAGTTACCCATGTAGACGCGACTTTTAAATAGCCGCAAATAATTTTTTAGTGTTTGCTTAAGAATGTTGTCAGTGTGATGTATGGTGGCTGTTTCTTTGTAAATAAATAATGTCCACAGTAGCTGTATTGCGAAATAAACAGCTAGAATAATGAAATTATAACGCCAGTTCAAATAATGTTGTAAATAGCCACCAATAATAGGCGCACAGCTAAAAACCGTAAAATAGAATGAAAATAGAATACTGAATGCTTTAGAGAGTTTTTCTTCCGTATACACATCACGTGCAATTGCAAGGCTCATGGCAACACCAGCGCCGGCACCTGCACCCTGAACAAATCGTCCAATCAGCAGGGTAGTCAAACTGTGTGCGCTGAGTGCAATAACATTTCCTGCTAAGCAGATCACGGTGGAGATGAGAAGTGTTTTTCTACGTCCGTGGGAGTCGGAAAAGCCACCATAAAAAAACTGGAAAATACCCATGCCTAATAGGTAGGCCGTAATGGTCATCGCCACACTCGATTTTAAAATATGTAAGTCATGTGCGATGGCGGGCAGAGAAGGTATGTACATATCAGTGGCAAGCTCAGGCCCTGAGATCAGCATAATAAGGAAAGCAAATAGTAGCCCAGCTTGGTTTTTGGATTTTTGCATGTTTGTATCTTGCATTTCAGTGCTCCTTCATTGGATAGGTAATAGAATATCAAGAAGGAAATTGTTTGGCAAAGCAAGTTGTAACAAAGCTGTCATAAGGCTTGAGTTATTACAAGGAATAGGCTAAAAAAGAGTCTATGAGTAAATTACATATATTAGTGGTCGATGACGATCGACAGATTCGTGCCTTGTTGGGTGAATATCTTGAAAAACACGGTTATCGCGTCTCTACCGCTCGAGATGGCAATGAGATGTGGCGTGAATTGAAAAAAGCACATGTCGATCTCGTGGTATTGGATGTCATGATGCCGGGTGAGGACGGCTTGAGCTTGTGTCGTAAGTTGCGTGATCAGTCTGAAGTCTCGATTATTATGTTGAGTGCGGTGGGTGATGAGACTGATCGAGTGGTTGGCTTGGAAGTGGGAGCCGATGATTATTTGGCAAAACCGTTTGGGCCGCGTGAGCTGTTGGCGCGCATTAAAGCACTGTTGCGCCGCAGTACTGGCAACCTTGCTGATCAGCGTCAGGCGAAACGCATTGCCAGCCTCCCTAATATACGTTTTAATGATTGGTCATTGGATCAGAACAAGCGGCGATTGATAGCGCCTGATGGTGTCACGGTGCCGTTGAGTGCTAGTGAGTATGATTTATTGGTGGCATTTCTAGAGAATGTGGGGCGTGTGTTGAATCGTGATCAGCTGTTGGATATTACGCGAGGTCGTGAGGCGCAACCGTTTGATCGCACCATTGATGTGCAGGTGGCGCGTTTGCGTAAGAAGATTGAGAAGGACCCAAAAAATCCGCAGATATTGACGACGGTGCGTGGTGGTGGTTATCAATTTGAAGCAAGTGTGCAAAGAGAGGAATAACGTTGTTGCGTAACTTTTTTCGTAATCGAACGGCGATACAAGCGTTCTTGATTTTAGTCATTGGTTTTTTGTTTATTCAAGTGGCGGGTATTTTTGTCTTCACCCAATATTATTCGCATGTGTATCGTCAAGTGCCGAGGCATCGATTTGTGGCGCAGTTCGTGCGGGGGATTCGTTTATTTAATTTAATGCAAGATTATAAAGTGGCGCGATTAAAAAAACACACGCACTTTTTAGATAGTGATGCACTGTGGTTTGAATTATCGAATAAGGCTTTGCCAAACGCAGCGATCATTACCTCTACCAAGCCAAAAGATTTGGTGCAATTTGCGACGAAGCATTATTATAGTATGCGCGCAAGCTTATCTTTGTCGAACAAGCAATGGTTAAACATAGAAGGTGGTGTGGGGCAAGATCCTTGGTTGTTTACTGGATTTGTAGTATCGGCGTCCATTCTTTTGGTGATTGCTGTGTTGTTATGTTTTTGGATCGTGAAGCGGTTGACCATTCCGGTAACGGAATTTGCGCAAGCCGCAAAGCGTTTTGGAGTCGATGTGCAGGCACCGCCGATGGCGGTTCAAGGGCCGCCCGAGATGCGTCAGGTGATTGAGGCATTTAATGAAATGCAGGGGCGTTTGCGAAGTTTGATTATGGATCGTACGCAGATGCTGGCGGCAATTTCACACGACTTACGCACGCCAATTACGCGTTTACAATTGCGCATTGAGTTTTTGCAAGATTCGCCACAGTATGAAAAGGCCGCCGCTGATTTAGCAGAGATGGAGCAGATGATTGCGTCGATTCTCGCCTTTGCACGCGATTATGTGCGTACAGAGCAAATGGAAAAATTTGATTTGGTAGCATTGCTGGAAACGGCGTGTAACGATCTTGAAGATACCGGCATGGCGGTGACCTATCGCAGTGACTGTGATCGCTTGCCATATTTTGGCAGAATGATTGCATTGAAGCGGGCTCTGGTGAATTTAATTGAGAATGCAGTCAAGTATGGTGAATGCGCGGATGTGAGTAGCGTTGTTCGTAATGACAAGGTGCAGATAAAAATAACCGATAAAGGTTCTGGTATTCCCGA
>JAHZIV010000010.1 GCA_022601255.1 Gammaproteobacteria bacterium
ATCCATAATTGAGATCTTGGCTTCTTCTTGCGGAACGTATTCGCCATTAAGATAGATAATCAAAACAGTCCTCTAAAAAATAATGCGATATGATCTGTGAAGCGAGACCAGAGGCCACCTTTAGGGTCGTCTTGCAGAGCAATGATAGGAACACTCTCAAGTAGTTTGCCATTGAGTGTCACATCGATGTTGCCGTAAGCTTTGCCTTGTTGTATTGGGGCTTCGATTTTAGGTTGCATGTTTAATGTGGCTTTTAGGTTTTTATATTCACCTGCTGGAATCGTGATATATAAACTTTGAGTTAAGCCCATCGGTACCGTTTTGTTTTGTCCGAGCCATACACGAGGTGTTGCAACGGGATTGGTTGCATCGACTATTTTATAGCTCTTGTAAAAACGAAAACCCCAGTTCAGTAATGCCTGTGAGTCATTGGCGCGTGCGCTATCGGAAGGAGTGCCCATGACGACTGAAATCAAACGCATGCCATTACGTAGTGCTGAGCTGATAAGGCAATAACCTGCTTCTTTGGTGTGACCTGTTTTCAAACCATCAACAGAACTATCGCGCCAGAGTAAGCGGTTACGATTGGCTTGGCGAATGCCATTATAAGTGATCCATTTCTCATCGAAGAAATGATAATACTGTGGAAAGTCTTCAACAATAGCGCGCGTCAGTGTGGCAAGGTCATAGGCAGTAGCGTAATGATCTGGGTTAGGTAGACCGGTTGAATCGACAAAGTGAGATTCTTTCATGCCAAGACGAGCGGCCGTTTGATTCATCAATTGTGCGAAACTGGATTCTTTGCCAGCAATAAATTCAGCAGTTGCGACGCAGGCGTCGTTACCAGATGCTGTAATGATGCCGCGGATTAAGTCTTGCAGTGGAACATGGCTGCCAAGCTTTAAGAACATGCGAGAGCCACCTCGTTGCCAAGCATTTTTGCTGATACGAACAGAGTCTGAAAGTTTTACTTGTCCTTGCGCGAGTGCTTGGAAGGTAACGTAAAGTGTCATGAGTTTTGTAAGGCTGGCGGGAGCCATTTTTTCATGCATGTTTTTGGAGGCGATGATCTTATCTGAATTTGCATCCATTAATACATAGCCTTTGGCATTGATGTCGGGGGAGGGTGGCACTATCACCGGTAGCTGTGCAGCCGATGGGTTGCTGGCAACGGCTTTGCCGGCCATGGCATTGGCTTGTGCATTAATGAGGTTGGTTGGATTGCTGGCAGCAAAAACAACAGTGGCAAATGTTGATAAAACAAATAGTATCAGTTTACGCATGAGTGATGACCCTTCAGTTTATATAAAAAAGTAATCTTATCATAAAAGTAGTGAGGAACCACAATAGTTGATTGTGGCTTAATTGGAGCTATCAAATGCTGCTGATTGTAGCTGCCCAAAACGGGATGTTGAGAGCTCAGCTTGCGCCTGCTTTGCCCCATTGCGAGCGCAGCGAAGCAATCTACAGAGTGCCTGGCTCACTGTATAGATTGCCGCGCCACTTCGTGGCTCGCAATGACGGTGATCCGTTTGCTAATGCTAGGGAAACTCAGTATAATGCCCCAACTTGTTCAGCACTTGTACAACTAATGAGGAGTGAATATGGCTATCGAACAGACTTTATCAATCATTAAGCCCGACGCAGTAGCGAAAAACGTGATCGGCAAAATTAACCAGCGTTTTGAAGATGCTGGCCTGAAAGTAGCGGCTGCCAAGATGCTGCAGCTTAGCAAAGATCAGGCAGAAGGGTTCTATGCAGTGCATAAAGAACGCCCATTTTTTAACGACTTGGTTAGCTTTATGGTTTCAGGACCAGTGTTAGTGCAAGTGTTATCGGGCGACAGTGCCATCAGCAAAAATCGCGATATCATGGGTGCGACAAATCCGAAGGAAGCGGCACCTGGTACGATTCGTGCTGATTTTGCAGACTCTATCGACGCCAATGCGGTACACGGTTCAGATGCACCTGAAACAGCGCGCGAAGAAATTGCTTTCTTCTTTAAACCTGCAGAAATAGTGAATGCCTAACACATTGCTCACCAACTTGCTGGGTTTAGATCTCAAACATATGGGAGACTTTATCGAGCAGTTGGGAGAGCCTCGTTATCGGGCACAACAATTAATTCATTGGATTCATCAGCAGCGTGTAATAGATTTTAATGAGATGACCAATCTCAGTAAGCCGTTGCGTGAAAAGTTAAGCCAATGTGCCGAAATTCGTTTGCCAGAAGTGATGTATCACAATACTGCGTCCGACGGTACGGCAAAATGGTTGCTGAAATTTCCCGATAAAAATGCGATTGAGATGGTTTATATTCCTGAGCAGAATCGCGGTACTTTGTGTGTGTCGTCACAAGTCGGTTGTGGCTTGAACTGCAGCTTCTGTGCTACTGGAAAACAAGGGTTTAATCGCGATCTTTCGGCCTCAGAAATCATGTCGCAGTTGTACATTGCTGTTGCCGAGCATAAGGTTACTAATGTTGTGTTTATGGGGATGGGCGAGCCACTGCTCAATTTCGATGCGGTATTGTCCTCAGTGAATTTAATGTTGTATGACCATGCTTATGGTTTATCGAAGCATCGTGTGACGGTGAGCACCTCTGGTTTGATCCCACAAATGCTCCAGCTGCAGCAAAGTAGCGATTGCGCATTAGCGGTGTCGTTGCATGCACCGAACAATGCACTGCGTAATGAGCTGGTTCCGCTGAATAAAAAATACCCTCTTGAGCAATTAATACCCGTTTGCCAGGAGTATTTTAAGGGCAAAAATAAGCGTTTTGTGACATTTGAATATGTGATGCTAGACGGTATTAACGATCAGCAGCAGCACGCTAAGCAATTGGTCAAATTATTGCGCAATATGCCTTGTAAGATGAATTTAATTCCCTTCAACCCCTTCAAAGGCAGTGCTTACAAGACATCTCCCTGGCCTCGTATCTTAAAATTTCAACAGACACTGAACGATGCCAATATCAAAACGTGGGTGCGACGTACACGAGGTGATGACATCGATGCTGCTTGTGGTCAATTAGCAGGCAAATTTAAGGATAGAACCGGTCGACACCAACGCTGGCAGCGTACAGGTAAATTGGTTCCTGTTAGCGGTGATAATCGTGTCTTTGAGTAGCGAGTCTCGCTGGTTCATGATAAAGTAATCGGATTGTCTGGCAGTTGGCTGGACAAAGGTGCGTAATTTAAACAGCCAGGGTACGATAATGACCGAACAAGATCAACAAGACGAGCAAAATTTCCAAGCTGCTGGCATGACACCGGGGCAAATGTTAAGTCAGGCGCGTGAAGCCAAGGGTTGGTCGATCGGTGATATCTCAGAATACACTCGATTGAGTGTTCAATGTATTCGTGATTTAGAAGCAGATGAGTATCGTCACATGGCGGCACCGGTTTATTTGCATGGTTATTTTCGCAGTTATGCGCGTGTGGTCGGCGTTCCTGAGCAGATGGTGATTGATGCGTTTAAAGCGATTGAGCATGAATACAATTATGCGCCTTCTGCATCGCCATTGATGGCGTCAGCGGATGATGGCGTTCCGATTTACAAGCAAAGCGGCTCTTTTAAATCAAAAAAGATTATGCGCTGGGGTTCTCTGCTGGTCGCTGTTTGTTTGATCACCTTGGTGATGTTGTGGTGGCACGATCAGCGCTCGCGGAGTACGGATAATGTTTTGATGGCGCCTACGAGTAAAGCGGTTGTGGTGCCAAAGCATGTAGCCAGTCACGTGACAAAAACAGTTGCGCCGAAAGCAGTGATGGCAAAGAAATCACAAGCTGTGGCGCCAAAGCCACATGTTGAACATCCTGCTCCCGTAGCGGTGACTTCTGCAAACACTAACAGCGATACAACAACGGTCGCACCTACTTATACTGTCTCGCCAGTATCTAACGATAACGCTGGAGATTAATCTTGTCTAAAGGCATCCAAGCTGTGCGAGGGATGAATGATGTTCTTCCTGAAGATTCGCCGTATTGGCAAATATTAGAAAGCATTTGTCATGAAGTCATGCATCAATATGCTTACCGTGAAATTCGATTTCCTATTGTCGAACAGAGCGCGTTGTTTAAACGCAGCGTGGGAGAGGCCACGGATATCGTCGAAAAGGAAATGTATACTTTCAATGACCGCAATGGTGATAGCTTAACGTTGCGTCCTGAAGGTACGGCAAGCTGTATGCGAGCTGTTATTCAACACAGTTTGTGTTATGGGCAAACGCAGCGATTATTTTATTTGGGCCCTATGTTTCGACACGAGCGTCCACAGAAAGGGCGTTACCGTCAATTTTATCAGTTGGGTGTTGAGGCTATTGGTATGCCGGGTCCGGATGTCGATGTTGAAGTGATACTGATAGGCAATCGAATTTTTGAAGAGTTGGGCGTAAATGATAAGCTGGAGTTGCAAATCAACAGCCTTGGCAATGCTGAATCGCGTCGCCACTATCGTGAAGTATTAGTGGAATACTTTACGCGCCACCAAACACAACTCGATGAGGACAGTGTGCGTCGTCTAGAGAGTAATCCATTACGAATACTCGATAGCAAGAATCCAGAGATGCAGGCGCTGATTGAGGCTGCACCTAACATGACAGATTATTTAGATGAGGCATCGCAACAACATTTTGCGCGACTGTGTGTCATGTTAGAAGCACAAAACATTCCCTATAAGTTAAACACACGTCTTGTGCGAGGCTTAGATTATTATGGGATGACCGTATTTGAATGGGTGGTGACTACAGAAGACGGTGCGCAAAACACAGTCTGTGCGGGCGGACGTTATGATACCTTAATCGAACAATTGGGCGGCAAACCAACGCCAGCAGTTGGTTTTGCGTTGGGTCTGGAGCGTTTGTTGTTGTTGGTAAAAGAGCAGGAAAAAATTGACTACAATCCCGATCTTTATTTTATTTTGATGGGTGATGAGGCTCGTGGTATGGGTTTGCAGTTTACTGAGCAGTTGCACGATGCACTGCCGCATTTGAGTATCATGATGGATTGTGTGGGTGGTAGCTATAAGAGTCAATTTAAGCGTGCAAATAAGAGTGGCGCACATTTTGTTGTGATTCTTGGTGAAGATGAAATGCGTACTCAAACATTATCTTTAAAGAGTCTTCGCAGCGATGAGCCACAACAGAATTTTACTTTTGAAGCATTTATTGAGCTTTTTGAAGGAGATTAATTGATGAATGATTACATGACGGAGAAAGAGCAACTTGCACAAATCAAAGAGTGGTGGCAGCGTTCTGGCAAGTGGTTGGCTGTTGCAGTATTGGTGGGTTTGGCAATTGGTTTTGGTTATCGCTATTGGAAAAGTTATGAGGTGAGGCAAGATGAAGTGGCCTCACAGTTATATCAAATGGTAGCGGTGGCGCAATTTAAGAAGCAAGCAGGAGTGGCGCAGCAATATGTAAAACAGCTACAAGCAAGTCACGCAAGCTCTCCCTATACTGCGTTTGCAGTATTATCGTTGGCGCAACAACAGGTAAATGGCAAGCAGTATCAACAGGCGTCTCAAAACTTGAATTGGGTGGTGGAATACACGCCTGTCAAATCCTTAAAGCAATTGGCGCGAATTCGTGCTGCTAAAATACTGTTGTCTACGAAGCAATATAAAAAGGCACTTAAAATGTTAGCGTATGTCGATGATAAAACATTTTTGCCGATGATTGAAAATGTTCAGGGTGATATTTATCGTGTGACAGGCGATAGCAAAAAAGCAGATGCGTTGTATCATAAAGCCAAGTTGGGTTATGCTGCCTTAGAGGTTGCCAATCCAATTATGTTAATGCAGTTAAGTTCATAAGAGTCATGACCATGTTGCCTGTACTGACAATTATTGGTCGACCTAATGTTGGCAAATCAACTTTATTTAATTATCTTACTCAAACACGTGCCGCATTGGTATCCGATATGCCAGGGGTGACGCGTGATCGTCAATATGGTGAAGGTGTGTATGAAGGTAAACCCTTTATTGTGGTAGACACCGGTGGCATCGCAGAACCAGATGACCCCACTATGGCAGCGTTAACCGATAAACAAGTGGATCAGGCAATTGAGGAAGCAGACGTGTTGCTTTTTATGGTGGATGCGCACGATGGGTTGACTGCAGCAGACCAACAGATTGCAGAACGTTTGCGCCGTCACCATGTCAACAAAGTTATCTTATTGGTTAACAAGGCTGATCGCCAGCATGCAGGCGTGGTAGTGGGTGACTTTTATTCGCTGGGTTTGGGAGAGCCCGTTGCGATTGCCGCACAGACTGGGCGTGGTGTTGCAGATCTATTAGAAAATACCTTAAAAGATATAGCATCTAACGAAGAACCTGTAGAACAAGATGAGATGGATAGCAGCCGTATTAATATAGCTGTTGTGGGGCGCCCTAATGTAGGTAAGTCTACTTTGATTAATCGCATTATGGGTGAAGATCGTTTGGTGGTATTGGATCGTCCTGGCACGACACGTGATAGCATTTATATACCGTTTGATTATCGTGATCAGCATTATACTTTGATTGATACCGCAGGTATTCGGCGTCGTTCGAAAGTCAGTGAAGCGATTGAGAAGTTTTCAATTGTTAAAGCGATGCAGGCGATGGGTGCTGCGCATGTGGTATTACTGTTATTGGATGCCCAGGCTGGTTTAACCGATCAGGATATGCGTTTACTGGGATTGGTGATGGAGATGGGTAAGGGTCTCGTGATTGTCTTTAATAAGTGGGACGATATGGATGACTATCAGCGTGATCAATTTAAGCAAGCGATTGAGCGTCGTTTGCAGTTTGCCGAATTTGCGCGCCGCTATTTTATTTCAGCGTTACATGGAACGGGTGTGGGAAAACTCTATCATGCCATCGATGAGGCCTTTCAGTCTGCTAATAAGAAGATTTCAACAGCGTTATTAACCCGCACTCTGGAGAAAGCATTGCGTGAGCATCAACCACCTTTGGTGTCGGGTCGACGCATTAAGATTCGCTATGCGCATGTGGGCGGGCATCATCCGTTGGTAATTGTCTTGCATGGCAAGCAAATGAAATCACTGCCGGGATCGTATCAACGCTACTTGGTTAACTATTTTCGTAAGGCTTTTGAGTTGGTGGGAGTGCCGATTATTTTGCAGTTGCGTAATGATGAAAACCCTTATGTTTGAGTGAATTAGAGCCAATTGTGGATGTTTATTCATTGAACAGCTATAATTAGCAGTTCGAGGGTCTATTGAGGTAGTTATGGACGTCAGTGTATTTAGCAGAAGCTTGGAAAACATGCGAGAAGCATTGCATAAACACCCTACGTCTATCGACAGGCAAAGAATCAGAGAAGATTTTTATGATTTTTCTGCAGGAGATGGGCAGCCATATTCTCTTGATAACTATATACCTCGGCGGATTCTGTTTGATCCCCTATCACTGAACTTTGATATTGCACCGAATTTAGTTGTTGAGATCATGCAAAAAAATTCCTATCATGCCAGCATTGGTAAAGCCAGTTTTGCTGATACTGGAATGCATGGTGCGCATCAAGTTCACGTAGCAGAGGCTGCGCCAGGTGGAGTATCTGAGACGTGTTATTACCTGCCTTTTGCAGACTATCGCATTACCTGTATGAGACTGCCTAAACATGGTCAGCAGAGAG
>JAHZIV010000011.1 GCA_022601255.1 Gammaproteobacteria bacterium
CAGCGCAACGAAACTGATCGTTCAAAGTACCCCTTAGATGAGCGTTTCAGCCGTACTGCAACCAAACTGGCATTACTTTGCGTATATCCTTCATAAATTTATACAACCCCACATTCAATTCAGCTCCTCCGAAAGGTGAAACTGTCTGCTGCGGAAAGGCAATGCCAACACCAAATAAACCCGGCGCAATAATGCCGGTATTTATATCATAATTTTTAAAATTGATACGCGGCACCTCAGGCGCACGCGTTTCAAAACCTATCGAATATATGGCTTTAGTGCACTGCGGCATGTACTTCTCAATATTCTCTGGGTTCGAAATATAACGCTCGATATGTGGTAAACAATTTCGCACCACATTATCTCGCGTCCAAGCTGCAGTCTCCGCCTTTAGTCCTGTATTATCATATAAGGTCCAGCCATCCATGTGCACTGCATAACGCACCGGCTGCAAATACAAATTTATAATACGTTTCACACCCAGCTCATTAAGATTGCGAATAATAATCATTGAAGAATGTGAAGAACCAAACACTGCCACCGCATCATTCTGATCACAAACAGTTGCAAGTTTAGATGGGTCCAATGCTTCATATAAGTTGATTGGCCTAACACCCTCATGTGCAGGTAACGACTTAGGGTTACAACCAGTAGCCATAATCACCTTCCGCACCTTCAACACAGTATCATCGGTTTTTAAGTTCCAAACACTGTCGCTCATCATCATGGAATTTACCTTGGCCGGACATGATGTAACTTTTTCGCGTAATTGCTGTGTAACCCACCGTAATGGCTCAGCGACAAATTTTAATTGACAAAAACCATCTGGACTTAATTGCTCAATAGCAAACGGTCGTGACCGATCATCAAAACCAAATGCCTGACAACCTTTCAAAAACTTGAGAAATAATTTAACCCGCGTATTCGATGATACTTCACCCCAGTGTCGGCCAAAGTCCCCCACTTCGAAATACGGGTCCACCCATAATACTTGCTTCGAATCCACGCCTAAGTCTAATAGCTCGCCGACAGCCGCTATTCCAGCAGGGCCTGCACCGATCACCGCCCATTGAAATGTTTTATCTATGACCTTCATCTTTATCCCCTAGACATGAGCAGATCATACACTTGTTTAGCTGGCATGTGAAATATATACTGTTCTATATGGATCAAAACTTTATACAAAACCCTTACCCTACTTATGTACAAAATGCCAAACAAGGTGATGTTTATTGGGACCAACACTACCGTTCCTGGTGTGTCATGGGTTATGATGCAGCCATTGAGGCGATGATGCATCCACAGCTCTCTTCGGATATCAGTACTTTTTTAAGCAGCACAACATTCCCTTCAAAAGCTCGCAAAGAGGTACAACCACTGGTTGATTTTTTTCAACAATGGATGTTTTATTTAGACCCGCCAAAGCATACCCAACTGCGGCAACAATTGAGCCCAGCCTTTTCACAAAAAAAAATAGCAGAACATCAGTCTGAAATTATGTCTATCACAGCAGAGGTTTGCGGGTCTCAAAAAGGCACTTTTGATTTTTCAAAAAATATTGCGCACAAGGTGGCACCACGTGTGTTAGCAAACATGCTCAACCTTCCTCAAAAGGATGCCCCACAACTGGTAGCATGGACTCTGGAACTGGTAGACTTTCTTGATGCCTTTGTACGAACTAAAAAAGAATATCAACCCGCCCTTAAGGCCATGCATGAAATGCAGCAATACTTTAGCTCTGATTGGGTCTTAAACGCTATGCTTGTTGCAACGGGCATTGAAACAACCATGAGCTTCCTACCAATAGCACTGTATACTTTGCTAAAACATCCTGATCAATGGGCGCTTTTAAACAAACAACCTGAGTTAGTAGATCAAGCTGTCAATGAGCTCTTGCGTTTCGAACCACCGGTGCACCTTAATGTACGCCGCGCTAAAGAAAATCTTTTATTTTATGAGCACGAAATAAAGCAGGGTGATATTATCAGTATTTTCCTAGCCTCAGCCAATCGCGATGCTAGAAAGTTTTCACACCCCAATCAACTTGATATCACACGCAAGAAAAACCCACATCTGTCGTTTGGTTATGGCATTCACTACTGTCTTGGTAGGTTGCTGGGGCACTCGACTACACGCGCCTGTATCGCATATATTTTAGAAAACTGGCCAAGAATACAACTGGCAAATGAAGATGTTTCTTGGGTTATGGGTACGTCATTACGTCAACTTGAATCATTGAGCGTGGTCATTGACTAAAACTGCCTGCTTACTTCCATCGATGTATCGCGACCAACGCTTGTGTCGTATAAACCAATGATACGCCAATACACTCGTTACAAGAGATGAAAGAAAAATTAATAAAAACTTGAACCACAACGTTGTGACCGCAGAATAGATATCGACAAAAAAGATTATGATAGATATTTGAGATAAATATAAGAAATAACTCGAATCCGCTAAATAGCGCACAACAGAATTTGCTTTATCTGCAACGATAACACACAGCATCATCAAACCGACAGACATAGACCATGCAAAGAGCGCATGCAAAATACTCGCCATCACAAAAATATGCGGCAATGTCTGGAACTTCATCGCTGTAAAGTAGAGCAAACTCGAAGCCATCGATATAAACAACAAAGTCACCATACCCCTAATATTTCGCAATTTCTGAAAACGTTTATGATTTGCGAAAAACGACCCTACAACAAAGAAACAACTGTAATATAGAAAATCGATCAGTACATTTTTAAAATGTGTTTCGAATGGCACTGAAAAAAACCAGCTATTAGTTAACATTAATGACACTACAGACAAACAGAAGATAATTGGCAAACAGTATTTGTTGCATAATGGCATCACCGCCACAAATAAAACCTCCATTGCAATTAAGAACTCAAGAAACCAAATAATGAGTGGATTATGAAAGTGAATTAAATGATTTGAAGGCATCATGTGTATCATGCTTAAAATAGGTAATAGATTAA
The DNA here is from genome assembly GCA_022601255.1 of Gammaproteobacteria bacterium. Classification (GTDB taxonomy): domain Bacteria; phylum Pseudomonadota; class Gammaproteobacteria; order Coxiellales; family Coxiellaceae; genus JAHZIV01. The sequence goes on from JAHZIV010000011.1 coordinate 2,988, forward strand.
AAACAACCAACACAACCACTAACGGCACAAGAATTCTCTTGCAACGATTCAACAAGAAATTAGCGTAACCATATTTTTGCAGAAGAAAGTGAGCAAAGAATCCTGCCAACATAAAAAATGCCGGCATACGAAACAAGTGCATCCAAACCATCGCATCCCAGCTCGCGCGATTGAGTATTGAGGTGTGAATCATATGTTGAATAAATTGAGATTCCGCGTGGAAATTCATAAATGGTTTTATAAAGATGGCGCTGTGAAACAGAAAACCCAACAATAACAACGCAACCCTAAATAGGTCTAACCCATGCAGGCGAACGGACGACCCGAGAAGGGATGTCGACTCACTGGCCGATAATGTCTGGGCACCTGGTTTCATGGTTTAATATTTAACCACAAAAACCTTAAGGAATGCTTAAGAAAACATTAGGAATTTTAGTGTGAGCTCATATTTAGGCCCTTTTTGCGTAAGCAACCCCTGGAGTCTGATAGCTCTCTAATAACCGCACTATTTCATCCCGGTCTCTCCCTGAGGGTAAATTGATAGCATAATCCATAGCCGTTTTGCCCCACCATAAATTACTTGTTGTCATAGTAGCATTGGCACCCTGATCAATTAATATTCTTACCACACTAACATGCCCTCCCTTAGCTGCCAACATCAAGGGTGTTTCATAATCATGATTATAATGATTAATTGAAAAACCTAGCTCACTCAATAGATATTCAACCACATCACCATGTCCATACTTTGCCGCAAGCATTAAAGCATCATTTTTCTGTGAATTCGTTTTGCCATCTGCAAAATTTTTCAAAGTCTTGACAATGTCCAGCTGACCATAAGCTGCTGCTATAAGAAAAGGAGTTTCACCATCTTTGGTTTTCAAAGTGGGCTGTAACGAACCTCTACCACCAGAACAACATTTACATAACAAATCTAGTTTCCCACTCTTAGCAACATGATGAATAGTACACCAACCTCGATTATCTTGCTGATTGATTACTGTGTCATAATGCTCATCTAACAGCCAACCACAAACATCATCCTTATTTTCCTTTAGAGCAAGCAGAAAAATAGATCGCCCATCAAGATCGTAATCTGTCAAAGATGCTCCTAAACCAACAAGCAGAATAAATATGTTTAGTTCACCAAATAATACTGACTCCATAAGAGGCGTCCTGCCCTCGCTATTTTTCTGCGCTAAATCACCCAACGGAATAAATAAAAACAACTCTGAAATCTGATCCCACGTTAAGCCTAACCCAACCAATGACCTACGAGGTGGCTGTTTAGAACCTTCTCTCAATAGGAGTCCAGCATTCATAAGTAAACTTAAGAACAAGAGAACGTTCCAAAGCCATTTAAAGTTAGGCGCGGCACCTCCATCAACTTCTTCAAGCTGCGATCCCGATGATGTTTTGTCACTTTCGTCTTCATTAGCATCACTATCGGGTGTTTCTTCAGCATAATAAGTCTTCTCCTGCTGTGCGGAAGCCTCATCTCCATTGGGAAGATCAACAACAGGCATGGGCTCCTCTCCACGTGAATTTTGCCTGATTTCAGGTACAAATAGCTGTGGGCTTGTGACAAGCCTGCGAATACCAGCTACTCGCCCAGAATGTTGACCCCATAGTCTTATTCCAAACGCGCTTGCTCTTCTTATCTGCCCGTACCTCATATTTCACACCGATGATGATTATTAGGACCCTCATCTCGTGACTCACCTTGTGGATTATTATAAAAAGTATGGTGTCGGTTTCGTGTATAGTCGCCCTGTGACTGACTAGCATCATCTCTTAACCAGGACGGCCTTACTAAATCAATCGCTGAAAACTCTCTGAAACGCTCTCGTATTGATTCTTGAGCTGTACTGACTAAATTGTATTCCCTTATTAATTGCTGCATCTGAAAGAAAAAGTCTCTATTTACTCTGAGATCTAACGCCAATTTATTAAGGTCAGTTTGAGCATCAGCCTGTTTTGAAAGTGCTTCAGCATACTCACTCTCCTTTTTTTCAATATCTGGCTGGAGATTCTGCAAGTCTTTCTTAGCCAACTTTCTACGACTTAAAACTCGCTTCTCCGCCACCAAATCATTATCACAAGCCACGATTTCTCTAGTCAATCTGTTGCACTCTTCTTCACTCGGCCTTCGTAACGCCGAATACTTTAATGAAAAACCAGCTATGCCCGTGTAATTAAATGCTCCGGTAAATCTAAAATGTATATTACCTTCTCTAGCTGCTAACTGATATTCAGGCAAATCTTTAACGTCATATATCGTGGTCCCGAACCCATTCTCGTGGAGGGTTGTACTTTTGACAAAAGGCACAAACATTCCATTCGCCAAACAACCAACAACAACCTCATAACACGCCTCATTGTCATAAATCTCAAAGTAGTCAACGGCATAAACCCGAGGGTGTACAGAAACAAGTTTAACAATAGCCTCCGAAGTCTGAACGCGCGTTGCTCTTGACCCTTCTGTTTCAACATGGATGCCACTCAAGTCCTCTGTATCTTGGTTCCAGTCAAATGTTGTATCAAATTCAAATGGCTCACCTGTATCACGCTTATGCTCTAATTTTGTCTTTTTCTTCGTTAATCGTTCAATTTCCTCTTTCCCAATCTGAATACAATGCTTTAATTTTTTGATTCGCTTACCTATATCACCCGGTGACTGACCTCTTAACGCAGCAAGCTCATCAGAAACTTCCTTCATCTTTTCATCAAGCTCAGACAATGCTAATTTCTTTTTTTTATATTTCCTCTCCATATCAAAATATTTACCCATCATATCGTAAAACAGTGAATTCAAACGATCCATCTCTTCATCAAAACCATCATTAAAATCATACTTTCTTGATTGGTGCGGCTTAAAACTCTCAAACCTATCAAGTACAACTGATCTTTTTGTTGGGTCAAAGATATTTGTTAACATGATACGCTGCCCACGATCTTTTAAAAAAAGATTGATTAAATACAATTGGGCCTGCCTCTCCAAATATTGCGGATTAGTAGTAGAGAGTGTATTCTGCTCCAGGTTTTTTTTAATTGAGTCAAGCCAGTAATAACTTCATCGACACTGGCATCATCAGGGGGTTTAGAGGCCAAAAGGAGGACATTATCAACAGCCCCCCTTTCAACCATCCTCCCAAGAGGGGTGGCCCCACTTTTAAAAAGACTAAATGCTGCATTGTTCGTGGCAACACACAACTCTTCATATTTCACCATCAGTACCAATGCCTGCACTCCGTCTTTCAGATGAGTTGTCAATAAGCGCCGAGAAGCTGACACACATACAGCCATTTCACCCCCGCGCCCTTCTTCAAAACCAGGCATATCAACTAACTCAAAAGATCGATTTTTTACTTGCCATATCGCTGGATAGAGTGTCGCTGACTCAGTATTATCCCCCACATAGACTTTTTCTTCCTCTCCACCCGACCTTCTAACAAAACCCTTATGATCAGGCTTATAATCAGTTCCAAGCACCCAATTAAAAAACGTACTTTTTCCTGCCTGTGTTACTCCATATAAACAAACAGCTGGTTGAATGACTGGTCTTTGATTGTCTCTAGCGTCCACGAGCAGCTGCATCATGCGATTCATAGATAAGCCGGTTGGACTTCCTTCAGTTTGCCATCGCCCTCTACTTGATAGTAATGCAGAGACTTCTTGAAAGCAGTGCATATGGCCGGGGTCTGCCCGAGCCTGCTCTGCCATACTTTGTGCTAAGCCATCTGGTGTTTGCTGCGCATTATTTTTAACATCCACTGGTGCATCAAAATCAAGAAGTGATTGAGCTAATGGCAGATGCCCCTCTTGAGCTGCATGGTGGAGCAAGGTATTACCGGTAGCCGCACATCGAACTTCGTCAACAAATAACTCTCTTGTTCTCACCAAATCAAAAGGCAGCCTTTGCAGCACTTTTCTTACTCTTCTAACATCAATTCCACCTGGTCTAAACATAGGCCTCAAAGCTTTAGCTGCTCGCACAAATGCAGGCATAATCAACCTCCTATAGTCAACTACAATATTACTTATTTCACTCTTAATTTAGCTCTGCATGAAGCTCATTTGGGGAGAGCATATTACTATAAAAATAGCAGATTTGATAGAAATTTATTCTCAGCCACATGTATAGCGAGCCCAGAAGAAATCGATATTAACAACATTGTCAAAACAAAACTGCGTCGAAGCAACAGTTTCTCGTTCATATTCATTTGATGAAAATAAGCCCCTAGTGCACCCCTTTCTTATAAAAAGATAAAACTCAAAAAAAAGCCCGAAGCATAAGCTCCGGGCTTTTTAAAATTAAAACCTGGCAATGACCTACTTTCACATGGCAAATGCCACACTATCATCGGCGCTAAGCGTTTTCACTTCTGAGTTCGGGATGGGATCAGGTGGTACCCGCTCGCTATTGTCACCAGGAAACTGGTTGCTCCCTACTATTAGTAGAGAAATAACAAATTGGTCAGCGTCATATCTAAACGTCGTCTATTAAAATAAGATTTATTGTGTTTCACATTACCTGAAAACCATTTAAGGTTGTATGGTAAGCCTCACGGTCAATTAGTACAAGTAAGCTTCATCCATTACTGAACTTCCACATCTTGCCTATCAACGTCGTAGTCTTCGACGGACCTTGAGGAACCATAACAGGTTCAGGGAGATCTAGTTTTGAGGGAGGCTTCCCGCTTAGATGCTTTCAGCGGTTATCCCGTCCATACATAGCTACCCAGCAATGCCACTGGCGTGACAACTGGAACACCAGAGGTATGTCCACTCCGGTCCTCTCGTACTAGGAGCAGCTCCTCTCAAATCTCCAACACCCACGGTAGATAGGAACCGAACTGTCTCACGACGTTCTGAACCCAACTCGCGTACCACTTTAAATGACGAACAGCCATACCCTTGGGACCGACTACAGCCCCAGGATGTGATGAGCCGACATCGAGGTGCCAAACACCGCCGTCGATATGAACTCTTGGGCGGTATCAGCCTGTTATCCCC
>JAHZIV010000012.1 GCA_022601255.1 Gammaproteobacteria bacterium
TGACCTAAACCATCCGCCACTGCCACTGCAAAACCAATACGCACTCCACTATCATCACAGATCGGAATGCTCTCGCTGGCATCAAACACAGAACCTGGTGAGTAATGATTCTGTACTGCAGAGGCACCTCGATCCAAACTTGCTCCTGCATAAGTAGAACCGCTACTCATGGCCATATCAGCTGCCGCATTATGAGCTCTGAAACGACGTTGTAAAAAGTCGCCCCAATTAACCCCACCGGTATCATGCGAATAGGCACGGATTTCTATATGAGGGTTAGATGATGTGTGTTTTTTTCTAATCGGATGACTAACTGGACCTGGCATAATGCTTCCTCTGGTTTTATACAATTGCCGGGAATTCTAGCAACAATACGAATATCGTTCAAATGATTTCAATGTTGCACATTGCCAGCTGGGTACTGCCAAGTTATTATACGTAGTTTCAGTATGAACAAAGAGTACATTATGCGCAGCCAATATTGCAATGACATCACTAAACAGTTTCTCGATAAAACCGTCACCCTGTGCGGCTGGGTTCACCGCCGCCGCGATCACGGCGGACTCGTCTTCCTAGACCTACGCGATTGCAGCGGTATTGTACAGATCGTCTGCGACCCAGAATTTGCCGAGCCCTATGAGCTCGCGCAAACATTACGGAGCGAATTCGTAGTTCATATCACTGGCCTCGTGCGCAATCGCCCTGAGGGCATGATCAACAAAAACATCGCCACCGGCGAAATTGAAGTGGTGGCACACCATCTCGAGATTTTAAATGCATCCAAACCATTGCCTTTTAAAATCGACGAATACCAAGAAGTCGGTGAGGAAACACGTCTGCGTTATCGATACCTCGACTTACGTCGCCCCGAGATAAGTCAGAAAATATTAATGCGCGCAGCCATCACACGCTACATTCGCCACTACATGGACGAACACCGCTTTATCGATATCGAAACGCCTATTTTAACAAAGTCTACTCCCGAAGGAGCACGTGACTACTTGGTTCCTAGCCGCGTCTATCCCGGACAATTTTATGCGTTACCGCAATCTCCACAAATTTTTAAAGAATTATTGATGGTAGCAGGCTTCGATCGCTACTATCAGATCGTAAAATGTTTTCGTGACGAAGACTTGCGCGCTGATCGACAACCCGAATTCACCCAGCTCGATGTGGAACTGTCTTTTACTTCCGAGCAAGAAATACAGGCACTGATAGAAACATTATTCCGAGGAATGTTTAAAGAACTGTTAAACGTTGAACTACCGAATCCATTCCCACACATCACCTATGCAGATGCGATCAGCCAATACGGCAGTGATCGTCCTGACTTGCGTATTCCCATGAAGATGCAAACCATTTGCGATATCGTCCGAGAAGCCGAATTTAAAGTTTTCCGCGAACCCGCCAATGATAAACAATGCAAAGTCTCGGTAATGAAACTTAGCAATGGCGCTAAATTACTATCACGCAAACAGATCGATGACTATGCCGAATACGTTAAAAACTACGGCGCCAAAGGCCTTGCCTATATTAAAGTAAACGAACGCGGCAAAGGACTCGAAGGCCTGCAGTCACCTATCTTAAAATTCCTCGATGAAAACACAATAAAGGCCATCCTTGATAGAACAGAAGCTGCAGACGGCGACATCTTATTCTTCGGCGCTGATAAAAAGAAAATTGTCAATGATGCACTCGGTAATTTACGCTGTAAGATAGGTGCAGACTTAAGCCTTTACACTCAAGCTTGGGCACCCGTTTGGGTAACAGAGTTTCCCATGTTTGAGCAAGACGATAACGGCCGTTGGCAAGCAGTGCACCACCCCTTCACACAACCTGCCGAAAAAGATGCTGACAAGTTAAAAGCAAATCCAGCTGATGCGCTGGCACATGCTTACGACTTAGTACTCAACGGTTTCGAGCTAGGTGGTGGGTCGTTGCGTATTCATAAACTCGATATGCAATTAGCAGTACTTGAAATACTAGGCTTATCACGTGAACAGGCGGAACAAAAGTTCAATCATCTCATTCATGCATTACAATACGGCTGCCCACCACTGGGTGGTGTTGCGTTTGGCATGGATCGTATTGCCATGTTGATGACAGGCAGTAGTTCGATTCGTGATGTGATTGCATTTCCAAAAACACAAAATGCCGGCTGTCCTTTGACACTCGCACCGTCGGAAGTGGCATTCGAACAATTGCGCGAATTAGGCATTAAAACAATCAAAGGTGAGAAAGATGGCGGGTCACAGTAAATGGCATAACATTCAGCACCGCAAGAATGCACAAGATGCAAAGCGCGGTAAGATTTTCACAAAACTGATTCGCGAAATTACCGTGGCCGCTAAATTAGGTGGTGGTGATCCGGATGCAAATCCACGCCTACGTGCTGCTATCGATAAAGCACTCGGCGGCAACATGACCAAAGATACAATTCAACGAGCAGTTAAACGCGGCGCCGGTGGTGGCGAAGGTACCGACATGGTAGAACTGCGTTATGAAGGTTATGGGCCTAAGTCTATTGCTGTAATCGTTGAATGCTTAACCGACAACAAAAATCGCACCGTTGCCGAAGTACGTCATGCCTTTACCAAGTGTGGTGGTAACTTAGGAACGGATGGCTCAGTCTCGTATTTATTTACAAAAACAGGTGTGATTACTTATGCGCCTGGCTGTGATGAAGATAAGATCATGGAGGCAGCACTCGAAGCGGGCGCCGAAGATGTCCAAACCAATGACGATGGCTCTATCGATGTCACCACATTGCCGGACGATATGCTGAATGTAAAACAGGCTTTAATAGATGCCGGACTGGAACCCGATCAATCCGACATCACCATGCTTGCCTCCACACAAGTTGATATCACTGATGACAAATCTACTGAAAAAGTTATCAAGTTTATCGACATGCTAGAAGATTGTGACGACGTGCAGAACGTCTATACCAATGCGAATTTGTAATGCTTTACCGTCATTGCGAGCGTTAGCGAAGCAATGACGGAAGAATACACTTACAATGCCACTAAGAGACCTGCGAACGAAACATCTCCGGCAACCGTATCGGCTTGCCCTTATTATTAATAGACACAACAGTCACTTCACCCGAAGCGTACACATAATCAGAATCTTGATGATTATAAATTTTTTGCGCAAACACAACAGATGTATTGCCAAGTTTTATCACTTCCGCCGAAACATCTACCACATCTTGCAAACGCATCGGCTTTAAATATTTCACATGTACATCACAGACCACAAACAAGCACGCATCTTCTGCCAACTGGTTAAAACAGATTCCCATCTCCCATAGCCACTCACAACGTGCGCGGTCCATCAACTTTAAATAATTCGAATGATAGACCACACCACCGGCATCGGTGTCCTCATAATAAATACGCTGCTTTTCAAGTACAAATCTACAAGTCGATTTCATGTTGGCCCTGGAATTTATTTTTAACTGGCAAACCTAGGTGTTGATAACTTAACTTTGTTGCCACACGCCCGCGGGGTGTACGCATGATAAAACCTTGTTGAATCAGAAACGGTTCAATCACATCTTCAATCGTGCCGCGCTCTTCACTGATTGCAGCTGCCAAACTATCAATCCCCACCGGGCCACCATCAAACTTATGTATCAAAGAATCCAACAATTTTCGATCCATTGTATCAAAACCTTGCTGATCTACATTCAACATGTCGAGTGCGTGCTTTGCAAGCACCAAAGTAATCGCACCATCACCTTTTACTTGCGCATAATCACGCACACGGCGTAACAAGCGATTCACAATACGCGGCGTGCCGCGAGAACGGCAAGCAATTTCTGCCGCACCTTCCTCATCGATCTCAACATTTAAAATACTGGCAGAACGCAGGACAATTTTTTGTAACTCTGCACGATTATAAAACTCTAAACGTTGCACGATACCAAAACGATCTCGCAACGGTGACGTTAACAACCCTGCACGTGTCGTCGCCCCCACCAAGGTAAACGGTGGTAACTCTAGTTTTATTGAACGCGCCGCCGGTCCTTCGCCAATCATGATGTCTAATTGAAAATCTTCCATCGCAGAATATAAAATCTCTTCTACCACTGGACTTAAACGATGAATCTCGTCGATAAACAATACATCATACTTTTCTAAATTGGTTAAGATCGCAGCTAAGTCGCCCGCTTTTTCTAAAACAGGACCCGTTGTTTGTTTTAAGCCTGCCTGCATCTCATGCGCGATAATATGCGCCAAGGTGGTCTTACCCAAACCCGGCGGTCCAAAAATCAGTGTATGATCCAATGCATCACCACGACTGCGTGCAGCATTGATAAAAATCCCCATCTGTTCGCGCATACTCTCCTGACCGATGTAGTCATCGAGTTGGCGTGGGCGAATGCTGCGCTCAATTAAGCGTTCATCATCCGTTGCATCGGCATCCATCATGCGTTCAGACTCTTCCATCATGTCTATTACCCCTTCACCATCTGACTCAATGCTAAACGAATCATCTGTTCGCTATTGAGATCAGGTTTATATACTTTATCGATAATACGTTTAGCTTCATTAGCCTTGTATCCTAGTGCCACCAATGCACTCAACGCATCATTAACCACATCGCCCTGGTCCACCACCTGCTCTTCTGCAGAAAACTTATCACGCATGTCGATCACTAAACGCTCTGCCGTTTTCTTGCCGACACCTGGGATTGATACAAGACTGGCGCTATTGTTTTGCTGCACGCATTGAATAAAACTATTCGCATCCATGCCCGACAAAATTGCTAATGCTAATTTGGGCCCAACACCATTTACCTTAATGAGTGCGCGAAATAAATCACGTTCACGCAATTCGTAAAAACCATATAACACTTGCGCATCTTCTCGCACTACAAAATGCGTATGCAATGTGACCTGCTTGCCTTCTTCAGGAAGGTGGTAAAACGTATTCATTGGTGCAAACACCTCGTAACCGAGGCCATTGACATCGATCATGAGAAGCGGCGCTGCTTTGGTTAAAATAATGCCTGTGAGTCGTCCTATCATTTTGATCCTGCTGTTGTAGTTCCACGAGCGAGCTTCGATTGTAATTGTTGTGAGTGACAATGACAAATCGCAGCAGCGAGCGCATCGGCTGCGTCAACTTGAGGTGATTGGGTTAATTTTAACAAAGCTCTGACCATATGCTGAACCTGTTGTTTCCCGGCTGCTCCATAGCCAACAACTGATTGTTTGATCTGTTTGGCGCTATATTCATGCGATTCTAAGCCACAACCTGCAATTGCCACCAATGCAGCGCCTCTTGCATGTCCAAGCTTCAGTGCAGATTGAGGATTCAGACAGGTAAATACTTGCTCAACTGAGGCGCAGGTGGGTTGATGCTCAGCAATGACAGCGTTAATTTTTTCGTGAATTTGATGTAATCGATCGGCGAGCACATCGCCTTTTGTGGCGATATGGCCGTGTGTAATGTGCTTAATGCTCGAGCCTTGTTGCTCGATAATGCCGTAGCCCGTGATACGAGACCCGGGGTCTATCCCTAGTATTATCGTCATGATTTCTCCCTTAATGTCGCATTTTAACACAATATTATTTAAACAATGCTATTTTATATGCATCATGATCTTGATGCTTCACGAGTTGCTTTTTAATTTTTTATACGCCTCGAGCGCTCGCTGCCTCGAAAATGATAAATCAATAATAGGGTTTGGGTAGGTTTTACCTAACTTGACCCCAGCCTTTTTCAAAATATCGTCTGGCGCCTCCCAAGGAGAAAATAAATATTTATCAGGAAGGTGCTGAAGCTCTGGCACATACATACGCGTATATAACCCTTGCGAATCAAATTTTTTCCCTTGTGTCACCGGATTAAAAATTCGGAAGAAGGGTGCCGCATCCGCACCACAGCCGGCAACCCATTGCCAGCTTGCACTATTGCTTGCCAGATCAGCATCAACCAAACAATCCCAAAACCATTGCTCGCCCTCATGCCAATGTATTAATAAATTCTTTACTAAAAATGAAGCCACGATCATACGCACTCTATTATGCATAAAACCCGTCTGCCACAACTCTCTCATTCCCGCATCTACAATTGGGTAGCCTGTCATTCCATGCTGCCATGCCGCCAACATCTTTTTATTTTTCTTCCAGGGAAACTTATTGAATTTTTGTTGTAAATTTTGAACTGACAACTCCGGGTAGTGATATAACAGACTGTATGAAAACTCTCGCCACCCTAACTCACTTAAAAAACAATCTGTGCTCTTATTTTGGTTGAGTTTATTGACCTCGTACCAAATTTGATTAGGCGATATTTCACCCCAATGTAAATGTGGCGATAAACGCGAAATTTTTTCTTCTGCAGGTAGATTTCTACCCTCAGAGTAATCTGATACATCTTCTTTAATGAATTTCTTTAAACGTTTGGTGGCTGCAGCCTCACCAACATTCCAACAACTCAACATTGACTGATACCATGAACTATCTGGCAATAACTGTAATGAATCAATAGAAAGAGTGGGCTCCTTATGTGAAAAATAGTTTATTTTTCTTGGTGACGAAACAGGATTACGTGGAGGCACGTATTGCAAACATCCTTTACGATAGAAGGGTGTAAATACTTTGTAGTGACTACCGCTTTTATTTTTAATCTCCCATGGCTCCCATAACAAACTGCCGTTATGGGTTTCCACTGTAACGCCCATTGCCTGCAAGGTGGATTTTAGCGATGCATCTCGTTTTATTTGCCACGGCTCGTAACAACGGCTCCAATGAATCTCTTGAATATCATATTTTTTTACAAGTTTAGTAATAACTGTCAGCGGATCACCTGATTTTATAACAAGCTTATCATTAAGGCTCAGTTTCAACTGATTCAACGACTCATGAAGCCAGCAACGACTTGCTGCACCTAGCGGCCTATCAATACAGTTAACATCATCATAGATATACAGTGGCATGATAGAACCATTCTTAACTGATGCCGAAAAGCTTGGATTATCTTTTAATCGCAAATCTTGCCGAAACCAATGAATAATTTTTTTTGAAACCAATTTATCGACCTCCGTAATAATTTTTATACTAACGCATATGAATAAAAATCAATAGCATCAAATAGCCAGCTCGGGTATAATGGATATTTTTTATACGGAGAAAACAATGGGAACCAGCGCATCATTTTGGAGCTTTATTATAGATGCAAGCTTCGTTGTCAAACTTGTCATCATGTTACTGATCATCGCATCGGTGTTTTCTTGGATGTTAATTTTCCAGCGCACCAGCCTATTGAAACGCACCCGCAAACAATTCCGGAATTTTGATCAGCAATTCTGGTCTGGCAGTGATATGCAGCATCTATTCGATCAGCTCAGCACAAAAGTCAGCGAACTCACCGGCAGCGCTGCTATCTTTTATGCGGGCATGCAGGAATTTATTAAATCTAAGCAACATGCCAACATGAACCAAGAGGCCATTATGGAAGGCACTTCCCGTGCGATGCGCATCGCACTGCAAAAAGAAATGGATCGCCTCGAGAAAAACTTATCGTTCCTCGCAACGGTTGGCTCAACGAGTCCTTATATAGGATTGTTTGGCACCGTCTGGGGCATCATGACATCCTTCCAAGCATTAGGTACCGTACAACAAGCAACGATTGCGATGGTGGCGCCTGGCATATCAGAAGCACTCATTGCAACCGCGATTGGTTTGTTTGCTGCGATTCCCGCTGTCATTGCCTACAACCGTTTCTCCAACCAACTTGAACGCCTACAAAGTCAGTATGAGACGTTCCAAGAAAGTTTTACCAATATTCTCCATCGCGAGGCCTATGCAATCGATGAGGTAGAATCATGATACGCCGCGATAGCAGACAACGCAGACGCCCACTTTCTGAAATCAATGTCGTGCCTTATATCGATGTGATGTTGGTGTTGCTAGTAATCTTTATGATAACGGCACCGCTGCTAACTCAAGGTGTGAATGTCAATTTACCACACACAAAAGCAAAAACATTATCTGCTAAAGACAAGATACCCATTGTTGTCAGTGTCGATGCGCTTGGGCGTTATTATTTAAATTTAGATAAAAATCCGCTAAAACCGATTTCAGCACAAATGCTAATGACAGAAGTGTCGGCACAAATGCAAACTGCAAAACGCACTCATTACAAACGACCCGTGTATGTTAAAGGTGATCGTGCTGTGAATTACGGTAAAGTGGTACATGCGATGGTGTTATTGCAAAAGGCAGGCGCAGATAATGTTGGGTTGATTACCGAGCCGAAAGGATAAAGCAAGCATGATATCTAAAAATATAAAATCACTTATATCCCCCTGTCTAATTTGGGTCATTATCTGCCTAGGCATTGCAAGTCTTGCAGGCTGGGTCACGCAGGCAAATATCCCTCATTGGTATTCACACATTCAAAAACCGAGCTTTAATCCACCTGCGTGGGTATTTGGACCAGTGTGGACTGTTCTCTATATTATGATCGGCATTAGTGGCGGCATAATATGGCATCAGAGAAAAACGATGAAAACCGCATTTATTTTTTATTTAATTCAGCTAGTACTTAATTTTAGCTGGTCATTTATATTTTTTGGAGCCCATGAAATGGGCTGGGCAGCTATTGATATAGCATTGTTGATCGTATTTATCGCTCTAACGATTACCTATACATTTAGAGCAGAAAAATCTGCATCGATACTGCTAATGCCTTATTTTGCATGGGTTGTTTTTGCCTTTATTCTTAACATTAGCCTCTGGTATTTAAACTAACATCAGAAAATATCTGCCCGTCATTACTAAAATGGCAGCTGCAGCTTGGGATCTAATTTTAACAACTCACGCCGAAATAGATCTCTGATCTTTTGTAAGTGTGCCTGCGTATCCGCCTCAAACCGTAAAATCAAATATGCCGAGGTATTCGAAGGCCGCACTAAACCCCAGCCATATGGGAATTCTACACGTAATCCATCAATCGTAATCTGCTCTGCATCTGCAAAATCAGCTTCACTTAATAAACGCCGCATAAAATCTTTTTTGTGATCTTCCGACATTGGTAATTTTAATTCCGGCGTATTCACACTATCCGGTAACTCTGTAAATAAATCCGTGACTGTTTTTGATTGTTCCGACAAAATTCGCATCAAGCGCGCGCCCACATAAATACCATCATCAAAGCCATACCAATCCTCTTGAAAGAAAATATGCCCGCTCATTTCACCCGCCATTGGCGCGTTACATTCAAGCATTTTACTTTTTAACAACGAATGTCCCGTACGCGACATCACAGGATGACCACCATGATCACGGATCACCTTCGCCAGATTACTCGAACACTTCACATCAAACACAATATCGACATCTTGCTGACGTGACAACACATCACGTGCAAACAACATCACTTGACGATCCGGCCAAATAATCTCACCTTTATCCGTCACCAAACCCACACGATCAGCATCGCCATCAAACGCCAAACCTAAATCTGCATGATGTTCTTTTACCGCCGCAATAATGTCTTGCAAGTTTTCTGGAACTGTAGGATCCGGGTGATGATTTGGAAAACGACCGTCGACATCCTCATACAGTGCTACCACTTCACAGCCTAATTCACGATACAATTGTGGTGCCAACAAGCCTGCAGCACCATTACCACAATCAACAACTACTTTGATGGGGCGTTTTAACTTGATGCGCTGACACACATCTCTAATGTATTCGGGAATAACATCATATTCACTGTAACCACCGTCACCGGAAACAAAATCACGCTGCTTTATTCGCTGTAAAACTTCTTGCACTCCAGCAGTCGACACGGTTTTTCCTGCAACCACCATTTTAAAACCATTATGACTGGCAGGGTTATGGCTCGCCGTGACCATCACACCCGAGTGCGCCGACAATACTTTCGTTGCATAGTATACGAGTGGCGTTGCCACCATACCAATATCGACGACATCACAACCTGTTTTGCGTAAACCCGACACTAATGCATTTTTAAAGTCTACGCCCGTTAAACGACCATCACGCCCTACAACCACTTCACGCTCATTCTGCGCTTGCACCATGCTGCCAAGTGCTAACCCAATCGCATAAGCCACATCAACATTAAGGTCATCATCGCCGACTTCACCACGAATATCATAAGTGCGAAAACATCCTTCAGGTAACACCTTGGGAACGTGATAACTAATACTGCCCTGAACTGCCAAAACCACCGACTCCTCTTTCACTCATTTCTGTTTCACGAAACTCATCCACCACCTCAAAAACTGCCTGTATAACTGGCACTATTACAAGCTGCGCAATACGTTCACCCACTTTAATCCGATAAGCCTTGTTGCCACGATTCCAACAGGAAATCATTAATGGCCCTTGATAATCAGAATCAATCAACCCGGTTAAATTCCCCAATACCAA
>JAHZIV010000013.1 GCA_022601255.1 Gammaproteobacteria bacterium
GGATTAATGCGTTCGAGTAATGATTCTGGCTGTAATTTTTCGGGTAATGGCAATTGCAATAAGATACCATTCACCTCAGGGTCTGCATTGCAGGCATCGATTTGTTCTGCAATTGCTTCCATGGTGGTGTCTTCTGGCAGCTGGTGTATGCGAGAGCGGATGCCCGTATAGTCACAGGCGCGTTGCTTGTGTGATACGTAGCTGGCAGAGGCTGGATTATCACCGACTAAGATCACATCCAGGCCGGGAGCTGATTTGCCCGCTTGCAGGCGCTCGGTAACGACTTTCTTAATGTTATCTTTGATCTCTTGTGCGATGGCTTTGCCATCGAGGATTTTATAGTCTTTATTATTCATGGCCATATTTATAGCATGGATTGCTAGAAATAGCGATAAATCAGGGGGGGCTATCCAAACTCAAAACCCCCACATTTTTATTACAAAATTAACAACTCTATTACTGATTTTATCGAATTATCCACAACACTGTTGCTGATTTTCCTGAGCCAAACATGATAGAATAATCGCTCCACGAAAAAAGGTGAAAGGGGCAATGAATATCCGAAAAATTATTATATTTATCATAGTGGTAGCTATTATATTAGGCATTGGCTTCGGTTGGTATTATTGGCCGAGTGATTCGGGCCCTGCGCAGGCTTCAGTGCCACAGGTGATCGCGGTGCGGGTTGCGAAGGTTAAGCGCAGCACCATCACCAATACGGTCTATGCTGTCGGTACGCTACAAGCGAAGCAGCAGATTAATGTGGCGCCACAGATGGATGGCAAGATCGTGGCGATTCTGTATAAGCCCGGCAGCTTTGTAAAACAGAATACGGTTCTATTTCAATTGGACGATCGTATTTATCAGGCACGTTTGCGTTCGGCGCAGTCTGCGCTGAACTTGGCGAAAATGAATTTTGAGCGTTCATTACAGCTTGCTAAGACCGGTGCGCAATCTAAGCAAACACTCGATAGCATGCGGGCGACTTTTGAGGAGGCTCAAGCCGCACTGAGTTCTGATCAAACTGTTTTGTCAGAAGCAAGAATTAGAGCCCCATTTTCAGGTTATGTTGGTCCACAGCTTGTGAGTATTGGAGACTATGTGCGTCAGGGTCAGACACTGACAACTTTGACGGATCGTAGCATTTTGCAGGTGAATTATAGTTTGCCTGAGCAGTATTTGCAGCAGTTACAATTGGGACAAAAAGTTCGTGTCATATTGCCAAACCATAAACATGAAAAGTTTATTGGCAAACTTAGTTATATTTCACCAACGGTAGACGATACAACCGATAGCGTGGATCTAGAGGCGGATATTCCTAACCCGAAAAACATACTTGCACCAGGGCTATTTGTGAAGGTAAAGCAAGTATTGGGTATGAATAGAAATGCGTTAGTGGTACCTATTGAGAGTTTAGTATCAACCATCACAGGCTCACAAGTCTATCGTATTGAGAACCATAGGGCGAGAGCAATCAGTGTGAAAACAGGTGCTACATCACGTAACCATGTGGAAATTCTTAAAGGGTTAAAGCAAGGGGATGTCGTGGTAACGGCAGGGCAGCAAGAATTAATTGATGGCAGTCATGTGAGTGAGGTTCAATAACTGTGAAGTTTACCGATTTTTGTATTAATAGGCCTGTCTTCACGGTAGTGCTGAGCCTTATTTTAATTGTTGTGGGTATCATCGGCTATATGCGTGTGCCGGTACGGGGTTATCCTGACGTTAATATGCCGGTTATTTCAGTGACCACAACTTATGCGGGTGCGAGTGCCAGCATCATGGAATCGCAAATTACCACGCCGATCGAAAATGATTTGGCGGGCATTAGTGGTTTATATTCGATGCACTCATCAAGCATGCAGGGACAGAGTAGAATTATTTTAGATTTTAATATGGGGGTGGATATAAATGCGGCTGTGTATGATGTGCAGAATCGACTGGCTGGGATTACTAAACAACTGCCGCAGGATGTAGACCCGCCTATTATTGAGAAAAGAGATCCTAATAGTTTGCAAACCATGGTGTTGTCAGTGTCGGATCCTAATATGACACCGATGGCAATTACCGATTATGCCAGTCGCAATATTGTGCCGCAGCTTGAGCAGATACTGGGTGTGGCGAGTGTGGAGCTGTATAACCAACGTGCTTATGCCATGAAAATTTTGTTGGATCCTGCAAAGATGGCAGCAAATCAAGTCACTGTTAGTGATCTAACCAATGTATTGAATCAACAAAATGTTAATGTGCCCACGGGTCAAATAAAAAATTCCAGTCGGTATTACAGTGTTCTTAGTCAGGGTCAGTTGAGCTCCGTTAATGCGTTTCGTAATTTAATTATCCGTGATAATAATGGCTATATGTTGCATTTTTCAGATGTTGCCAATATCGATGTGGGCCCGGAGTCTACTGATGATGCCATGAGAATTAATGCAAAACCTGCCTTGGGTCTTGGTGTTTATGCAGATTCCACTGCAAACCCAATTAAAGTGGCGGCCTTGGTACAGCATGAGCTTAAAAAAATTCAACAGAATATGCCAGAAGGCATGGAGATACAATCCGTTTGGAATGACACCACTTTTTTGAAGGCGTCTTTGAATGATGTTTATTCTGATCTGTTGTTTGCAATTGTGCTGGTAGTCTTGGTGGTGATGTTATTTTTAGGATCGATTCGATCGACGCTTATCCCGGTAGTGACGATTCCAATTTGTTTGATTGGTGTGTGCGCACTGATATACATCATGGGTTACAGCATTAATGTTTTCACATTGTTGGCGCTGGTTTTGGCAATTGGTCTGGTGGTGGATGATGCTATCGTGATGTTAGAGAATATCCACCGTTACATCGAACAAGGATTATCGCCTCTCCAGGCTGCAATGAAGGGTAGTGGTGAGATTGCATTTGCAATTATTGCGATGACGTTAACATTGGCAGCAGTTTATGCGCCAATCGGTTTTGCAACGGGTATGACAGGTATTATCTTTCGGCAGTTTGCTTTTACGCTGGCATTGGCGGTGGTGCTGTCAGGTTTCGTTGCCCTAACATTGTCTCCAATGATGTGTGCACGACTATTAGTGCGTCAAGGTGGTGATCACAAGAGCGGTTATACGGCTTGGCTGGAAAGAGTTTTCGAGCGCCTTATGAATGCGTATCGTAACATATTAGATAAATTACTCAGGCATCGTATCTGGGTAGTGCTGGTGTTGTTAGTGGTTGCGGCGCTGGGATATGTTTGTTTTACAAGTCTGAGTTCAGGATTAGCGCCACAGGAAGATATGGGAATTTTCTTTACTACTATTGATGCTCCGGCTAATGCAAGTTTTGATTATACCAATAATTATGCTAAACATATTGAGAAAATTATCAGTGACGTGCCTGAAGTGTCTAAAACTATGATGATGGTGAATTCTGAAAATGGTGGCTTTGGTATCATTATATTAAAACCTTGGGATAAGCGCAGCAGAACTGCGCAGATGATTTTGCAAAAATTGTCGAAAAAGGTGGCGAATATTCCCGGTGCAAAAGTAGGATTTTTTAATGATAGCCAAATTGGCGGTGGCGGTAAGTATGGTGATTCAGTGCGCGTGCTCATTAGTACTTACGAGAGTTATGATCAACTCCATGCAACAGTGAAAGATTTTTTAAATAAATTGCGTTCGTATCCTGGTATTACCAATGCTTCACAGGATTTACAAATGAATGAAAGGCAATACGTGATACACGTAGACCACAGCTTAGCAGCAGCGTTGCAAGTCAATGTGTCGGATATTAGCGATACGTTAAAAACCATGTTAGGTGGATCCAAAGTGACGAATTTTATTTGGGATAATCATGATTATAATGTTATTTTGCAAGTTCCTGACCAGGATTTGCAGCAGTTACGCATTATTGATCAGCTTTATGTGCGCAGTCAGGCAGGAAAGATGATTCCATTATCTACTCTAGCAACAATCCGGTCTGAGGTGGGGCCGCAACAATTGCCACACGATGAAAGAATGCGTTCGGATACGGTGACCATGCAGTTAGCGAATGGTTATTCGATGGGAAAAGTAGTGCATTATTTACAGCAGCAGTTGAAGCAGCAATTGCCAGAAGGTTATCAATATGATTTTCGTGGTGTTGCAAAGCATATGTTGGAGTCACGCCATACGATGCTGGGTTCATTTGTGTTGGCTGTGGTGTTCATATATCTCGTATTAGCGGCGCAATTTGAGAGTTTTGTAGATCCATTTATTATTTTGTTGAGTGTGCCGCTATCAATTGTTGGGGCAATCTTCACGTTAAAATTAACGGGGAGTGGCCTGAGTATTTATACTAATATTGGTTTTGTGACATTGGTGGGTTTGATCGCAAAGCATGGTATTTTAATAACCGAATTTGCCAACCAACAACGCATGGATGGCATCATGTTACATGAAGCCATTTTAAATGCAGCGTCATTGCGATTGCGCCCAATATTAATGACAACCGCTGCGATGGTGATTGGGGCGGTTCCATTGGCGGCTGCTAGTGGTGCGGGAGCGTTGAGTCGTCAAAATATTGGTTGGGTAATTGTCGGCGGCTTATTTTTTGGCACGTTTTTCTCATTGGTAGTAGTGCCAATTGCGTATTCATATTTAGGCCCTTTGAAAAAACATTTTAAGAAGAAGTTATAATGCCAATACGTTTTTATGCCCCAAAATACTGGTTAACATGGCTGGGAATTTTTCTTTTTTATTGTTTTTGTAAATTGCCATACAGTGTTGCAGTGCATGTGTCTGGGTGGCTGGGGTATCATATTTTAAAAGGTTCGCGCAAAGAGAAGGTTATTCAGAAAAATATTCAATTGTGTTTTCCAGAGCTTGATCTGGCTGATCAGGAGGCTATTGTTGAAAAAACGATGTGGTCTTTTGGCATGTCACTTTATGAAATGGGTTTGGCTTGGTGGGCATCCGATCATCGATTTTTTTCTCGCACTGAGATAAGGGGTGTAGAGCATTATAAGAATGCAGCCGCACAAAACAAAGGTGTTTTGGTTTTAGCACAACATTTCTATCCATTGGAAGTTGCGGGTAGATTGTTTTCGCGTGTTGCGCGTTTTAGCATTATGCAGCAAATTGTAAAGAATGAGTTATTTGGAGAGTTTAGAAAAAAGAAGACAATTCGATTTAACGATTCTTTCCCGGTGTCGGCGCGTGCCATGTTTAAAATGATAAAACAGAAACGCTCGATTGTTTATTTCCCAGATTTAAACCATAAGCAAGAGAAAGGGCATGTGTTTGCGCCATTTTTCGAAATTCCTGCTGCAACAACTTCGGCAACTTCTGTTTTTTTGAAGCGCTCGGATATGCCAGTTGTGCCGGTGACAATATATCGTGAACAGGGTCAGTATATTTTAGAGTTTATGCCGGCTATTGAGAACTTTCCTACAGGGGATGCCACTCAGGATGCGGCGGTTATTAACAAGGTTATTGAAGAGCTTGTGCGGCAGCATCCGGATCAATATATGTGGCATTTAAAGCGGTTTAAGACGCGACCGATGGGCGAGCCTGATTTATATAACATTTAGTTTGTTATTTTAAATATTTAAGCTCATAAGGCACCCAGTGACTCTCCAGTGCTTTTTTACTTCATGGCTCGCTTCGGGTGATGGATGTTGCTATGTGAACAAGAGTTGGCTGAGAATAAACGGCGAGGAGGGCAAACGAAGTGAGCGCCCATACAGGGAGCAACACGAGCCAGCGTAGTGTTGCAAGTATGGGCAGGGAGTCGTAAGCACTCATAAGCCTCGCCAGGGATGGCAGCTGCTTGCCGAAGCA
>JAHZIV010000014.1 GCA_022601255.1 Gammaproteobacteria bacterium
GCTTAGCTGAGCGTTTCAGTAGTAAGGGGCACTTTGAACGATCAGTTTCGTTGCGCTGCTCATGTATTTCAGTATACACTGCGGCTGCTCGCTCGACTGATCGTCCAAATTGACCGCTTAGCTGAGCGTTTCAGCAGATTAGGGGCACTTTGAACGATCAGTTTCGCTGCGCTGCTCATGTATTTAGGAGGAAAAATATGGGACTCTTACAACAAATAGCCCGATGCTGCCAAAAATCTTCGAATGCAAAAGGCGCTCGTTTTTTTTCTGATGTAATTACTCACGTTCCAGCCATGGAGCGGCCGAGTATGTCGATGATAAGAAATAAACTAAATTTAATTCAACAGAGTTTGCAACAAAATACAGCTTTAAGTAACACACAAAAAGCAGAGCTTAGTGCTGTCGCAGAACAACTAAGTCAGTTCGAACTGGGACGCTTCTTAATAAAAAATCAAGGTGCGCTAAGCGGTTGGTGGACCTATTACTGTATTTTAGGGTATCGACAATACCCCATCTCGAACCCGGTTGAACACTTTATATTAGAAGAAGCTCCAACAGTATTGGCAACCAGAGAACGCTTTACACATTTTCAAAAAGCCATTCGTCAAACCATCATGGATCGCAGTCAAACCAGTCACTCAATCAGTGTTGCCTCCATACCTGGGGGCATGGCAGCAGACCTATTAACTTTAGATTGTCCGGTAGAACCCGAGCGTTGTCAGCTGCAGTTTGTGAATATTGATTTAGATGGCTCTGTCTTTGACTTGGCGAAAAAATTGGCTCGAGATGTTGACTGTTCAACACCGCTTGAATGCTACTGTGAGGATGCATGGCAATTAACGCAACGCAATCAGTTCGATGTGTTGGCAAGCAACGGTTTAAATATTTATGTGTCAGACAGAGAGCGTGTGATTGCTCTGTATAAAAGCTTCTTGAAAACATTAAAACCCGGCGGCACATTGGTGACGAGTACATTGACACCCCCTCCAGGGCAATCCGAAGCATGTGAATGGGATTTCGATAATATTGATCAAGCCGCATTGGCGAAACAAGCAGGGATTTTTGCCCATATTCTACAGGCCACGTGGTCTAACTTCTGTACGGTTGATGAAATGATGGATAGATTGTCTGAAGCGGGTTTAACTGATATTACAGTCATTCCTGATAGCAGACGCATGTTTCCAACGTTTGTAGGCATCAAGCCAAAGTAATGAGGTTGAACGCTTGAATCTCCTGGGCAAGCTATGTACAATGCGCAGCCATGACTATGATTAAACAATCTGAAATCGAAGCACGATTGAATCAGTACGCTTATCCGAGGGCTAAGCAAACGATTACGATTACAGGTGCTCAAGTTGATATTACACTGGTCTTCGGCTTTCCAGTTAAAACGATACGACAGCAAATCATCAATGAGATCTCGCAATTACTTGATGTGTTTCCAATTGAAAAATTAACACTTTCAATCAATTCAAAAATTGCAGCACACACCACACAGTTGGTCAATCAATCGATACCGAATGTTAAGAACATTATTGCAGTAGCCTCTGGTAAAGGTGGCGTTGGCAAGTCAACAACATCCGTTAACTTGGCATTGGCATTAGCACAAATGGGTGCTCGAGTGGGATTATTAGACGCGGATATATATGGCCCCAATGTGCCGCAAATGTTAGGCACGCAAGCACAACAAGCCACGAGTAAAAATAAAAAATTCAATCCCATTGATGCACATGGCATTCAAACAATTTCATTGGCTCATTTAGTAGATGTCAATGCGCCCATTGCATGGCGTGGACCCATGATAAGCAAAGTGTTGCAGCAATTGTTGCAAGATACTTTGTGGCAAGATTTAGATTATTTGATTATCGACTTACCGCCTGGTACAGGTGATATTCAGTTAACGCTTGGCAGTAAAGTTCCTGTCAGTGCAGCAGTGATTGTCACAACACCACAAGATGTGGCTTTGTTGGATGCAAAACGTGGTATTGAGATGTTTAACAAAGTTAATATCAAAGTGCTGGGCATCGTCGAAAATATGGCACAACACATTTGTTCCCACTGCGGCCACCAAGAAGCGATCTTTGGCGAACAAGGTGGGAAAAATATCGCGCAGGATTATGGAGTGCCGCTGTTGGGTCAATTGCCCTTGGATCGACAGATCCGTGTCGACTGTGATGCTGGCCTGCCTTCTGTTGTAGCAAACCCTGAGAGTGCGGTTGCGCGTTCATACCAACGGATTGCGTTGCAGTTGGCGGTAGAGCTTGCGCAGCGCGATGTTGATTATTCCCGTAAATTTCCAAAGATTTCAGTTATCTCGTCGTAGAATATAGTATAAAATATAGATTCATATCGATAGGGAGATCATGAATGTCGGCACCTGCTTGGCACAGTTATTTTGCAGCGGCGATTTTGTCGGTTGCCCTGATGATCTGTCATTACCTTTCCCCTTATCTTAAACGTATCTCTTTCCTGGATCCAAGGCGCATTGCCTCTTTTGCGGGGGGTGTTGCAGTGGGGTATGTTTTTCTGCATATGTTACCCGAGCTTGTTGAGAGCCGAGACCATATTCATAAATTGCTTGATGGGGCTGGCATCATGACGCCATTTAAAGATTTGGTTGTATTTGTTGTGGCGCTTGTTGGGTTTGAGGTGTTTTATTTTATTGAGCGCTATGCGTCACGTGCGTGCGGAGAGGGTGTTGTGCTGCAACAGCGTGGATTCCGCGTGCATCTTGCTATGTACTTTATTTATAATTTTTTAATTACGTATACGATGTTTTTACGAGTGCAGACGGGCCTGTTTTATTCAATCTTATTTGCGATTGCAATGGGCTTGCATTTTATTCTGACGGATAATCACTTTAAACGTTATTTCCCAGATTTTTTTAATGTAAAGGCACATATCTTCTTAGTGTTTGGTTTGCTGATGGGCTATGTAATATCACTGTTGATGTATCCGATGAGTATTTATATTACGGCTATTTTAATTGCCTTTCTCTCTGGATCCATTTTGTATAATGCTTTTTCACAAGAGATTCCAATGAACCGTAAGACGAGCACAGTGTTCTTTTTTCTTGGAACACTGATTATGGGGGCGTTGTTAGTTTTTCAGCTCAGGGGATAGGTAAGAATTTAATCATGTATCAGAGAATAAATTGGCCAAGCTTGCTGGATAAGCTTAAAGAGTAGGGGATGAGCACATTTTCTGCATTTTGGGGCTAGGCAATTGGGTGAGATATTGTTAGAATCTCCAATCTTCTTGAGGTACGCTGGTGTAGCTCAGTTGGTAGAGCAGCTGATTTGTAATCAGCCGGTCGGCGGTTCGAATCCGTTCACCAGCTCCAAATTATCAGAA